>JBEICT010000188.1:0-6641 GCA_040383865.1 Flavobacteriales bacterium | reverse complement strand
CCAGGTAGCGTCACCGTGATGTCGGTGGACAACCTCCCCTGTGAACTCCCGCGCGATGCCTCGGATGCCTTCGGCAACGACCTGGTCGAACGTGTGCTGCCCCATTTGGTCGGCATGGACGTGGAAGGCATGATCGATCGTGCCACCATTGCACAAGAGGGCCACTTGACCGACCACTTCCTTTACCTCGCCGACTACGCTGCCGTTCGGTAGGCTTCAGCCCCGCATCACGGCGAGCTCCATCACAAAATAGGCAGTGCCCTCATTCAGGGGCAATGTCCGGACCAACATGGGACGATGGCTCTTGCGTGCCATGGTCAACAAGCCGAGGCCGGCACCTCCGCGCTCGGTGCGTGCATCGTTCCCGAGCATCAGCATGAAGTGCTGCTTCAGGTCGGCTTCCTCCATGGAATTCAGCACTTCCATGCGATGGCTGAGCATGGCCGCCATTGCCAGTGGCAGGGCGTTCCCGAACGCCAGTCGGTATCCATCTCCCGCGTCGACCAGCAAGGCAAAGGCGGTATCCTCGAACTGTTCGCCGGCATGCACCCGCACGTTCTCCAGCCCCTCGACCAGCACATTGAACAACCGCTTACGCACCGAGACGGCATCGCCCACTGACAAGCTGGCGGATTCCGCTTCGGCGAGCAACCGCTCCACTACCGTGTGGTCCACGCGCCCGAAATGGGCGAACACGGGCCGATGCCCGGACCCGGCCAGCAAATGACCTACGGCCTGGCCTGACCAGTGCTCCGATATGTCGGGTCCACGATGCATCCAGATCAATGCGTTCTGCTTCGATGGAGGGCTTGTTCTGATAAGTCAGAACGGCCATCCGGGTATGATGATACGAACGGATCGGCCGACGGGTTACCTCGGAACATCGACGACATCTTGCGCGCTCAGTCAACATGGCGGTGGTGGAAGAATGCCCTAGGTGGGCCAAGCTGCGACTGAACCTCGCTCGACCTTTGAGGAAGGCGTCCTACCCGGCAGGATGAGGGACGAACAAAAAGCACTCATGACCTTGACTACCAAGACCTTACATCTGCCGAAGGTCATCCTGATGGCGCTGGTCCTCTGGTGCGCCACCAACTCGAGCGCTCAGCAACAGGAGATCATTGTGCGTCTTGAACCGGATTGCGAGGGCGTCAGGGGCTTCTTCACCGGGCCGCAAGGCGCCGTCAGCACGATCTGGACCTTCAGCGACGGAGCCACCACCACCGACCCGGACCCGGTGCATCGCTTCGCCTTTGGCGAACCAATTGGAGCCACTGTTGTGGCTACCGACGGGAACGGCGAGCAGCAGACCTTCAGCAGTGTCTACCCGGCAGTGGAACAACCCGACCTCACCCGGCTGGAAATGCCAACGGTGTTCACGCCGAACGGGGATGGCATCAACGATACGTTCGGACCGAGCGACCTTACGGACCCGGGCCCGTGTGCGGACCTGGCCATTTGGAACCGGTATGGCCAACGCGTGTTCGCCTCGCAAGGCAACGACATCACGTGGGATGGCCGGACCTTCGCGGGTGAACCCGTGGTGTCCGGAGCGTACTTTTATGTCTTCAAGGTAGGTGGGCTCGAATGGACAGGACACCTCACCCTGATACGTTGAACCCATGCGCCATCTATTCATGGTAGCTGCAACCGTAGCAGCATCACTGTTCATTCTGTCCTGCCTTTCGGCAACCTGTGTAACGGGCAAGGGGGACGTTGTTAAACGAACACTTGACCTTCCTGCCGTTAACGCCATCACTCTTCAGGGTTCCCTGGATGTTGAACTGACCCAAGGCACGGACCAATCCGTGGAGGTGGAAGGCCAGGCGAACCTGGTGGGCCTGGTGGAGACCGTGGTGAAGGACGGCCACTGGACCATTCGCACTTCGGAATGCTACAACACGGACAAACCATTCCTGGTACGACTGCGCGTGCGTTCGATGGATCGCCTGTCGGTGCAGGGATCCGGCGATGTGAAAAGCACAGGCACCTTTGTCGCGAACGCCTTCGACCTGGACGTGCAAGGCAGTGGCGATATCAAGATGAACGTGCAAGGCGGTGCTGTAAAAGCGAACGTGCAAGGCTCCGGAACCGTGAAATTATCGGGCACCTGTGATGCCCTTCAAGCCAGCGTGCAGGGCTCAGGCGATGTAAAGGCCTCGGAACTCACGGCGACCAAGGTGACCGCAGAGGTGATGGGCAGTGGGGACATTGAAGTGCGCACGAACGGCGTGATCGATGGACAGGTGATGGGCAGCGGGGATGTCCGCTATCTGGGAACTCCTTCCAGCGTGAACGTCACCGTTACCGGGTCGGGGAATGTGAGCCCCATCAAGACCAAATGAGGACCGGCTTTTTCGCTTGGCTGGGCGCACTGCTTTTCGTGCTGGGCTGCACGGCTGCGGAGAAGCCGGCGCCCACCCCTGCGAGCGTGATCAGGGGAAGCGGGCCGTTCGCATTCCCGGCCATCGACGACAACCTGGCACATGATACCCTGCTCATCCAGACCACCTTCGATCTGGGCGATATGACCTACCTGATGGTGGCCTCCAATATGGAGGAGACCTTCGAAGGCCTTCGACTTTACCGCTATCGGTTCGCAGCGGATAGCGCCGTGGAGATGATGGCCATCTCGCCACCGGCCTACGACAGTTGGACCATGCTGCCCACCTGCTTCCCGCTCGACACCGTACATCCTGCGGACGCCATGTGGTTGCTGGCCAACTTCGGCGAGAAGGAGAGCTGGGGCCAGAAAGTGCTGTTCCTTGACTGGGAATTCATGGATGCAGGCTTCATGCATGTGGCCTTACCTGAACGTGTGATGGAGGACGACACCCTTCGGCTGAAGCGGCGGAACGTGGCACCGCATATGCGTTACAGTGTGCAAGGCGATACGTCCGTGTGGCGCTTTGCCTGTGACAGTGTGTTCCTCTATGAGGATGGTTCCGGTGGCACCGAAATCATCGTGGCCGCGCCGAGGGTGCGTTACAGCTACCATCGCGACCAAGGCCTCGTGCTCTGGGTCGATGGCCAGGCGCGTCCCGTGCGTTCGCCCGCGTGATCGGCCTACCTTCACGACAATACCACAATTGCGACCTCGCATGCTCCTGTCACGCGTACTTCCGCTGCTCCTGGTGCTCGCCCTCTCACACAGTGATCTGCGAGCGCAGACCAAGAGAGAAAAACGCGTAGGCCCGAAGGAATACAGTGCCGGAGGTCCATGCGATACCAGTGCATGGAAACTGGTCTTCCACGACGAGTTCACGGGCACCACCCTGGACCGCAGCAAGTGGGTGACCTACTTCACCTACAGCGCCGATGGCAGCGACCAATGCCCGGGCTGCCGGGTGATGGGTACCAGCAACACCATTTTTCGCGATGACCTGGTGCAGGTACGTGACGGGATGCTCCTTTTGGGCGTGCGCACCAGTGCTGAGGAATGGTATGGCCAACGCAAGGACCATGCAGGCAGCATGGTGCATTCCATTGGCGAAGCACACTTCAACCACGGACGATTCGAAGTGCGTTGCCGCATCCCGAAAGGCGCCGGTCTTTGGCCCGCGTTCTGGGGTTTCGGGGGAGAGACGGAGATCGACGTGTTCGAGTTCTGCGGCGAAAAGCCGAACTGGATGAAAGGCTCGCTTCACCGTTGGGGGCAGCGTAAATTCTCGCATACAGGCAAGCACAAGGCCACCGACCTCTCGCGAGACTTCCACGTGTATGCCGTGGAATGGGATGCCGATGAGACCCGCTGGTATCTGGACGGCGAACTGGTGCACCGACGCGGACGCTACGTGGACGGTCGAGGACGGCCATTACCAGCCTGCGACCGCGCCCCCGGTGAGCTGGCCACGGCGCCCTACTTCCCGAGGTCAGCGGACGGCATCAATCTCGTTCTCGACCTGGCCGTGTCGGAACCGGGCGGGTACTGCAAAGCACCGAAAGTACCGGTACTATGGCCTGCGGACACGCGCTTCGAAGTGGACTACGTTCGCGTGTTCCAGCGTCGGCCCGAACCACATCTTCGTGATCGATGCACCGCGCCGCGACGCCTGATGCCCAGCGATGCCCATGCAGCACCGGCACACCCCGGCGAAACGCGGTCGTACACGCTCACAGGGCCCGACGCCACCGTGGAATGGAGCACCAGTGCCGGACTGGAGATCGTGGAACGAAGCTCGAACTCGGTCACCGTTCGTGTTGGAAAGCGCCCCAAGGGCATACAATGGCTACGGGCCGATCTGGTCGCAGACCCATGCAACGCCGGAGTGCTGGCCCCCTATTTGGAGATCGCGGTAAGGCCCTGAGCGTTACTCCACGATGGGGATCATGCCCCGGATGCCCATGTCGACGACCGTTTCGCCGTTCACCGGCTCGAACTTGTTGTCGCCGTCGAGCTCCGTCCACTCGAAGCTCTTGTTGGTGCTCAGTGATACGGTGATCACGATATCCTGCGTCTCGTTGCCCGTGATGGTGAGCGGTGCCGCGAATGCACCGGTGACCAGACATGAACCGGCCGGGATGGGCGAGGTGACCTGGATGGGGTTCACCACCGTGGTGCCGGGGGCCTGTCCTTCGGTAACGGGCGTTGGGATCGGCGGGTCCTGTACCTCAAAGGCCCAATACCCCTGCAGCTTGTTGGCGTTCACCGTCACCGTGGAGTCGTGGACCAGATGGGACCCGATGTAGGTGTTGTACCCGATGAACGAGGCGATGGTGCCCATGTACCCCACGTTGTTGTAGTAGAAGCGGACATCGTAATTCTGGTAGGCCAGGGACACGCGGAGGAACTGGTATGTACCGGGGTTAAGGTCGCTCAGGGGGATGTTGACAAAGGCCTGACCGTCGCCCACGTTGATGCCCAGGTCATGGTCGATGGCCGTGGCACCGCCCATGGTGGTCTCCGGAGCGTGATAAACCACATCCCCCTGGCCAACTTGGGTCAACGCGGTGGGTGAGAACTCCACATAGTGGGCGCTCATCTTGTTGAAACGTGGGCTGTAGGCCCCGCGTCCGGCCGGCACCGTACTGGGCTGCCCCAGGTTGCCCAACCGCACCTGCGTACTATCGAACCTGAACTTCAGGATAAGGCGCGGACCGGCAGGGGTCGTTGCAGGGTCCTCGGCCTCGTCCTTGGTGCAACCTCCGAGGGTCAGCGCGAAAGCGGCCATAGCGGCCCAGATCAGGTGTTTCATGGGGAAATGGTGGGCCTCAAAAGTACCAAGGACCGTGCCCGGCTCCTATTCGACCCGGACAGGACAATGGTATGCACGCATAACTTTTCCCATTACCTTAGGCTCCGAAGCCGGACCCGTGATGAAGCCAGAGGACACCATCGACTTTCCCATCCGCAAAGTGTGGAGCCGCATTTCGCGCATCTACAACACCGAGGCGGCCAAGTACGGCGGCAGCATGGCCGTGGGCCAGATCCTGCTGAACATCGAGCCGGAGGGTACGCCCAGCACCAAGCTCGGTCCCCGGATGGGCATGGAGAGCCGCAGCCTCGTGCGCACCTTGCAGACCATGGAGGAGGCCGGGCTCATCAAACGGATCGCGTGCAAGGAGGACAAGCGCGTGGTGCGCATCCACCTCACTGCGAAGGGCAAGCAGATGCGCGACGTGAGCCGCAACACCGTGATCAAATTCAACGAGGCGGTCCAGGGCCGCTTCACCCCGGAGCAGATGAACAACTTCCGGCAGGTGATGCTCGAGCTGGACAGAATTCTCGAACAAGAACAACTCTTCTAATGGTGGACTCAAGGGTGAAAAAGTGTGAGGGAGAAAGGGTGCAAGAGTGCGAGAGAAGGCTCCTTGCCCTCGTACTCTTGCACCCTTACACCCGTACTCCCCGCATCCTCCATCCCGCCACAACGAACCGAACTTCATGAATCGCAACATCCGCAAGGTCGCCGTGCTCGGTAGCGGCGTCATGGGCAGCCGCATCGCCTGCCACTTCGCCAACACCGGCACCGAAGTGCTGCTGCTCGACATCAAGGCACCAGCAAAAGATGGTGTCCCGCCGAGCGCAGCCGAGGCGAACAAGATCGTCAACGACGCCCTGGCCGCCGCGATCAAGAGCAGTCCGGCGCCGCTGTACGATGCCCGCTTCGCGAAGCGCATCAGCACCGGCAACTTCGACGACGACCTGCCGAAGATCAAGGACTGCGACTGGATCATCGAGGTGGTGGTGGAGCGGCTCGACATCAAGCAGCAATTGCTGGCCAACGTGGAGAAGTACCGCACGCCGGGCACGCTCATCACCACCAACACCAGCGGCATCCCCATCAACGCGATCAGCGCGGGGCGCAGCGACGATTTCCGCAAGCACTTCTGCGGCACGCACTTCTTCAACCCGCCGCGCTACCTGCCGCTGCTGGAGCTGATCCCCGGTCCGGACACCGATCCCGCGGTGCTCGCCTTCTTGGAGGACTACGGCCAGCGCATCCTCGGCAAGGTCACGGTGATGGCCAAGGACACGCCCGCCTTCGTGGCCAACCGCATCGGCGTGTTCGGCATCATGGACGTGTTCCACCTCGTCACCGACATGGGCCTCACCGTGGAGGAAGTGGACCGCCTCACGGGCCCTGTGATCGGCCACCCGAAGAGCGCCACCTTCCGCACCGCGGACGTGGTGGGCCTGG
>JBEICT010000187.1:0-6642 GCA_040383865.1 Flavobacteriales bacterium | reverse complement strand
CGTACCATGCTCACCTCGCAGCAGATCCGCCAGAAGTTCCTCGACCATTTCGCCCAACGCGGCCACCAGATCGTGCCCAGCGCGCCCATGGTGGTGAAGGACGACCCCACGCTCATGTTCACCAACGCGGGCATGAACCAGTTCAAGGACCTCTTCCTCGGCAACCGCGAGGCCTGGCACAAACGGATCGCCGACACCCAGAAGTGCCTGCGCGTCTCCGGCAAGCACAACGACCTGGAGGAGGTGGGCATCGACACGTACCACCATACGATGTTCGAGATGCTCGGCAACTGGAGCTTCGGCGACTACTTCAAGAAGGAGGCCATCCAGTGGGCGTGGGAACTGTTGGTGGACGAGTACAAGATCGACACCGCGAACATTTACGTGACCTACTTCGGCGGGGACTCAACCGATGGCCTGCCCGCCGATGAGGAGACGCGCGACCTGTGGAAGCAGTATCTGCCTGCCGAGCGTATCCTGCCCTTCAGCCGCAAGGACAACTTCTGGGAGATGGGCGACACCGGTCCCTGCGGGCCGTGCACCGAGATCCACGTGGATGTGCGCACCGCCGAGGAGAAGGCGCAGAAGTCGGGCCGCGAGCTGGTGAACAACGACCACCCGCAGGTGATCGAGATCTGGAACAACGTGTTCATGCAGTTCGAGCGCAAGGCCGATGGCTCGCTCGTGGAGCTGCCCGCGCAGCACGTGGATACCGGCATGGGCTTCGAGCGCCTGTGCATGGTGCTGCAAGGCAAGCGCAGCAATTACGACACCGACGTGTTCCAGCCGCTGATCCAGGAGTTGGCGAAGAAGGCCGGGATCCCATACGGTGCTGTCACTCCGGCCTTGAGCCGGAGTCGCGAGGATGTGGATTCCGCGATGCCGGGTCAAGCCCGGCATGACCATGCGGGTGAAAAGGCCGACATCGCCATGCGCGTGATCGCCGATCACCTGCGCGCTATCAGCTTCGCCATCGCCGATGGACAGCTGCCCAGCAACACGGGTGCGGGTTACGTGATCCGCCGCATCCTGCGCCGTGCCGTGCGCTACGGCTACAGCTTCCTGGGCTTCAACGAGCCCTTCATGCACGGCTTGGTCCCGCTGCTCGTCGATCAGATGGGCGAACAGTTCCCCGAGCTGAAGAAGCAGCATGACATCGTGAAGAACGTGATGTTGGAGGAGGAGAAGGCCTTCCTGCGCACCTTGGAGCAAGGCACGAAACGGATCGAGCAGGCGCTTGCCGAGAGCAAGGGTGTGCTACCTGGTGACAAGGCCTTCGAGCTCTTCGACACGTACGGGTTCCCGATCGACCTCACCCAGTTGATGGCGCGTGAACAAGGTCGTGATGTGGACATGACCGGTTTCGATGCGGAATTGCAGAAGCAGAAGGAACGCTCCCGCGCCGCCACGGCCGTCACCACAGGTGATTGGGTCGAGCTCGGCAAGGGGGAGACCGCCTTCATCGGCTACGATGAGTTGAGCACGGAGTCCCGCATCCTGCGCTACCGCAAGGTAAGCGGGAAGGGCGGCGACCAGTTCCAGCTCGTGCTCGACCGCACGCCGTTCTACGCGGAAGGCGGCGGCCAGGTGGGCGACCAGGGCTGGCTCATCCAAGGCGCGGACCAGGTGGACGTGATCGACACCAAGCGCGAGAACCAGCTGATCGTGCACTTCACCAAGGACTTGCCGAAGGACGTGCAGAAGCCGCTCACTGCGCAGGTGAACACCCAGCGCCGCGGCCTCACCGCGCGCAACCACACGGCCACGCACCTGCTCCACCACGCCCTGCGCAAGCACCTGGGCACGCACGTGGAGCAGAAGGGCTCGCTCGTGGCACCCGACCGCCTGCGCTTCGACATCAGCCACTTCGCCAAGGTGACGCCCGAGGAACTGGCCACCATCGAACAAGAAGTGAACGCCATGATCGCCGAGGACATCGTGTTCGAGGACAATCGCAACGTGCCCATCGCGGAGGCGAAGGCCATGGGTGCCATGGCGCTCTTTGGCGAGAAGTACGGCGACAATGTGCGCGTGGTGAAGTTCGGCCCCAGCGTGGAACTGTGCGGCGGTACGCACGTGCCCCGCTCCGGTACCATCGGGCCCTTCCGGATCGTCAGCGAGAGCGCGTTGGCGGCCGGTATCCGCCGCATCGAGGCCATCACCAGCGTGGAGGCCGAGCGCATGATCAACGAGAAGTTGGCCAAGCTGGAGGCCCTCAACACCCTGCTGAAGAACCCGGCCGACATCGTGCAAGCGGTGGAGAAGCTCATGGAGCAACACGCCGCCATGGGCAAGGAGCTCGAGAAGTTCGCCAAGGAGAAGGTGAAGGGCCTCGCCGCTTCATTGCCGGCCAACGCGAAGGCCAACGGCAAGGGTGCCAAGTTCCTCGTGGAACGCCTGGACCTCGATGCCCAAAGCCTCAAGGACCTGGGCTACCAGTTACGCGAACAGCACCCGGACCTGGGTTTCATCGCCGGTTCGGTGCTCGATGGCAAACCGCTGTTGGCCGTTTCGCTGGGTAAGACCTTCATGGATGCCTCAGGACTGAAGGCTGGTGAGCTGATCAAGCTGCTCGGTCCGCTGATCAAGGGCGGCGGTGGTGGCCAGCCCGACTTCGCCACGGCCGGTGGCAAGGAGCCGGGCGGCATGGCCGACGCGCTGAAGAAGGCGGCGGAGTTGTTGGGGTGAGCGCGTGGAGCCCATGGCGCAGCCGAGGATCGTGCCGCGCGCTCGACCGCTCAGGTATGCTGCTATTCCTTGGTCTTCAGAAGACCCGCTTCACGTAGGGCATGGTCATACATGCTTCGCATCATGTCCACTGTGGCACTATCGCATTTCTCGGGCGAGCCATGGTCCATGGGAGGAGATGGGTCGTAATGCAGGCCCAGTTGGACCGCCTTGGCATACTCGTCACCCGCGATCAACTGCACCAAGGTGAGGCCCATGTCCATACCCGCTGAGACACCAGCGCTGGTGATGTACTTGCCGTTCACGACCACTCGGGCAGGGTCATAGCGCGCACCCAACCGCTCCAGTTCTTCAGCCCCATACCAATGCGTGCTCGCGGGGCGGTCCTTGAGCACACCGCTGGCGGCCAGGATCCAAGCGCCGGTGCATACACTGCTGGTCCACGTGGTGGTGCGATCGATGCGTTGGATCCAGTGCTGAACGGCGGTGTCCTGCGCGGTCTGCAGGGTTTCCACCAGACCACCCGGGACGAGCAGGATGTACGCGCTATCCACTTCGTGCAGCGCTCGTTCGGCGGTGAGTTCGATGCCGTTGTCGCTCATCACGGGACCGCGCTCTTTGGCCACGGTAACGATGCGTACGTCCTCCAAGAGGCCCAAGGCTTGCAATGGGCCTACGGCGTCAAGTGCGGTGAACCCATCGTAAAGGAGCACAACGATGGGCCGGGCCGTGCTGTGTTGCTGAGGACCAGCGCGCAATGAGGGGCCGTTGGAGTGCGTGCAGGCGGTCAGGCCGGTCAGAATGCCTGCGAAGAGGATGGACCTCGGTGACATGATGGAACAGGTGATCGGTGCATCCCCTGCACGCCCGTGATCGGCGCGCAGGGGACACCACCGTGTTAACGTTGTTCGTCCAGACCTATGGCGCTTGGGGATCTTGTGCGCCACTGCGCCTGATCAATTGCGTGTACCTCCTGGCCAGGCGTCGCACGTCCAGGATGCTCTTGGCGGCCAGCAGTGCCAGCGCGCCGATGGTGACGTACAGGAGCGTCATGGTCCCTTATTGTTTGATGAAATGACGCACCCCCTGCGTACCGGCGCCTTGCATGCGCAGCAGGTAGGCACCTTGTGCAAGGCCGCTCACATCGATGGGTTGTCCGCTCCAGTTACCCTCGGCGATCCGTTCGCCCGTAGTGCTGAAGATGGTATAGGTGCGTGGGGCACCATCCTCCGTCCTGACCACGAGCGCGTCGTTCACCAGGTTGCCCAGCAGATCGAAGGTGAGCGCGGGCCGTAGACCATCCTCTACAGTCAACACTGTCCCAAGTTCGAACACTGCCACATCACCGTTGGAATTACCGATGGCCACTTTGGTGCCATTGGGCTGGATGTCCGCCGAATAGACCGTGGTGCCGGAGGTGCTGTTGAACGACGCGAACTGTGTACCTGTTGGAAGGCTGTAGGCTCGGGCCTGTCCGTTCCGCGCTGCCACGATCCAGGTGTTGTCGTCACTGATGTCCACTTGGTACACAGAGCTGCCCGTGTTGAACTGGGCGATCTGTGCATGCGACACGGCATCGTAAACGTAGATGTTCCCATTGTTCTTGGCCACCACCACACGGCTGTTGTCCGCGCTCACACGCACGTTGGCGATCGCGGCCGTGGTGTTGGTGTAGGCATGGATCAGGTTGCCGGTGGCGGCGTCCCACAGCCGCGCCGTGCCATCCTGGCCGCCTGTTGCTATGAACGCACCGTTGGGTGACCAGTCCACAGATCGGATCGCGCTGGCACTGGCGTTCACGCTGACCAGCAGGTTCCCGGAGGCCACGTCGTAGATCCGCACCACGCCATCGGTGCCATCCATCGCCACCTTGCTGCCATCGGGGCTGAAGTCGAGCGAGTAGCTGCCGCTGACACCCAGATCAATGGTGTGGATCAACGCAGGAACGGCACCGGTGTTGTCGAAGATGAGGAGGTTGCCCAGCTCCTCGGTAGTGGCGAAGTAGGAGCCACTGCTGCTGAAGGAAACGCCCACCAGGCACATCAGTGAGCTGCTCACCTGAAAATCCCAGTCGAGGTTGCCGTTGTTCGCATCCCACACGCGGATGCGGGCCTGCGGGCACTCACTGCCGCTGATCAGCTTGGTGCCATCGCCATTGAATACCACCGCATAGGCGTCGCGGTCCAGGTTGTTGCATGCGCCGGACCACAGTTGGGTCTGCGCCGTGGCCACCCCGGCGATGCCGAGGAGGGCGAATGTCAAGATCGTTCTCATGGGTCGTTCGTATTTCGGTTGTTCGTTCAGTTCGGTTCACCCAGCACGCGGCTTGTCAGGTTGGCCAGCGCCTGGCGGTTGAAAAGTGATGGTGTGATGCATTGGGGCTCATCGGCGATGTCGATACCGTGGAAAAGCCCATGTACATCTACGGTGATCGTCAAGGTGGAAGTCCGTCCTTCCGTCACACTGGTATGCGCATGGATGCGGAACATCTCCTGCGCCGCGGGCAGCGCACAACGGATGGTGAACGGTTGGTCCTCTGGCGTGATGCGATCGTCGTCGTTGCTGTCCATGATGCCCTTCACAACAAGCGCGGACCAGCGGGGACTGCCAGCCGTGGTGTCGCAGAGCGCACCTGTGGGCGGTGCGTGCAGGTCGGAAGGTCCAAGGCGAACATCGAGGTAATGCACATCCCCGGGATCCATGCTCCCAAGCATCGTGGTCTGCTGTGGCGAAGCGAGGTCAGCAACGATGTGAACGGCCGGCCAGCTGCCGATGGGCATGCCGTGGTCATCCAACGCCGTTGTTCCGGAGAGCATGAATCCCAGTTCATCCACGCGGCACAGGGTGTTCACAAAGTCGCGCACGAACCTGTCCTGTCCAAGGGGCAGGCCCCGGTCCGTGAACACGAATCGTACGTCCAAGCGCGTGTCGTCCCTGTTCACGGCCGGGGCAATGCCGTCCTTTTTGCAGCCCGTAAGGGCCAATGCGGCAAGGAACACCGCAGTTGTAAAGGGTCTCAAGAGAAGTGAGGAAAAGGGTGGGAAGACGCCCCATGCCGGGCGGAGCAGGTTCCGCCTCAGGTCGCTGTGTACCGGGTGCAGCGTATGGACGCACACCAGTTCACCGGCGGGGACCGGTGCGGGCGTAGGAACAGTGCACAGCGTAGCTCAGGCCGTCCACGGCACCGGGTCCGGCACGGTGCGCACCCCCTTCTCCAAGTGGGCCTCGGTAAGGGGGAAGAAGCGCATGGAGGACATCTGCCCGATGGAGCTGTCGGACCTGTCCACGATTGCGATCACCTCCACCAATTCCACACGAGGTGGCGCTTCGCTGCCGCTCGTGTCCGAGGTGGCCGCTTCGAGCCGCTTCGTCAGCTGGCAGCTTCCCTTACAGCAGTTCTTCTCCACCGGCTTGGTCCGTTCCACGCAGAGCGTGCGGATGATCTCGGCCCGGTCCAGGTGGAACTGTACAAGCACCAAGGCCGGCGCTAAGACCATGAGCCCATAGGTCATCGCAAGCCCGAGGGCCATGATGCAGTGTTGGCGCGCCCAGCGGTCCATGGGGTCGCAAAGGTAGTCTCGGAAGCGCTAGCAGGTACGTTAGCCCGGCGGCATGGCCGAAGCGCTGAAGAAGGCGGCGGAGTTGTTGGGTTGATCGCCCGAAGGACATAATAACCGGCGCGCTCGGGCGTTGGCGGGGTCATGCGATGCATCGTTGCGCTCTGGCTCCTTATTGGAGTTTCCGGTATACAGGCCCAGCGGCTTCCTGCGCATGCCATCGGAATAGCGGTGGGACCGTCCTTTTATCAGCGACCCACGGTCACGGCCAGTGAGGGCGGGGCGAACGCTCGTTTCGACCTCAACGGTTGGAGCGGTGCATTGAGCTATCGTCGTTGGTTGTCGGCCAAGTGGTATGCCGTTGGTAGCTTCCGAACTGACATCAATACCATCGGCT
>JBEICT010000186.1:0-6683 GCA_040383865.1 Flavobacteriales bacterium | reverse complement strand
CGAGGTTGGTGTTCACCAGGCCGGAGAAGGGCACGTTGGAGAAGCCCAGCGAGGAGGCCTGGCCCAGCACATCGAAGGGGGCCGATTGGCCGCTGGCGAGCACATCGCCCGCGGTGGCCGCAGCCTGTAGCACCACACCGAGCTCGGCGAGGTCATAGGTGAGCCCGCTGATGGTGACGCTGTTGGAGCCGGCCGTGACGGTGCCCGTGAGCGTGCCGGCGAGGGTACCGAAGCCCGTGATGAGGCTGATCTGCACGGTGGTGTTCAGGGCCACGTTCTGCGGCACGTTGCCCGCATCCTGGGCCTGCACCGTAATGCTGAAGGGGCTGTTCTGGATCACCGGGTTGCCACCGTTGATGGCGGTGATCACCAACTTCGTGGGGGCCGATGCGGCAACGCCCGTGCCGCTCACCGGGATCAGGGTGCCGCCCGTTGCACCCGTGCTGGCCACAGAGACATCACCAGCCTGCGCACCGGGTGCGCCCGGGGTGAAGCGCACATCGATGGTGGTGGTGGACACGTTGCCCGTACCCAGGTTGATCGGCGTGGTGGCGAAGGCGTTCGCGCCGGTGCGGATCTCAAAGCCGCCAGCGGGCGGGGTGATGATGAGGTCGTTGGTGAGGTTGTTGCCGGCCACGGTGAAGCTGCTGCTCGCGCTGCTGCCGCCCACCACCACGTTGCCGAAGGCCCCGCTGAAACCGGTCTGGTCCACGGTGATCACCGGCGAAGCGATGGCCGTGAGGCTGAAGTTGTCCACGGCGAGGCCATCATCGGAACCAGATGCGTTGAAATCGTTCCAGCGGATGAAGAGCGTGCCACCGTTGGGGATGTTCAGCCCGGTGATGGTGGCGCTGATGGCCGCGCTTTGCAGCATGGAACCGCTCGCGGTGGAAGCTGATGCACTGTTCGCGTAATCCAATCCGTCAAAGTCCGTCCAGGCGCCGTTGTTCAGGGCCGTGGCATTCGTGCTGTACTGGAAGTCCAACTTGTCGGCGCGGCCCGTTGCTCCCACGCGCCAGGTCTCGCCCGTGTAGGCGATGGCCACCTGGTTCAAGGTGACGCCCGTGTTGTTGGTGAGGTAAAAACCCAGAACCGGAACAACGCTACCGGATTGCAGACCACCGAGTGCGCGCTCGGTATTCGCGGCCGGTCCGAAATGATACGTATCGCCCGTGCCACTGCTACCGGTGCCGACGGTCACCGTCGTGTTCGCACCAGAACCAGTTTCCAGGAAATACCAGCCGTTCACGGCAGGCACCACGGCACCCAGGTTGCCGCCCGCTGCGGTGATGCTTGCCGTCCCCAGCCCATTGAAGTCCTGGTTGTAGGTTGAACCGGCGGTGGTGTAGCTGAGCTGCGCCTGTGCCGTAGGCTGCAGGGCCAATACAGCAGAGGCCAGCACAAGGGCATTCAAACGGGTCCGCCAAGAAGTAGGTACTGATCGCATGCGATAGGGGGATTGCGTTGGGGGCAAATCAACAGAGCCAAGGTGATCCGAAGGGCTCCATGGATCTACCATTGATCAAAGTTGAAATGAACGTTTCGTTAAGGGGCCCCGAAAATAGGCCCCATCGGTGGGCGAGGCAACCACGAGTTATCCCCGATCTCAGGGACGCACGAAAGGCAGGCTGTAAAGCTCCGTGTCCGTGGTCACCAACACGCGATAGGTACCAGCAGGCAACGGTGCCACAGGGAGGCTCACCCGGTCCTGATCGGCCGGCACCAAGCTGGTGGAGATCACCCTTCCCGTGATGTCCAGCACGCGCAGTTCGGCACCGGTATTGGGCAGGCCCACGAGGTGCACCAGGTCCGTGGCGGGGTTCGGGTAAAGAACAGGCGTTCCGTCCAGGGCGTCGAAGTGCACCACCACCACGTCACTTTCGGTCCACGTGCCGTCGAGGTCGGTCTGGCGCAGGCGATAATAGTTCAAACCGACCAGGGGACCGCGGTCGTAGGCCATGTACTCCAGTACCTGAAGGGAGGTCCCGGCACCGGGCACGCTGAACAGTGGACTGAAGTCCCTGCCATCCGCACTACGGTAAACGGTGAAAAGCGCGTTGTCCAGTTCGGTGGCCGTGGCCCATTCCAAGCGCACGTCCTCCCCTTCCGAGTTGGCATCGAAGTAGAGCAGCTCCACCGGCAGCGGCGAGGCGATCACCGACAGGGTGAAAGGCCCGAATGAGGAAACCGTGTTGGCCGTTGCGTTGTAGGATGTGCCCGAGCCTTCCAGCTGGTCCTGCCAGGATTGGGTGGCCGCATCCCAACGCTGGGCGCGCAGGGCCAGCGGATCGTTAAAGGGGGAAACAGGCAGCTCCGCTGCGGCGTAGCCAAAGGTCAAGGCCGCCACCGGGGTGCCGGTCACGTCCACCTGCCAGAAGCGGTCCACCGTGGCATCGCGGTTGTCAGGCGTGAGGCCCGTGCTGCTGGCCAGGTTGTTCACCGTGGTGGGGGTCACCGGCCAGGGCAGGTTATCAGCAGGGGTTCCATAAGTGGCCACCGTCACCGTGCCGGCATCACCGCTGGTGAGGTTGAAGGTGAAGGGGGTATAGGCCGCAGCGCTGCCGAAGGGGAACACACGAGCTCCGGCCGTATTGCCGATCGCCCAAGCCACGCGCGAAGCGTTGTCCGTGCGCTCGCTGAAGATGTGGCGCATGGTGCCGAATCCCGAGGAGGTGATGGCCGTGGCGGCGGGATTGGAGATGGTCAGCAGGTTGCCGTTCAGGTTCAACCGGGCACCTGCACCGGTCAGGTTCAGATTGAAAAGCACGGTGACGTTGCTGTTCATCACCACTATGGGGTTCGATCCGCTCTTGCTGATCTGCCAGGAGCGGAACACCTCACCGCCCGGCGTGGTCAGGGTCTGGGTGGAGGTGTTCCCATTGAAGTTCACCTGGCCGTTCCGCTCCTCGAAACCGGTCTGGGCGTAGTTGTTCCAGTTGCCGCCCACGTTCAAGCCGAAATTGCTGGCCGTCACATCCAGCACCGGCGTGCCAGCCGCGTTGTTGATCTCCAGACTGCCCTTCACGGTGGTGGCGCCGCTCAAGGCCTTGATCCCCGTACCGGTCAAGCGCAGGTTGCCGTAGCCCCCGGTGAGCGGACGCACATCCTGGGCGCCGTTACCGCTGTAGATGAACTGGCCGGCGGCGGGTAACGTGAAGTTATTGCCTGTTGGCGAGTAGGCCGTCCACGCCGTGGGGGTGCCGGTCACCTCCAAGGTGCCGCCAGCATTGATCGTCAGTACATGCAACCCGGCACCCGATGTGGCCGAGTTCAGCTGCGTGGCCCGCACATACCCACCGTTGTTGATGGTGAAGCGGCACTGTTGGGCAGCGCTCGTATTGTTCGTAGTGAGGTAGAGGATGCCAGGGATCAGCAGGGTGCCGTTCACCGTGTAGGACCCGCCCAACGCGGCGGCATCACCTCCGTTCGGGCCATCCATGGCGATGTTGCCCGTACCCCCCGCGCCCAACAGCGCCACGGTGACGCCCGTGCCGATGGTGACGTTGAAGTTGGAGGCAGCCCCGCTTGCGTTGTACATCATGGTGGTGGAGCCCGCGCTGAAGCGCAGGTTCACGTTCATGCTGATCGAAAAGTCGGTGGTGGGGATGGCGACCAGCGTGATGGGGTGCACCGCGGAACGCTTGCTGATGCGGGCCACGTCCACGGTACCGATACCGCTCAGCGACACGTTGGCGCCGTTGATGCCCAGGCTGATGCCGTCCAGGGTGGCGCCGTTGCCCAATTGGCCGTCCACCGTGATGGTGGTGCCATAGACCTCGATGTAGGAGAGGTTGGTGCCGCCGGTGTTGTTGTTGAAGAGCTTGGCCCCCGGCTCAATGATGAGATCCAGGCAGGCATACGTGCTACCGAAGGCAGCGGTCACGGTGCTCCCGGTCAGGATGTACACGCGATTGTTGGCGTTGGGCACGGCCCCGGCCACCGGCGAGGAGGCCCAGCTCACGCCGTCGTACACCTTCCAGGTGCGGGTGCTGTTCCACAGGCCGGTGTTCACCGCACCATAGTCGCCCGCGAGGTATTGCGCACTGGCCGAGAGCGCCAGAAAAATGAGGAGCGCCGAAGCAGCTTTCCTAAGGGTAACGACAGTGCGCAACTGTGTGGTCATCGACGGCAAAGGGAGTCTGAACGTGTTACTCCAGCATGAAGCCTGAGCGAAACATTCACCATCCGGCCACAAAAGTAAACGATCCGGGATCCCAAGGAAAGCCGTTCGCACCTCGCTTTCAACCGGTTATTGAACGATCGATCGGCGAGGGGCAACCCGGAAAAGATCACCCTTCATGTCATCACCGGGGAGTTCAGAGGGACCTCCGATCGAAATGCCAGTCTTCCCTATGCCCCCGGCCAGATCGGCCCCGCAACTTGGCCATGGGCTGAAGCGAAACGCTGGGACCTGCACCGAAGGTGCCGTTCGTCAAGAGGAAAGATCGGACCTATTAACGGCTCATTCCTCCTCCACCACCGGTGGCAATCCCGTTTCGAAGAAACTGGCCGGCTGGGGCTTTGCCAACACGGTGGCCTCCTTCAAGGTGAGCACCACGATGCCCATGGGGCCACCGGCCTGCTCCACCGTGTGCGGCAACAACACACCACTTACTTGGCGATGGTCCTTGTAGTCGGTGGTGATGGTCATGGGACGGCCCTGGGCATACTTGCGCTCCACGCGGCGGATGCGGAGACCGGTGTCCACGTGGAAATAGTCCTCCACGCTCTGCATGTTCATGGTGGTCATCACCACTTTGTAAGCATCGCGATCGGCGATCTTGATGCGACCTCCGAGGATCATCTGGTCCATGAACTTTTTCAGGTCGAGCTCGGGTACGAGCATCCCGTTGAAGTGCAGGTCCTCCAGTTCGGCATCCATCACCTCGTATTCGCCGCCCTGTCCCCGACGCACTCCCCGTGAACCGTCGAAGACCTCCTCGGCCAGGAGCTGGTCGCCCATGCGGGTCTCGCTGCGATAAAGTCCGCCCCTTCCGTACCACTGGGTGATGGTGATGTCCATGCCGCCCAACGTGGTGGTGTACACGAGCTTCACGTCGTTGAGCTTGGTGGCCGCAGCTCGCCCCCCGATGGCCTCGATGTAGGCATCGATCACCTGCTCGGGCGTGCGGTCCGTAACGGGCGTGAGGGTCTCGTTCCAAGGCTCACCGTTCTCATCCAGTTCGAACACAGGGGCCACGATATCGCGGCTCAGTGGCACCAGCTTGTTGTAGATCTCCTCCTTGTCGCCCACAACAAAGAGCACGGCGTTGTCCGGATGCAGGAAAGCCTCAGCGGCGGCCTTAACATCTTCCTTGCTCACCGCATCCAACCGCTGCAGATAGGTGGCGTAGTGGTCCTCGGTAAGTCCGTTGAGGTAGGTGTTCAACGCGAATCGGGCCACGGTGCGGGGGTCCTCCAGGCTGCGTGCGAAGCTGCCGGCCATGTACTTCTTGGCCAGATCGAGCTCCTCGGTGGTGACACCCTCGTTACGCATGCGCTCGAGTTCCTTCACGATCTCGGTGAGGGCGCTATCGGTCACGTTGTTGCGAACGCTCACACTGGCCGAAAAACTGCCGTTGAAGCGATCGGCATCGAGGCTGGAGTAGGCACCGTAGGTCCAGGCCTTGTCCTCGCGCAGGTTCTGCATCAAGCGTGCGTTGAAGACGCCACCACCGAGAATGGTGTTCATCACCTGAGCGGCCAGTGCCCGGTTATCCTTGGGCTGCAGGTTCAGCGGAAAGGTCACGCGGATCACGGACTGGGCCGAGCCCGGACGGTCCACCAACTGCACACGGCGCAAGCCGGTGGCGGTCACAGGTTGCCCCAAGTAATGGACGGTGCCCAGGCCTTCCACGATCTCGTTCCAGTTCTCATCGATGGTCATGGGCGGCATGGCGGGCTTCCAGGCACCAAAGGCCTCCTTGGCCAACTTCTTCGCCTCCTTCACGGTGATGTCCCCCACGAACACGAGGTAGCCTTTATCGGGCCGAAAGAAGCGCTGGTAATAGCCGTTGATGTGCTTGATCGCGATGTTGTTCAGGGACTTCTCCGTCATCACCTCGCCGTACGGATGGTTCCTTCCGAAGGTGGCGGCGCGGCCCACGGCCTCGGCAATGGCATCGGGGTCGTCCTTGCGCTGCTGAATGCCCGAACGGTAGCGGGTGATCGCCTTGGTGAACTCGCGCTCCGGAAAGCTCGGTGCGGTGACCACGTCCTTGAGCACGGTCATGAGCGCCGGTAGGTTCTTCTTGAGGCCGGCGGTGTAGGCCCCATCGCTGCTGGTGACCAGGAAGCCACCGAGCTTCTCCACAGATTCATCGATATCGGCCTTGCTGCGCGTGGCGGTGCCGGTGGCGAGGAGGTCGCCCACCAGGTCCACATAGCCGGTCTTATCGCCTTGCACAATAGGCGCAATATCAAAGCGCACTTGCACACTGGCCAACGGCAATTTGTGATTCTCCACAACGATCACGCGCATGCCGTTGGGCAGGGTGAAACTGGAGTGGCTGCCGAGCTGCACGGTGGGTGCGGGTCCGGGAACGGGCGGTCTGCTGCGATCGATCTGGGCGTTCATCGGGGCCGTTGATAGCAGGCTACCGGCCAGGCACAGGCCGACGAGGCCCGTACGCGTGAAGGGGTTGGCGCTGCGGATCATTGTGGTTTCTGGTTCATGGGCAGGT
>JBEICT010000185.1:0-6700 GCA_040383865.1 Flavobacteriales bacterium | reverse complement strand
GCTCACGAGGGTAATGCCGGCCCCGAGCTCGCCCGCCAAGCCCACGCCGGCCAGGAAACGGATCACGGCATAGGCCTCCACATCGTGTACCACGGCGTTGGCGAGGTTGGCCAGGGAGTAGAGCATGATGGAGCCGAAGAGGACCGTGACGCGCCCGCGGCGGTCGCCGATGATGCCGGTGAGCACGCCGCCCACCATCATGCCCAACATCTGCAGGGCCAGCAGGCGTTCGCCTTCGAGGCGGAGCACCTCACCTTCCAGGCCGAGCTCCTGCAGGCTGGGAATGCGGTAGATGCTGAACAGGAACAGGTCGAAGGCGTCCACGAAGAACCCGAGGCCGGCGGCCAGCACGGCACGGTTCAGGGGATGGGTGTTCAGTTGTGCCACGTTACACCGCCGGCCCCCCCGTGATCCGCGTATCCCCTCTCAGTGGCCCATCACTCGTCCGCTTCATCAGCTTCAGTTCCTGGCCATCGAAGGTGGCGTAGGTGTAATAGCTGATCCAATCGCCGAGGTTCACATAGCGGCTGCCCGGCGCCACCTCCATGTCAATGGGCAGGTGGCGATGGCCGAAGACCATGAGGTCGAAACGGTCGCTCTTCAGCAGCTCGCGGCAGTACTGCACCAGCCATTCCTTGTCCTCGCCCAGCCACTTGCGGTCGTTCTCGTAGCTCTTCTTCCGGCTGCGGCCGCTGAGGAAATCGCCAAGCCACAGCGCGAAGTTGGGATGCAGGCGCGCGAAGAGCCACTGGCAGATCGGGTTGCGGAACACGCCTTTGATGAACTTGTAGCCATGGTCGCCGGGGCCAAGGCCATCGCCGTGGCCGATATAGAAACGCTTGCCGGCGATCTCACGCACGATGGGCTCCCGGTGCACGATCACGCCGGTTTCCTTCGGCACGTAATCGAAGATCCACATGTCGTGGTTGCCGATGAAGAGGTGCACGGGAATACCGCGATCGGTGAGTTCCGCGAGCTTTCCCAGCAAGCGTACATGGCCGCGCGGCACGGCCCGCTTCCACTCGAACCAGAAGTCGAACAGGTCGCCGAGCAGGTGGATCTCCGCAGCATCCTTCGCCGCTTCATCGAGGAAGGCACAGATCCGTTTTTCCCGCGCCAGGCTGCTCTCGGCATCGGGCACGCCGAGGTGGAAGTCGCTGAGGAAATGGATCTTCTGGCCGGGCTGCATGTGGCGCGAAGATCGGCATAAGGTCCCACTGGAGTCCTGCTCGAGCGGACCTGTGCTCAGGGCTTCAGCTTGCGCAGGGCCTTCGTGGGGTCCATACGCTCTATGGCGAACACAAAGCGGATGCGGTCGCCGATATCACGGCCTGCAGTCTCTTCTTCCGTGCTGATGCGGTCCGACACGTAGAGCGGGAACCACACTTCAAGCACATCGCGCACCACCGGTATACCCAGTCCGGCCTCGAAATAGGTCGCTGTGCTTGTGCTGCTGCCTGCTTCGGTGATGGTGGTCATGGGCACCCAGCCCGCGCTGGCGAACGCAGCGATGGGAAGCTTGAACGGGAAGTCGAGCTCGGCGTTGAGCGAGGCGGTCCATGAATCGCTGCCTCCTTGTGCGAACGGTGTCTTGAACCCGCCCTGTTGCTTGTTGAACTGCTGCCCGGTGAGACCGGTGGTGGCGCCGCGTTCCAAATAGGCGTGGTCGTAGAGCAGGTCCTCAGGTCCCCACGAAAGCCCCCAGGCTTGCAAGGTGTTCCTCAGATCGGGGTCGCCGAAGAAGGTGCCGCCGAACGCCCTGAGGCGCAGTTGTTTGCCATCGGCATTGTACGTGAAGGCACGCTTGATCTCGATGGAGGCGCGCATGAAGTTCCCTTCCTCTGGTGTGTCCTGCGCCAACAGGGTCAGTTGGATCCATGTGGGTCCGAGCTTGCGGTCGTTCCGGGCCGTGTATTGCAGCTCTGCGTTGAATTGCTCGAACAGCGGCAGGCTCGACGGGAATTGGTGTTCGAGGTCGCTGAGGATGGCCTCGTAGGCATTGATATAGATGCCGCGAAGTCCGATGCTATGCTGCCACGGACGACTGAGCGGATCGCGTTTCAGGTCGAACACGATGTGCGGGGCCACTTTCTCATAGGCGGCCACGTTGCCATGGTCCTGATAGATGGAGGCACTGCGCAGGTTGATGCCCATGTGGATGTTCTGGAACAGGGAGCTTTCCAGCCGGTCGAAGTGGCGTTCGATGCGGGCCGCGCCGCCGATGCGCTGACTGGCGAGGCCATAGAGCGGCGCCACCGCCCATTCGGTGCGCTGGTTCGGGAACAGCGTGTTGTAGGCGGCGAGGCCCACTTGCAGGCCGTCGTGGCCGTTCCACGCGGCGACCGGTGTCCAGTACACACTTCTGCGGTCGTCCTTCTCGATGCCCCCGAACCACTTCAGTTCGGGTCTGGCCCAACGACGGAAAAGCCCATGGCTGCGCACTTCGTTGTTGCGACGGTCGATATCGAGGGTGCGGGCACCGGCGTCGATGCGGATGCGGTCGGCGTTAGGCCAAGGCAAGGTCTCGGTCCTTATCCAGACACTGTTCGATGGATGAGCATCCAAGATGACTTTCGCTGGTGCTGCGGAGCGCTCGTCGAATCGAATGGTGTCCGGCTCTATCCATACCATTCCGAGTGAGTCAGTGCCATTCCATGCAGTGACCGGTAGCGGGGCGTGATGTTTGACTCCCCGGGACTTCAGCGTGAGATTTGAACCGGTCAACTGCTTGGCCGAAATGTCAAGCTTCCGATCCGTGCCGATCAGTTCATCGAACATCCACGAAAGGTCCTTGCCGCTCTCGCGCTCGAACACGCGTCGCACATCTTCCGGCCGGGGATGCCTGAACTTCCACTCGTCGAAGTAGGCGTGCATGCAGCGGTCGAAGAGCGAGTCGCCGAGGTAGGCGAACAGGTGGTCGAAGACCAGGGCGGTCTTGCCGTACACCATGGCCCCATAGTTCACGGCGGTGAGGTCGGTGGAACAATGGCTGGAAGGCTGGTCGAGGTTGCGGCGTGCGTTGAGGCGGTAGGTCAACTCGTTCCGGAGGTGGTGGGGGTCGTTCACGCGGCCAATGATGTATCGTTCGCCCGGCAGCCCCACCCCGGGCTCGGAGTCCGGATGGCGTAGCCGCATGTACCGCAGTTCCACGAAGCTGTTCATGCCCTCGTCCATCCACGGATGATCGCGCTCGTTGCTGGCCAGGATGCCGTAGAACCAGTTGTGGCCCACCTCGTGCGCGATGACGTTGTCCAGGCTTTCCGTTGTCCTCATGCTGCCGATGATGGTGATCATCGGATACTCCATGCCGCCGCCCGCGCTGATGGTCCCGTCCACCGCCGTGCAGGCCTCGTACGGGTATTCGCCCACCCACTGGCTGTAGCGGAGCACGCTCTGTTCGAGCGACTCGATGCCCATGGCCTCCCAGGTCTTCGCGTTCCTGGGGGTATAGAGGGCCCAAGTGGTCACCCGGCGTCCGCTGGTGGGTAGCGTCACACCGCCCTTGCGCACCCTGAAGCGCTTGTCGGCGAACCAGGCGAAGTCGTGCACGTTGTCCTGCACGTAGCGCAGGGTCTTCATCTCCGTGGAGGATGCCGGGAACTGGTCGTGGCGCGGTTTCCCGGTCTTCAGATCGGTGATGGGTTCCGGGTACTGCCATTCCGGTGAGGCCATGCGGTCCATCAGTGCCTGTTCCTGTTCGTTCTGGAGGAGCCCCGTGGCCCCCACCACATAGTTGGCGGGCAGGGTGATCGTCACCTCGTAGCTGCCGAACTCGCTGTAGAACTCGCCCTGGGTGAGGTAGGGCATGGCGTGCCAGCCGTCCTGGTCGAACACAGCCGGCTTGGGGAACCACTGGGTGATGTGGTAGGCCTGGCCCGTGTGCCCGAGCCGGGAGAACTTGCTGTCGGGCACCTTCACGCGGAAGGGTGTGCTGATGGCCACCGCAGCGCCTGTGGTCAGTGGTGTGTTCAGCTTGATCCAGCCGATGTCGCCGTGTTCCGGGTGGTAGCCCCAGCTTAGGCGCGATCCGTTCGTTGTGAAGTCCAGGCTGTCGATCAAGCCGCGCTCTTCCTCCTTCGCAAAGTGAAGGTCCAGGTCACCGGACGCGGCCAACTGCTTGCTAAGTGCCGTGTGTTTGTCGCGGTAAGCGTTCGGCCACAAATGGATCCAGATCGTGTCGAGCGTGGTCGGGCTGTTGTTCGTGTAGGTGAAGGTCTCCTTGGCATGCAGGTAGTGCCCGCCATCATCCAGCCTCACCTCAATGGTGTGGTCCACCCGCTGTTGGAAGTAGGTGGCGCGTCCATCGTTCTGTGCGAAGGACAGCAGTGCCGGCAGCAGACCGGCGACGAGGGTCGGGTAGCGGAACATGTGGCGAAGGGTGTTCATATGACGGCATTGGTGCCACATGGGTTACAGGATCACTTGCCCAGCAGCTCGGCGAGCTTTTGCTCCAGCTGTTCGCCGCGCAGGCCCTTGTCCAGGATCTTGCCCTCGCGGTCCACCAGCACGGTGTATGGTATGCCCGTGACCCCGTACTCCTGCGCTGCGGCATTGTTCCAGGAGCCGAGGTCGCTCACGTGTTTCCAGGGCAGCCCGTCGTCCTGGATGGCTTTCACCCATGCCGCATGGTCGCGGTCCAGCGATACGCCGAGTATCTCGAAGCCTTTCTTGTTGAACCGCTCGTACACGCGTTTCACATTGGGGTTCTCCATGCGGCAGGGACGGCACCAGCTGGCCCAGAAATCGATCAGGACGATCTTGCCGCGCAGGTCGCTCAATGCGTAGCTGCCTCCTTCAGGCGTGTTCTGGCGGATCTCCGGCGCTTCACCACCAATGGGCAGCAGGTTGCTGAGGCGTTTCATTTCCTCTTCCTGCATCTTCATCTGGACCTCCTGCTGCTCGATGCGGTCCACCTGGTCGCGGAACATGGCGAAGAAGCTCGAACGGCCCATCACCGGACGCAGGTCGTTACGCACCTTCTTGAACAGCTCGAACTCGTCCTGGATGCTGAGCTTGTTCACGGCAGTGAGGGCAGCGGGCGTGTTGCTGTGCTGCAGCACGAACTGCTTGCATTGCTCGTGGAACGCGGCGTTCATGGCATTGAAGGCCTTGATGGAGGCCGTGTCGCCGGGCGTTGCGCTGATCTTGGCGCGCAGTGCTTCGCGTTGGGCGTCATACGCGCGTGCATCGCTATAGAACTGCAACAGCGCATCGGTGTGGACGGATCCGCTGGCCTTGATGGGTTGTGCGAGCGAGCCGGCCTTGGCCTCGATGGTGAGCTCTTCCGCGCTGTCCAGGGCAACGATGAGTTGTTCGCTGTCCAGTCCGATGCGGTAGAAGTCCAGCGGCAAGCCAATGGTCTTCAGAACCCCCTTGCCCTGCGCGTCCAGTTTCACGGAATCAACATGGTAGGGCATGTTGTTCTCGAAACGGTCAAAGTAGACTGTCTTTCCGCCGCCGCCTTCCACGGACAGTGTGATGGCCCGTTTCGCGGGGCCGCTCTCACAGGAGGCGAGTGTCAGTGATGTGGCGATGAGCGCAATGATCGAACGGTTCATGATCGGAACGGTTTCTATGCTTCCAACATTCGGCGTACCACTTCGTTCGCCCTTTTCGGGTCGGCCTTGCCCTTGGTGCCTTTCATCACCTCGCCCATGAACAGGCCCAGCAGGCCCTTGTTGCCGTTGCGGTAGGCCCCCACCTTGTCCGGGTATTGGGCCATGGCCTGTTGCATGATGGTCGTTATCTCGTCCTCGTTGGTGCTCTGCACCAGGTCGTGTGTCACGGCAAGTTCTTCCGCAGTGCCCGATGCGTGTTCGAGCATCAGTGGGAACAACTTTTGGCTGGCGATGGTATGGCTCACCTTTCCCGCGTCGATCAACTGCACCAAGCCCGCGAGGCGTTCAGCGGCAATGGGGAACTGCTCCATGGGCAGGCCGCGCTCGTTCATCCAGCTGCGCACATCACCCATCACCCAGTTGGCCGCTCCCTTGTAGTTGTTGGTGCCGGCGATCACGGCCTCGTAGTAGAGCGCGGTGGCCTTGTCGTCCGTAAGGATGCCCGCATCGTAGTCGCTGAGGCCGAGCTGCTGCGTGTACTTGGCGCGCAGCTCGCGGGGTAGCGGCGGCATCTCCTTGCGGATGGCCTCTTTGGCGGCCTCGCTCACCGTAATGGGCTGCAGATCCGGCTCGGGGAAGTAGCGGTAGTCGTGCGCCAGCTCTTTGCTGCGCATGCCCACGGTACTGCCCTTGCCGGCATCGAAGGTGCGTGTCTCCATGTGGATCACACCGCCCGCGTCCAGGATCTCGCTCTGGCGCTGCGCCTCGTATTCAATGGCGCGCATCACGTTGCGGAAGCTGTTCATGTTCTTCACCTCGCAGCGCGTGCCGAATTTTTCGGAACCGATGGGACGCAGACTGATATTGGCATCACAGCGCAAACTGCCTTCCTCCATGTTGCCGTCGCAGATGTCGAGGTAGCGCACCAGGCGGCGGATCTCCACCAGGTAATCGTAGGCCTCCTGTCCGCTGCGGATATCGGGTTCGCTCACGATCTCGATCAGGGGCACACCGGCGCGGTTCAGGTCCACCAGCGTGTTGAAGGGGTCCACATCGTGGATGCTCTTGCCGGCATCCTCCTCCATGTGGATGCGCGTGATGCCGATCCGCTTCTCGCCGCCTTCAACGGGAATGATCACATG
>JBEICT010000184.1:0-6753 GCA_040383865.1 Flavobacteriales bacterium | reverse complement strand
TCCCTCGTTCAGGAGCAGTTTCACCTTGAGCACGGCCGCTACGGTCAAGCTATCCCTGACCTCTCCTTGCATGACCATTCGGTAAAGCTCATTGAAGGGCACTTTGCGCAAGGCGAGGTCCTCGTTGTGGTCGGGCTCCGGTTCATGGAAGGTGAGGTCTTGGGCCACATAGATCATCGCATGCTCATCGCTGGCACTGTTGCTCAGGTCCATTTCCAGCAGAGGGGTCCATCGCTCGGCAACGATACCGGCCTCCTCGCGCAGTTCCCGACGAGCACTTTCCAACGGGGGCAGGTCGCGACTTCCGCCACCTTCCGGTATCTCCCAACTATAGGCCCTGATGGGGTAGCGATACTGCCCGATGATCCACGTGTTCCCTTCCTCGTCCAGTGGGACCACGCCCACGGCGATGTTCTTGAAGTGGATAACGCCATAGATACCGTCCGCACCGCTCGGATCGATCACTTCATGATGGCTCACGCTGATCCACGGCGTGGCGTATCGTTCCTCGATGCTCCGGGTCTTCCACGGTCCACGTACTTCCAGAATGGCCTTCATGGTGGCCGAAGTTAGAAGTGTGCTTCAACGCGCCTCCTTGGGCAGGTCGAACCGGATGCTCACTTGCAGGATGCTGCGCACCCGTTGGCCGGCCTTCTGGCCTGGCAGCCATTGGATCTTTTGTACCAATCGCATGGCCTCATCGGTGCATCCACCTCCCACATCCTCAATGGCGTGCAGGTTGCTGAGCGTGCCTGACGGTTCCACCACGAACTCCAAGCGCACCGTGCCGTCCAGGCTGTAGCGGAAGGCCTCTGGGGGGTAGCGCATGTTCTGGCCGATGTACTTGGGCAGACCCGCCATTCCGTTGGGTATGACCGGTGCCACGAACACGTCGAGTTGTTTGGCCTGGTAGACCTGTATCGATGTGTCGGCAGGTAGTTGGAACACCGGGTCTGTGTGTGCGTGGCGACCTTTCAGCCAACGCTTGTACTTCGCCGGGTCGAACGGAACGGCGAGGTAATGATCCTTGGATGAGCAGAGCTCTCCACTTGTGGCCGGTTTCCATCGCACCATCCTGACCAGCCGCAATGCCTCGGCATCACATTCAGGGCTCACCGTCCGGCCAACGGTAATGTCTCGCAGGGCACCGTCGGGATGCAGGTGAACGGTGATCACCACCTCTCCCTTGATGCCTGCCTCCAAGGCAGCTGGCGGGTAGTTCAGTTCCTGTTCGAACAATTTGTCCAAGGCCGGCCGGCCCCCAATGGCCACACAGGTTCCGTCGGTCTGTGCAAGGGCCGGGTTGGCCCATGCCATGGTGAGGAGCAATACAAGGAGCGGGCGGCAAGGATGGGGGATGGCGTTCATGGACCCGTAAATTTGTGCAATGTCCGCGTCAAAGTTCATGCCTGGCGACCGTATCACCTTCCTCGACGAAGTGGGGGGCGGGGTCGTGCTGGAGATCCTGGGGGCGGGCATCGTGCGTGTGCGGACCGATGAGGGCTTTGAACTGGACCGTTCCACCAAGGGTCTGGTCCATACCGATCGGGAGCGTGAACTGGCCCTGGTGCGGTTGAGCGATCACCAGGCGAGCCTGATCGCGGCGAATGACGTGCTGGAGGAGAAGCGCCGGAAAAAGGGGCAGTTGGTGCGCCCTGGCAAGACCCCGAAGAAGCCCGATGACCAAGGCATCGCCGAGGTGGACCTGCACCTGCACGAGCTGGTGGAGGACGAGACCCGACTGAGCGATGGCGAGAAGCTGGAGTTCCAGTTGCGTTATTTTGAGCGTGCATTGGAGTCGGCGATCCGCAACGGCAAGCGCAAGCTGATCGTCATTCACGGCGTTGGTGAGGGTGTGCTACGGGAGGAGGTTCGCCGGATCCTTCAGTATTATGATGGCGTCCAGTTCCACGATGCGGATATGCGGCGCTATGGGGTGGGTGCTACGGAGGTCATCATCCTGCGTCATCGTTGATCGTTCCTTGACATCCTGTGCATCGCTCCATCGTCCCAGGTCATTGGCCTGGGGAGGAAAGTCCGGGCAGCAAAGGGCACCATGCTTCCTAACGGGAAGGAGCGCGTTCGGGAACGGGCGCGTTACGGAAAGTGCCACAGAAAGGGAGACCGCCCGCCGCAAGGCAGGTAAGGATGAAAAGGTGAGGTAAGAGCTCACCAGTGCCCCGTGTGAGCGGGGCAGCTTGGTAAACCCCACGGGCTGAAAGACCATGTATACCGGGGTTCCACCGAAAGGTGGATAAGGGCGGCCCGTCCGATCCCGGAGGGTAGGTCGATAGAGGCGGCGCGCGAGCGACGTCCCAGATAGATGATGGAGGTCCTCCGCAAGGGGGATACAGGACCCGGCTTATAGATGCACAGGCCTTTTTGAGGAGGGCCCTTCGCCATGCGGAGGGCCCTTTTTTGTCAGGACATCGTGTGGAACGAATGTTGGAAGGGCCCTGCGGTAACTTTGCTCCTGTGAAGCGCATTCTGGTCCCACTCTTCATGTTGTCGGCCATCGTTGGCATGTCCCAGGACCAGGTGACCATTCACGGCCAGGTGGTTTCGCCCACACAGGAGCGTACCTATTACGACCTGATGATCGTGAACAAACGCACGCGGTCGGGGACGTTCGGCAATGCGGACGGTTCGTTCACAGTGACCGCCCGGCAGACCGATACGCTCCTGATCGGCTCCGTTGGGCATGTCACACAGGCCATCTCCATGCGCGACAGTGTGCCGAAGGGGAGCTATCGCGTGGTGGTGCGCTTGAGGTCCTTGCAGGTACAATTGCGTGAAGTGGAGATCATCAGCCAGCGCACCTTGCAGGAGATCCAGAAGGATATCGAGCGATTGGGTTATCGCGAGAGCGATTACCGGATCAGCCAAGTGGATGCGCTGCAGAGCCCGATCACCTTCCTTTACCAGGAGTTCAGCCGGCGTGAGCGGAGCAAACGGTTGGTGGCCCAGTTGGAGAACGAGGACCGCAAACGCGCACTGTTGAAGGAACTGCTCCAGAAATACGTGGAGTACGACATCATCAACCTCAGCGATGAATCGTTCGATGATTTCATCGATTTCTGCGCAGTGCCCGACCCGGTGATCAAAGGGCTTACCCAATACGAGTTCCTGCTGTACGTCAAGAAGAAGTACGAACTGTACTCCAGTCTGGGCCCTACCCGGATGCACTGAAATGCACTACTTCCTGCCGCAAGGAGTGCCTCGCGCGACCCCCAGGGTCTTGTTCGCCATGCTCGTTTTCCTGCTCTCAGCGAGAGGGTCGTTACTTGCGCAGCCTGACACCTTGCTTCGCCACATCCAGTTGAGCGAAGTGGTGATCAGCGCCCGGGCCCAAGGGTTCGATGTGGATGCGTTCGTTCGTCAGGTGCGTGAGGATACCTCCTTCCACAAGGCTTTCCTGAACACCCGCTATTACCCGAACCACTTGCGCAGTGCATTGCGGGTACACAACAAAGGGGAGAAGGAGACCGCTTCGCTCTTCCGTTCCGGCAGGTTGAAGCGCTCAGGCCCGATGGCCGTTCTGGCATTGGACAGCGTGGTGGAATCGGGAAAGCTGCGTGACCGGAAAGGGCAGTTCAGGTTCCTCACGGTGGAGATGTACGATGAAGTGTTCTTTCCGAAAGGGACCTTCGCAGCCAACAATACCGTTGCCTTGCGGAAGCTGGAGATCGAACGAGGCAACCGGTTCGACAAGTACAAGAGCGAGCTGAAGAAGTTCATGTTCGATCCCGGCACCGAGATCGCCAGTGTGCCCTTCATCGGCGATAAGCTCGCACTCTTCAGCCCCGAGATGGCACCATTGTATGACTTCCGGATCTGGAGCGATACGCGCGACGGCGTGGATTGCTGGGTGTTCAGCGCCGAGGCCAGACCGGAGTTCCGCGATGGACGTACGGTGATCAAGACCATGGACACGTGGTTCGACCAGGCCAGCGGTGCCGTACTTGCGCGCAATTACCGCATCGCGAGCAGTTCGGTCTTCCTCGATTTCGATATCACCATCAAGGTGCGCAACACGCTTATCGGCGATGTGCTCGTGCCCGTGCGCGTGGATTACGACGGTGATTGGGACATTCCGTTCAAGAGCCGCGAGATCGTGCGGTTCTGGCTGGAGTATGCCGACTGGCAGGTGAGGCGTTAATGCCTACCCTGCGCCGCCAGCCATCGTTCGGCATCAAGGGCAGCCATGCAGCCACTACCTGCGCTGGTCACGGCCTGGCGGTAAACCTTGTCAGCGCAATCGCCCGCCACGAACACACCGGGCACCTTGGTGCTGGTCCGGTCGGCGTCGTGCTTCAGGTAGCCGGCCTCGTCCATGTCCAGCCAGTTCTTTAAGATGTCCGTGGCAGGTTTGTGGCCAATGGCAACGAACAACCCGGTGACATCGAGCTTGCGCTCCTCACCGGTCGTGTTGTTGATGGCGATGATCCCTTCAACGGCGTGCTCGCCTAGAACATCCTTTACCTCGGTATTGAAGAGCACCTCGATATTGGGAGTGTTCTGCACGCGATGGACCATGGCCTTGCTGGCCCTGAACTCATCCTTGCGTACGAGCATGAACACCTTGGGGCAGAGCTTGGCCAGGTAGGTGGCCTCTTCGCAGGCCGTATCTCCGGCACCCACCAAGGCCACGGTCTGGCCGCGGTAGAAAAAGCCATCGCACACGGCACAGGCGGTCACACCGCCACCGATGTCACGCAGGCGGATCTCGTTCGGCAGGCCCAGCCATTTGGCACTGGCACCGGTGCTGATGATGACGGTATCCGCGTGGATCTCCGTTTTCTCGTCCACCCACACTTTGTGCACCGGACCGGTGAAGTCCACTTTCGTGACCCAGCCATTGCGGATCACGGTCTCGAAACGAAGGGCCTGTTGTTTGAGGTCCTCCATCATGTCGGGACCGGTGCGGCCTTTGGGGTATCCGGGGTAGTTGTCCACCTCGGTGGTCTGCGTAAGCTGGCCGCCGGGCAGGGGGCCTTCGATCATCAAGGGCTTCAGATCGGCACGCGCAGCATAGATGGCAGCGGAATAGCCTGCAGGGCCGGATCCAATGATCAGGCATTTGACGTGTTCGGGGGAAGTGCTCATGGCGATAATGAGGGCGCGAAGTTAGCCCCGCTGCGACCACGGTCCGGTGACGGAGGTTACCTGATCTTTATCATCCGGGTAACGCAAGGACCGTAACGCCTTGGGTCAAGGCAGGCAGACCACCGTGTCCAGCACCTGGGTCATGCCATCCAACGTCAATCCCCATCCGCTCCAGACACCAAGGCCGCCTTCGATGTTGCTCACCACATTGGCCGGGTTGCTGAACACATCGCCCTGGGAGGCCACATTGTTCTGGAACGAGTTGTAGAACCGGTAGGATGCCAGATCGAGGCTTACGAGCTTCACCACCACTGTGTCACCGCGCTTGAAATATCCGCTCTCCTCATTGTTGTCATCCTCCGCCTCGCTGAAGGGTTGAGAGCCCCGGTTGAAGTTGAAGTCGAAGGTGAGGCCGTTCACGAAACGGTCCTCGAACACGGAGAAGAACGGGGCCACGAAGCTGTCGTCCTTGGGGCCGCCGTCGGGGCCGGCGTTGATGCGCTTGGCGAGCCATCGGTAGCCGTTGCCAATGGTGTCGGGGTCGGAAAGCCTGGCCCATATGAACCCGAGCGAATCGTCGTTGGGCTGTTGCAGGGCGAGCTTGAACCAGAGCGAATCCAATTGAACAGGCTGCGGAATGGTCGTAGTGGCTGACAGGGTCTTCCCTTCGGTCTGGATGTTCAATTGATAGGTGGTCCCCGGTGTGCCCGACAGCGTGAGCTTGGTCCATGCGCAGATGTTGGCGTTGGAGAGCAAGGCCACGTCGAGACCCGTCAATGAGGAGATCAGTTCGATCTGTTCCTCTGTAAGCTCCCCACTACAGACCCGGTCCAGGGTATGCGTCGTAGTGCCATCGTTCACCGTGACCGTGGCTTCGGTCACGAAGCTGGCGGCGATACTGTTCAGGTCCGTAGGATCGAAATAGCCCTGGGTGCGGGTAAGGATCACGATCGGCGGCATGCCGGCCTCAATGGTGCCTTCCACAACGATGCGTGGATCGGTCTTTGGAAGGTCCACGGTGATCTCTTTTTCGCAGGCCAGCAGCAAGGTGGTCGTGGCCATCAGGAACAGGCCTTGGAGGAAGTTGCGTTGCGCGATCATGTGGATCAGAATTGGAAGTTCCAGGTCACCGAGGGCAGGATGGCGAAGAGGGAGACCTGCTTGGCCACCACCTGGAAGCTGTTGTTGGCCGGGTTGCCGGAAGCATCGAAGTAAATGAAGTACGGATTGGCCCTGTTGTACACGTTATAGATGGAAAAGGTCCAGCTGCTTTTCCAGCGGCGTGCGACCTCTGACGTTTCGTTCGTCACGGGGTCGGTGACCACACGGGTGGTCTTATTGTGCACTGTGGCCGCGAGGTCGAGGCGATGGTAGGGCACCATGCGGTAGCCATTGCGGTCGGTATACTCGCTCACCACACGGCCCTCGAAGAAGTAGCGGTTCAGCGGCAGTGTAACGGCCTGGCCCGTGGAGTAGATGAACGTGGCCCCGAAGCTCCAGCGCTTGTTGGGCTCGTAGGCCAACACTACGCTGAGGTCATGCCGTCGGTCCCAGCGGCTCGGGAATTCCCGCCCCTGGTTGATGTCCGGGAACTGGCGCATGGTGCGGCTCCAGGTATATCCCACCCAGCCGTTGATCTTGCCCAGT
>JBEICT010000183.1:0-6780 GCA_040383865.1 Flavobacteriales bacterium | reverse complement strand
GGCCTGCTGCCATGCTTCCGCGCACGACAACTCGCTCACGGAATCCGGAACACAGTCAAATGCTTCGAATGATGGATTGGGCAAAAGTGATGATACCACGCCCACATGAGCGCCGTTGCATGCGCAATCCGTTGTGTCGTTCAGGTCGATGAGGCCGTCGGCATCATCGTCGAGCGCGTTGTTGCAGACCTCCTGTGCACTGGCGCTGCCCAGGGCGAGAACGAGGAGGAGGACGGACAGCAGGACGCGCATTGTATCAAATTTACACCTTGCAACGCCTTTTGGTTCGGAACCTCTGATCAGCAAAGTGACGAAACTGGCGGAACGGCCTACAAACGCTTGTTGATGAGCCGTCGAGGATGCCGGGGCGGTGAGGACAGATCACGTGTTCGCTGCCCATCGCTCGCCTGTGATGCGTGATGCATCCGCACCTGGAGGCGACCATCATAGGGCTTCGATCGACAGTGGTGCGCCGATGAGCACTCGGTTCACCATCGCCCACCGTTGGTTCGCCCGCACCGGTCCCGCCGATCCGCGCCAGACCGCTGCATTGAAAGCCGGAGGTGAGGATGGCCGCGGTGGAATAGGTGCCATGGCCCACCAACAGGAACAGGCGGCCCCGGGGTCGCAGCCGGTGTTCGGTCCACTCCCCAAGGCGCTGCTTTTCGGGACTTCAACCCCGCGCCGTGCATGACGGATGTTAAGCACGTCAACAAAGCATTCATCGTTGTGCTGGCCGTCGCGTTCGGTGAACATGCCGTGCGTGCTGCCGGCCGTGTTGACACCTGTCACGATCGGCCCGCTCATGAGCGCCGTCGTCAATGGCACGCTCAGGGTGATCAGCTGTGCGTGTTCCATGCTCATCTTCTCGGCAGGGATCTCCTGCAGAGCTCGTTACAGCGCTTTACACAAGGCATTGACCACGGCCTCAACGCCATGGACTTGTCGGTGCGATGCGCTCCGGTACCTGCGACCTGGTCCTGGGTGGACCATTCCCCGGGCGTCACCGGCCCTCGATCACCAGCTTCTGACCGTAGGTCCTGCCGGACGAGGTGATGAAGCGCAGCGTGTAGGTGCCGGGCGCAATGCTTGGAAGCCGGAGCACGAAGGGCGATTCGTGGGTGCCTGCATGATAACCGATGAACAACGAGTCGGCCGACCTGCCGGCGGCATCGATGAGCTCGGCGCTCACGATGCGGCCCTCGGTATGCTCCAGCGACAGGGCGATGATGCCGCCCGAGACCGCTGGATTCGGATGGACCACGAACCGCGCATCCTCCGCAGCGTGCTCCGAAGTGCCGAGCATCGCCTGGGTCGTCATTTTGTAGAGCCTCAGGCCCAAGGCATAGGCTGTTGAGCTGCCATCGGGGTTCCGAACGATGCTGAACTTGTTCGCATACTGGCCGATGTTCTTCGCGGTCCAGGTGAGTCCTCCATCCAGCGTCTCATAGCCGGTGGTCTCGGCGCCCACCCACCCCACGGAGTCGTTGATGAACCCGATACCGAACTCGCGTACGCCGGTGTTGACCAGGGGCAGCTCGTTCCATGTCAGACCTCCATCGGTGGTCTTCACGATGTGCCGCTGGGTGGTGCCGCTGTTGTAGCTCTGGATGGTGGCATAGCCGATGGAGGGTGAGGGGAACCACGCCTTCCACATCAGCTCGTACGGCCTGCTGCTCGTGTACACGACCGTCCAGGTCTGGCCGCCGTCAGTGGTGCGCAGGATGCGCGCGGAGGAGGCTGCCACGTTGGTGCTGGTCCCGGCGAAGACCAGGCCCGTATCGGGTGAATGAAAATGGATGTCGAGGATCATCTCGCATTGGGGTGAGAGGTCGAGCCCGTTCCAGGTCTGGCCGGCGTCTCCACTTTTGATGATCACGGCAGGACCACCTACACGGCCCGCAGCGTAGACCACCTCCTGGTCCACCGCTTGAATGGCGCAAATGCCCGTGGGAATGGCTCCCGTAATGGCGTCGGTCACGTTGACCCAGCTGTTGCCGCCATCCACCGTCCGATACAGCGGATGCGGGTCTGAAACGCCGGGGAAGTAGTTGGGGCCGATGTTGCCTGCGAAGCCGATCTGCTCGTTCATGAAGGCGACGGCCCTCCAATACGTTCCGGGACTGTTGGCCTGCTGCACCCAGGTGGCGCCCCCGTCCAGGGTGCGATGGATCCTGCCCGATCCATTCACCACCCAACCGGTGTCCTTGTTGAGGAAGAAGACTCCGTCCTGCTTGGCTGAGTTGAACGGGGCGGATGGCAGGTTCGTCCAGGTGTATTGCGCACTTGCCGTGGTCAGGGCAAGAATGCCGCTCAGGATCAAGACATGTCTCATGTTCATACGGTATGGTTCGTGCTGGTCCATTGGTCTGTTCGCGTGCACACTATGACCGCATTCCGGTAACCGGGCTGCCCGGTGCATAGGTGGCACCTGCGGCGGATCTCCACAGGGATGGCATTGGTCCGGTCTTCCAGGTTCATTGGCCCTCCGCCCATCCCACCGCCGCCTTGGGCACCTCGTGATCGAACAGCTCGAACAGCTTGGGGATATCGCCGCGCATGAACAGGTCATAGCTCTCCTGCATGGTGCCCGTAACCGCCATGAAGTGGTCGGTACCGGGGAACACCTGCAGGGTGGCCGTGCCCGGCGCACGGTGGTTCACCGTGTACACGATCTGCTCATGGTCGGCGCGGCTGAAGGCCTGGAAGTCGGTGCCGCCGAACAGCACCAGGACGCGCGTGGCCGCATCACGCCATGCACCCAGCAGGTCCACATCCTGGATCTGGCGCCAGTACTCGTGGTTCCGGGAGAAGATGCGCTGCCCGCCATCCCACTCCCAGTAGGTGCGCAACAGCGTATCACTGCGCGGGTCGGTGGCGATATCGGCCAGTGAGCGCTTGCGGATGTAATACTCGTACGCCAACCCGGCCTGTGCGCGGCAATCGGCCTCGAAGGCCATCGGGTCCGGCTTCGCCAGCATGCCCTGCAGGCGGTTCATCTCGATCTGGTATTCGTACCAGCTCTTGGCCGTGGTGCCGTAGACCATCAGGCCCTTCACCCGCTCGGTGGCGGCGATCATGGGGCCCACCACACCGCCCATGCTGTGGCCGAAGATGAATACCTGCGTGCTGTCCACGTAAGGCAAGGACTTGAGCTTGCGCAGGCCCGCCGTGAAGCTCTCCACCTCGCCGTACAGGTCGCAGTCCTCGCAGGGGGGTGTGCCTTCACTATCGCCCAAGCCCGTCTTCTCCACCCGCAGCACCACGTAGCCCGCCTTGCTGAAGGCATGCACGATGCGGGCGTAGGGGTGGTCGGCGCTCCATCCGTCCTGCGAGCTGCACGTGTAGCCGGGAATGAAGAGCATGGCCTTCATGCGGCCCTGGCCGGGAGGTTTGTTGATGATGGCGCGGAGCTGGCCGCCGCGGTACGGCACGGCATCGTAGATGACCTCGGCATGGGGATCGGTCTCAAAGGCCCGGGCGACGAAGCGGCCCCGCGCCGTGCGTCGGGCGCCACCGCGGAGATGGTCCACCGTGACCGCATCACCGGCCCGGACATCGGCCATTGCGGTTGCGAGGTCGCCCGGGCCCGCCGTGATCCTTCCATTGATGGCGGTGATCACGTCGCCCGCGCGCAGGCCGATCGCAGCACCGGTACCTGCGGGCACCACCTCGGTGATGTAGATACCGGTGCAGTCCTTGCAGCGGGCCACGGTGCGCAGGCTGTCGGTGAGCGGGGTGAAGCCCAGACCGAGCCATCCCTTGCGGCGCAGGGGGGTCCGGTGTGCGCGCATCCGCCTTCTGCGCGGAGGTCTGCACGGCCAGGTGAAGGGCGAGGAGGAGGAAGAGGTGGCGCACCATGATCGGGGTTTGTGCACCAAAACTGGGGCACGGCCCGCCGCCATCACCTGACCATTCTTGCCCGATCCATGAACAACGAGGGCGGCCGGCCATGGTGCCGCTTGAAGGCGCGGGTGAAGGTGGCCGCATCGTTGAACCCGCAGGCCAGGGCCACTTCCGCCACCGGCTGTCCGCCCTTCTCAAGCAGGCGGCAGGCCTCCGTGAGCCGCATCTGCAGCATGTAGGCATAGGGCGAATCACCGAAAACAGCAGTGAAGGCCCGGCTGAAGTGGAACTCGGAGAAGCCATGCGCCACGGCCAGCTCCCGGGCGGTGGGGAAGGCCAGCGGGTCGCGGTCGAAGGCCGCCCTGGCCAGGAGCAACTTGCGCACTATCTCGCGCTGCGTGCCCTGCTTGCGTGCCCTGAGCCGCTGGGCAAGGCCGTGCCAGTCGAGCCGGTCCAGCAGCACCGCCTCGGCAAGGCCCTGGAAGAGCGATGGGTCCAGCGCGGTGGCGCCATCGGCCAGCGCGGTGAGCACCGCCGTGGTGCGCCGGCCCAGGGGCGCGCGCTCGCCATCGAAGAAGTCGGCCTGCAGCAGGCGCTGTTCCACGCGGTCGTCGTATTGCGCATGGTGCCGCACCACCTCGGCCAGCATCGGCGCCCCGATGTCCACACAGATGCCGCGGGCCTCCTGCCGGCCGATGATCACCTCGCCCGCCCCGCCGCCCTGGATCAGCAGGTGCTCGCCGGCATGCACGGTGCGTAGGCGGCCCCGCACCCGGTAGCGCTCCTCCCCCTGGATCACGTGCTTGATCGACAAGGTCGCGTATTGCAGCGGCATCTCCGCATAGATCGCGCGCGATACCCGGAGCTCGCTCGCCAAGCCTGCGTCGTGCAGCAGCGTACGGATGGCCATGGCACCAAATTAACCGCAGCCGCACCGGACGGCAAGACATTGTTTGATGAACGGTCGGGCGGCAGCACGGGCTACGCGGTGCATGCCACTTGCACTGCAATGGCACCAGGGTCTTCCACCGAGTACATCAACGATGCTGCGCATGCAGCGACAGTCCGCAGCACACCACGAGCACACCGGCCAGCAGAGGCAAGACGCAGCGGTGGGCAACATGAACGTCCGTGCGTTGCATCGGCTATCGGTCCTGGCGAGCTGCCCGGATCTCCTGCATCGCGGCTTCCAGGTAGGGGTCCACCCCCCGTACCAGGTCATCCACCGTGTATTCCACCCAGATGTCCGGCACCTGCTCCTTCCCGCGGTCCTCCTTCGGCCGCACCAGGTAGGCGGTGGCGATGGAGATCCGCGCCTTTGTCCGCGGAAGCTCCATGGGTGTCCAGATGGTGGCCCCCGTAGGGTTGTTCCCCACGCTCGTCCCGATCACCTTGCCGAACCCGTTATCCTGGAACAGCGTGGTGAGCATGGCGGCAGCGCTTCCGGTCCTGTAGTTCGCCAGCAGGTAAACCCTCCCCTTGAACACAGGCCGGTCCGGCGGCACGTGGTACGGCGATGCCGGGTCGGTGATCTCGGCGAACAGCCCCGCATCACGGTCCATGCGCACCAGCTGCCCCTGTGGAACGCGCCCCCCGTGCGCCTTCTCGAGCGCCTCGTACTCCTTGGTGAAGTATTGCTTGAAGATGCCGGAGGTGAAGGCATATTCCTTGAACCCCTCCAGTCCCTCCCGGTCCGTGAGGAAATACAGCAGCTGCTTGCCCAGGATGAGGTTCCCGCCGGGATTGCCGCGCAGGTCGATCACCAGGTCCTCCACCCCGTTCGCGTTCAAGCTGTCCACCATCTCCCGGAGGAAGCGCTTGAAGGTGGGGTGTTCGGGCTGATAGAACCCCCTGAGCCTCGGGGAAGGCTTCTCCTTGCGGAACTGCCCCTGCAGATAGGCCCTGGCCATGGGCTGAAGCCAGGGCTTCACATAGCTCTGCATGCCCTCGATCACATCGATGCTGTCATGGCAGTGGTTGAATTGCAGATAGCCCATCCGCAGTGCGGTATCCACCTTGTAGAGGTAAGGCTTGTCCGCCTGGGCCTTGGTCAGGGGATGATCCGGGAAGGTGATCGTGTGGAGCGCCGCCTCACGGGCATCCGCGACCGGCGACAGCCGCAGCTCCCTTCCACCCTCAAGGCCCAGCACCAGCCGCTCGTCGCCTTCGCGCAGGACGCCGACGGCCCGGAGATAGGCGGGGTTGCTGTACAGGGCCATGCTGCGCAGCTCGTACTGCTGGTTGATCTTGTTCTCCGCGAACGTGTAAGCCCTTAACCGCTCATCCACCTCGGCGATCGGCACGCCGTTCAGTGATACGATCCGCTTGCCGATGAGGAGGCTGTCCTGCTGCTTGGGGATGTTCAACAGGAACCATTGATCGCGGGAGATGAAGACCTCGAACGGATAGCGCGTGCGGCCGAAGCCGTTCTTCAGGCGGATGCTGGTGTGCTGGTTGTGCAGGCGTGAGAGGTACCTGCGCGCCTGGAGGACGAAGCTGACCGGGTCGTGCTCCAGGGCGAGTGCCGCGAGGATGGCCTGCTGTTCCCGCTCGCGCTCGTGCTTCGGGAAAACACTGTCCAGCTGCGGGAAGCCGATCTCGAGCAACCGCGCCAGGTGCACGAAGTCGGCCTGCTGGTCGTTCAGGCCCTTCTCCTGCACACGCTCGTCCAGCCTGTAGTTCTTCAGGCCGGCCTCCTGAAGGAAGAGCCCGCACGAGGCCAGGGACAGGAAGCAGCACACCGCGAGCACGGCGGGCAGGTGGTGATAGGCGGTACTCCGACGCATCAGTCTTTCCTGTCCGACGGCCCCACGCGTTTCAGATCGCCGCTGCCCACCACCGTGGTGGTCACCTGGTCCGTGGTGTAGTGGACCTCGGCATCACCGGATCCGATCACCTGGGCGCTGCCGCGCTCCGCGGCGAAGGCCCCTGCTT
>JBEICT010000182.1:0-6794 GCA_040383865.1 Flavobacteriales bacterium | reverse complement strand
CATGTCCATACCACCCATGCCGGAGTGCCCGTTGGAAGCAAAGTAGAGGCTGCCGTCGAATCGCACGAAGGGGAACAGTTCATCCTTGGACGTATTGACATCTGCGCCGAGGTTGACCGGCTGTCCCGAAGGCTTGCCATCCTTGTCGATCTTCACCATGTAGAGGTCCTTGCCACCCTTGTGGCCAGCACCTTTCCAGTTGGTGGCGAACACCAGCGCATCCTCGTTCGGGGTGAGCGCCGGGTGGCCAACGGTAATGGTATCCTCCTTGCCAGGAGCGGGCTTCAGGGCCAGCATCACCGGCTCGCTGAAATTGTTGCCCACCTTCTTGCTCACCCAGATGTCGCAGGCATACACCTTCTTCTTCTCGGAAGGGCAGCGGGTGAAGAACATCAGGGTGCGCTTGGAATTGAAGATCGGCGCGCCCTCGTTGCCTTCGGTGTTCACCTCCAGGCCGAGCTTCACGGGCTCGCTCCACTTGCCTTGGCGGTCGCGCGTGCTGGTGAACAGATCGCTGAACGCATCACCGATGATGCCGTCTGTATTGTCGCCCGTGGCCGCAGGACGTGTGCTGGTGAACACCACGGTCTCGTTCTTCTTATCCGCGAACGCAGGCGTGAAATCGTAGTTCGGGGTGTTCAGGAGCACCTCGGGGTCCACCGTGTAGCGGGTGGGGCTGTCCTTCCACTTCTGCGCCATCTGGCAGGCAGCAATGGCAGCATCGGCACGAGCATCGGCCGGTTTCTTCTCCTTGTACTTGTTGTATGCGGCTATGGCATCGGGGTATTTACCCTGCTGCTTCAGCATTTCGGCCACGTAGAAGTAGGAGATCGGGTCGTCGTACTGGGCCTTGTTGGCTTTCTCGTACCAGACCTGGGCCTGTTGCACATCGCCCAAGGCGCGGTAGCTCTCGGCCACCTTGAAGATCAGTTCAGCCTTGGTGCTGGCCTTCTTCTCCACCGTATAGGCCTTCTTGTAGAGCTCGATGGCATTGAAGTAGAAACCTTTGCTGAACGCCTGGTCGGCCTCCTCGGCCAAGCGGCTCTGGGCAAAGGCCGCGGTGGTGAACAACAAGCTTACAAGCAGGCTTCCCAGGATCTTCCGTGTGATCATCTCGTTGGATCTAGATCTGTTCCGGTTACTAACGTGGTCCGGGCGAAGATAAGGAGATCCTCCAATGGCCAAAGTCCAACGCAAAATGAACGGAAAAAAGGTCCTTTCGGACCCTTTGACCTTGAACGCTTGAACTCCCGCTCAACGGGTGAACATGAGCTCGCGCATCTTGGGCAGGGGCCACAGCTCGTCGTCCACCAGAAGTTCGAGCTTGTCGGCGTGGTAGCGGATCTTCTCCAGGAAGGGCTTCACCTTGTCGCAGTAGGCGATGGCCTTGTCGCGAGCATCCTCCAGATTGTTGGCCTTCTTGCGTGCCTCGATCATGTCGTCCACCATGGTCACGATGGTGGCGATGTGCTCGCTGATCTCCTCAATGAGCTTCACCTGCACGACCGTGGCCTTCTTCGCTTTCTCGGGGGCCAGCACCTCGCGCAGGCCACGCACGTTCTCGATCAAGCGGTTCTGGTAGGTGATGGCCGTTGGGATAATGTGGTTCTGGGCCAGGTCGCCCACTACGCGGCTCTCGATCTGCACCTTCAGGGTATAGCTGTGAAGCTCGATCTCGTGTCGCGCCTCCACCTCCACAGGGCTGAGCACACCCATGTCAGAGAAGAGCGCCTTGGTCTCCTTGCGTTCCCACACATCCAGTGCACGGGGCGTATCGCGGATGTTGCTGAGCCCGCGGCGAGCGGCCTCCTTCACCCACTCCTCTCCGTAGCCATTACCCTCGAAACGCACCGGCTTGCTGCTGGCGATGAGGTCGCGGATCACGCGCAGGATGGCCTCGTCCTTCTTCACCCCTTTGTCGATGAGGGTATCCACGCTCTTGCGGAAGCTGCGCAACTGGGCGGCCACGATGGTGTTCAGCACCGTCATGGCTCCGGCACAATTGGCGCTGCTGCCAACGGCCCGGAACTCGAACTTGTTACCGGTGAATGCGAACGGACTGGTGCGGTTGCGATCGGTGTTGTCCAGCATCACCGAGGGAATGCGCCCGATGTCAAGCTTCAGTTCGGTCTTCCGATCGGGGGTCATGGCACCCTTGATGTTCTTCTCCAGACCGTCGAGCAGGTTGCTCAGGTGCTCGCCGATGAAGGCCGAGATGATGGCCGGCGGAGCCTCGTTGGCACCCAGGCGGTGATCGTTGCCCGCACTGGCGATGCTGGCCCGTAGCACATCGGCATGCTGGTGGATGGCCGCGATGGTATTGACGAAGAAGGTGAGGAACTGAAGGTTCTCCTTGGGCGTCTTGGCCGGGCGCAACAGGTTCTTACCGGTATTGGTGGCAAGGCTCCAGTTGTTGTGCTTGCCGCTTCCGTTCACGCCGGCATAGGGTTTCTCGTGGAGCAGCACCCGGAAGTCGTGCTTCTGCGCGGTCTTCTCCATGATGTCCATGAGCAGCACGTTGTGGTCCACGGCGAGGTTCATTTCCTCGAACACCGGTGCGCACTCGAACTGGTTGGGGGCCACTTCGTTGTGGCGCGTCTTCACAGGAATACCAAGCTTGAGCGACTCGGTCTCAAAATCGCGCATGAAGGCACGAACACGATCGGGGATGCTGCCGAAATAGTGGTCCTCCAATTGCTGGCCCTTCGCCGGAATATGGCCGAAGAGCGCACGCCCGCTCATCATGATGTCGGGCCGGGCAAAGTAGAGGGCCTTGTCAATGAGGAAGTACTCTTGCTCCCAACCCAGGGTGCCGATCACCTTGGTCACGTCCTTGTCGAAATACTGGCAAACGGCCGTGGCCGCTTCATCAATGGCCCTGACGGAGCGGAGCAGCGGCATCTTGTAATCGAGCGCTTCGCCAGTGTAGCTGATGAAGATGGTGGGGATGCACAGGGTGCGACCGATCACGAAGGCCGGGCTGCTGGGGTCCCAAGCGGTATAACCACGTGCCTCGAAGGTGTTGCGGATGCCGCCACTGGGGAAGCTGCTGGCATCGGGTTCCTGCTGCACCAGCATGCTGCCATCGAAACGCTCGATGCTCCGGCCATTGCCGATGGGCTCGAAGAACGCATCGTGCTTCTCGGCGCTGAGGCCCGTGAGCGGCTGGAACCAGTGCGTATAGTGCGTGGCCCCTTTGCTGGAGGCCCACTCCTTCATGCCACTGGCCACCTGGTCGGCCAATTTGCGATCGATCCGCTCGCCATGCTGCACCGCTTGCCGGACGGCGTAGTAGGCCTCTTCGGTGAGGGACATTCGCATGGCGTCCTCGTTGAACACATTGGTCCCGAAATAGTCGCTAATGCGTGCACCGGGAGGGTCAACAAAGTGGGGTTTGCGATCAAGGACATCCTCAAGGGCCTTTAGACGCAATTGGGGGGTAGCCATGGAAAAATTGTGTTTTTCTGGCGCAAAGGTATTCAAATGGAGGGGGTCTACTGAAAATAACCCATCATTCTTTACGAACACCCCCTGAAAACTTCAACGCGCCCATCCGAAACATCACGAACAGACAGTCCAGGTCGATGCGAACATCAACGGGAAAAGTGGATCAAGAGTAATGATCAGCCGCGCTGCAGCACCAGCACAACAAAGGCCACATAGGCCAGGATCAGAATAGCGCCCTGCCAGCGCCCGATCTTGTCACCCAGGCGCATCAATGGATACAGGACGAGGGAGGTGACCAGCATGGCCATGATATCGAGCGCAAACCCGGAGCGATCCAGCTCGATCGGCTCCAACATGGATGCGATGCCGATGATGCCGAGAAGATTGAAGATGTTCGACCCGATGAGGTTGCCCAACGAGATATCGGCCTGTTTGCGCATGGCGGCCAGCAGCGAAGTGACCAGTTCGGGCAACGACGTACCCACCGCCACCACGGTAACCCCGATCAGCTGCTCGCTCACGCCCATTTCGCGCTAAATGCCCACAGCCCCATCAACGAACCAATCCGCCCCTTGGGCCAACCCGAGTATCCCGACCGCCAGCATGAGCAGCGAACGCCACAGCGGATAACGCGCGGGGGCCGCGGAAGGGGCATCGGACCTGGCCGTCGCGCGACGCGAGGAAACGACCATCCAACCAACGTAGGCGACCAATAGCAGGAAATAGAACAGTCCCTCCCCGCGAGAGAACCGATCATCACTTAGGAGATACCAGAACGCGATGGAAACAGCCATCATCACCGGCCAATGGATCCGACGGGCATCACGGTCGACCTCAATGGGAAAAATGACCACACAGATGCCCAGGATGAAGCTGATGTTCACGATGTTGGACCCCACCACATTGCCGACCGCTATGGCTGAACTGCCCTTCATGGCAGCGATAAGGCTCACCAGCAACTCTGGCGCCGATGTGCCCATGGAGACCACGGTCAGACCCACGACCAAGGGCGAAATGCGTGCCCGGAACGCGATGTCCACTGCCCCACGGATCATCACCTCGGCACCGATCACCAAGGCCACAAGGCCTCCCACTGTGAGCAGCATGTCGATCATGGCTGGGAGGGAGGCTCTTTATCACTCACGACCGGGGCCGGAGGCTCCACGGATGCGGGGTGCTGCTGCTCGTACTGATCCTGCAACGTTCGGCGCTGCTCTTCCACGGTGCGGCGCACATCGTTGGCTCCTCTCTGGATCTCCCGTTGTACCTCGTTACTGGCATCACGCACCTGCCGCATGGTGCGTCCGAGCGTGCGGGCAATATCCGGTATCCCCTTGGCGCCGAAGAACATCAGTACGAAAAGAAGGATGACCATGAGCTCTCCTCCACTGATGTCGAACAACAGAACAATGTGCATGGCCGGACCAAAAGTAGAAAGTCCTGCCGCGTGGCAGGACTTTCCGATCGCAAAGAAGCTATTGGATCAGGCCTTGGGCTCTTTCTTGTGCAGGTCCACAACGATGGCACCGGCCACGAACACCGAGGAATAGGTTCCCACCAGGATACCGATCAGCAGGGCGAACACAAAGCCCTTGATGGCCACACCCCCGAAGAGGAAGATGACGAACAGCACCAAGAGGGTTGTCAACGAGGTGTTCATCGTACGGCCGAGCGTGGAGTTGATGGCCTTGTTCACCACCACGCCGAACTCATCGCGTTTGTGATCGCGCACATATTCACGGATGCGGTCGAACACCACCACGGTATCGTTGATGGAGTAACCGATCACGGTAAGGATGGCGGCGATGAACGCCTCGTCGATCTCCAAGGAGAAAGGCATCACCTTGTAGAGCAACGAATACAGGCCGAGCACCACCAATGCATCGTGCAGCAGCGAGAGCAGACCGGCCATTCCATAGCGCCAATCGCGGAAACGCACCGCGATGTAAAGGAAGATCAGCGCAAGGGCGATGGTGAACGACGTCACCGCATTGGTCTTGATGTCATCGCTGATGGTGGCGTCCACCTTTCGCGACTCAGTGATGTCGTACGCATTGTTCAATGTGGCGAGACCTTCGTTCAAGCGGCCATCCACCTTCTCGTCCGTTGCGGTTCCCGTTTCATTGAACAGGTAGTTGGTCGTGATCTTCACCTGGCGGGCACCACCGAAGGTCTTCACGTTCACAGTGCTCTTCACACCGGCGTCATCCACGAAGCGGGGCTCCAGTGCCTTGCGGATGTCATCCACACGCACGTCCTCCTTGAACTTCACCACGTAGGTGCGACCACCGCTGAAATCCACGCCCCAGTTGAACCCTTGGGTAAGCATGGAACCCAGGCCAATGGCGATGACAATGCCGCTGATGACGTAGAACATCTTCCGCTTTTGCATGAACTCGTAGCGGGCGTTCACGAAAATGTCCTTGCTCCAGTTGTTCCATACTTCGAAGGACTTGCCAGCGTCCAGACGGCCCGTAATGATGAGGCGCGCCAGGAACAGGGCGGTGAACAACGAAGTGAGAATACCCAGGCCCAGTGTGGCAGCAAAGCCTTGTACCGGACCCGAGCCGAAGATGAGCAGGATCACGGCCACGATCAAGGTGGTCACGTTCGAGTCGATGATGGCGGACAACGCGCCTTTGTAACCGAGCTCCACCGCGGACTTCATCATCTTACCGGCACGCAATTCCTCGCGGACACGCTCGTAGATGAGCACGTTGGCATCCACCGCCATACCCATGGTAAGCACGATACCGGCGATACCGGGCAGCGTAAGGGCGGCCTGGAGCGAAGCGAGCGAACCGATCAGAACGAACAGGTTCACCAACAGGGCCACGTCGGCAACCCAGCCACCACGAGCGTAGTAAAGGACCATGTACACCATCACCATCAGCAGCGCCACGGCGAAGGAGATCATCCCTTTGCGAATGTTATCCTCACCCAGTGAAGCACCCACCACGGTCTCGTCGATGATGCGGGCAGGGGCTGGCAGGGCACCTGCTTTCAGGATGTTCGCAAGATCCTCGGCCTCCTGGATCTGCTTGTTGAGGTCGCCCGTTCCCAGCGTGATGCTCGAGCGGCCACCGGCGATCTCGCTCTGCACAATGGGAGCGCTGTACACCAGTTCATCGAGAACGATGGCAACGGCCTTGCCGATGTTGTCGCCGGTCATCACCTTCCAGATCTGGGCGCCTTCAGCGTTCATCTGCATGCGCACTTCGACAGAACCCTTCATATCAAAGTCCTGGTCGGCACCCACAATGGCACTGCCGTCCAACTTGGGCTTGCCGCCCGGGGGAACACGCAGTGCGTAGAGGTTCAACACTTCAACCTCACCGTCGGTGGTG
>JBEICT010000181.1:0-6892 GCA_040383865.1 Flavobacteriales bacterium | reverse complement strand
GCTGGACAAGGGCCGAACCCTGAAGCCCGGCGACCGGCTCACCGTCCGTGTGGAGCTCCGCACCGACCTGTGGCTCGACTTCGTCCACCTGAAGGACCTGCGTGCCGCTGGACTGGAGCCCGTGGATGCGCTCAGCGGCTACGCGTGGGAAGGCGGTCTGGGCTACCACCGCAGCATCCGCGATGCAGCCATGCACTTCTTCTTCGATCGCGTGGCGCCGGGCACCTACGTGTTCGAGTACGACCTGAAGGTGACGCACGCCGGGGAGTTCAGCAATGGCATCACGACCGCCATGTGCATGTATGCGCCGGAGTTCAGCTCACACAGCGAAGGACTGCGGTTGGTCATAGGCGAGTGAGGTCTATCTTCAGGGTATGAACAGGACCAGTGCCTTCATCGCGTGCCTGCTTCCATTGTCGTGCGCAGCTCAGAGCTATGATCCCATGGTGATCCCCGGTGCACGGTGGCTGAACCATGTGGTATCGCCGTTCAACGAGCACAGCCTGGTGCCCTTGGAGTTCGGCGAGGATACCGTGATCAATGGAGAGGTCTTCCGGGTGCTCGGCGGAGACTGGTCCACTGGGGCCATGCGCGAAGAGGATCGCCGCGTGTGGTTCATGCCCTTCGGTGATCTGGTGTGGGAGTTGGATTCTGTTCCCGTGCTCCTCTATGACTTCAACTTGGAAGTGGGCGATCTGTACACATTGCCGATGCAGCCTACGGTGCAGGTCGAGGTGATCGCCAAGGATTCGGTGCAACTGATGGACGGCACCTACCGGGACCGTTGGGTCTTCGCGCCCAACCAGGCGTTCTTGCAGGAGTGGATCGAGAGCATTGGCGACCCGGTATACGTGCTGAGCAGCGTGAACCCGTTCTGGGAGGTGGGCATTTGGCTGGAGTGCTATGGCGTGAATAACAACGCGCTCTACGGTTCGTGCCTTTTCCTGGGCGATGCTGACGCCACCATTGTTGCGGAAGATGTGTTCCGTGTGCTGCCGACCAATGATGATGGGCAATTCACACTGCTGGGACCGATCGCCGATGTGCAGGAGGCCAGCGTGTACGATATGAACGGTCGCATGATCTTACAGCATCGCGGACCGGTGGACCTCATCGACCTGTCGGCCCAGGGCCCGGGGCTCTACCTGCTCAACGTGACCGCCCATGACAAGCGTTCCGCGTTGCGGTTGACGGTGATGCATCCTTGACGAATGAAGCGCGGATAGTCCGTTAGTTTTGAGGCAATGAAGCACTACCTGATCACCCTCTTGGGCCTTTCGTTGGCCGCTTGCGGAGATGGCAAGCACGAGGCCGCGGACCAGTCGACAGCAACGGAAAGCACGGTGCCCGGGATCGTTGTGGACCTCGCGCCCTACGATATGCCCTTCTCGCTCGACCTTGGCGATCCCGCCACCCTCGGTACCGACAGTGTGGAGGTGGCCTTCAATGAAGAGTTCGGTTGGCTGGAAGTGCGCGTAGGTGAGCACGTGGGCCTCACCATTGCCGAAGAGCCCGGCGACCTGCAACGCCTGAAGGCCGACCTGGACCGCGACATGCTGCAGAAACACACCCTGATCGCGCAGGACGCCGAGCACATGGTGTACCGCTCCCAGTTCCCCGATTCGGACCTGGTTTACATCCACTTCGTGCGGGTGATCGCGGTTGATGGCCGCACCTTCGTGATGCAGGATGCCATGGGCCCCCGTTTCACCGAGGCGGATGTGGCCCGCATGAACGGTTCGGTCCGCTTGAAAGCAGCCGCGTGATGCGCCACCTGATCCCCGTTCTGCTGTTCCTGTGTGCCTTTACGGCGAAGGCACAGACCATCGACAAGGCCTGGGCCGATAGCCTGCAGGCCTATTGGGACCGTATCAATGCCGAATACCGCGACCCGGACCACACCCCCCTTCGCCCCGAGGACCGCCCGGCCTTTACCGAGCTGGAGCGGTTCGTCCCAGACCCGGGCTACCGGGTGCAAGCCAACTTCAAGGCCCGGAAAGGGAAGCCCTTCGCCATGAAGACCACCACCGATCGCCTGCCCATGTATGAGCCAGTTGGCGTGCTCACGTTCACCCTTTTGGGCCGCAAGGAGAAGCTCACCGTGTACCGCAACATCGAACTGAGCAAGCGGCCGGAGTACGTCAATTACCTGTTCGTCCCCTTTACGGACCTCACCAACGGGGCGTCCACTTATGGGGGTGGCCGCTACCTGGAGCTCACGGGTCCGCTGGGTGCCGCGGTGGAGCTGGATTTCAACCGGGCCTACAATCCCTATTGCGCCTACGGTGGCAAGTATTCGTGCCCCATTCCCCCGCCGGATAATCACTTGGAGGTATCCGTAGAGGCCGGCGTGAAGGCCTTTGAGCATTAGGCGCCTTTGTAACCGGGGGCATGGGACTCCGTAGAAGCCGCCGGACCGGGTTCGGAAAAGCCCCCCGGAATTCGTATCCTTGTCGCTTGTAGAGCTCCCCGACATGCGTCTTACTACCCTCGCGATCGCCGTCCTCCTCACCCTGCGCAGCCTGGCCGGGGTCATTGTACTCGAAGGTCAGTACCAGGGCAAGAACATCTTCATCCAGAACCCCTTCTCCGAGGCCGGTGTGGGTTTCTGCGTGTTCGAGATCACGGTGAACGAGCAGATCGCCACGGACGAGATCAACTCCAGTGCGTTCGAGGTCGACCTGGCCAACTTCGGCCTCAAGGTGGGTGATGCCATTGTGGTGAAGATCAAACACAAGGACGGCTGCACGCCTGTGGTGCTCAACCCGGAGGTGTTGAAGCCCAAGAGCACTTTCGACATCGTGAAACAGTCCATCGGTAACGATGGCACCTACACGTGGACCACCACCAACGAGACCGGAGAACTGCCCTATATCGTGGAGCAGAAACGCTGGAACAAATGGGTGAAGGTGGGTGAGGTGATGGGCAACGGCAAGCCCGGCGAGCACACCTATACGTTCAAGGTGACGCCCCACAGTGGCGAGAACACCTTCCGTGTGAAGCAGATCGACCTGACCAAACGTTCGCGGTACAGCGAGCCGGTGAAATACTCGGACAGCAGTGTTGCTGCGGTTACCTGGGGCCCCGCCAAGCCCAAGGATGTGATCACGTTCTCGGCCAGCACGCTGTATGAGATCTACGACCAGTACGGGAACATCGTGAAGCGGGGCTATGCGGCCTCCGTGGATGTCAGCACGCTGAAAAAGGACCTGTACTACCTGAACTACGACAACAAGATGGGCGAAACGTTCATCAAGCGTTGATCCTGCAACACCTTCCAGGAAAGCCTCCCATGGCCGGGGGGCTTTCTTCTTTTCTGAACTTCGCATCATGATCCGCATTGAGCACATCGGCATCGCCGTGAAGGACCTGAACGCTGCCGAGGAGTTGTACCAAAAACTGCTGGGCGCACCGAGCTACAAGCGCGAGAGCGTGGAGAGCGAAGGGGTGATCACCTCGTTCTTCCAGGTGGGTCCCAACAAGATCGAACTGCTGGAAAGCACGCGGCCCGATGGGCCCATTGCCAAGGCCATTGAGAAGCGCGGTGAGGGCATCCATCACATCGCCTATGAAGTGGACGATATCCGTACGGAGATGGCGCGTCTGCGGGCCGAGGGCTTCACCCTGCTGAACGATGAGCCCAAGCGCGGAGCCGACAACAAGCTGGTGTGTTTCGTGCACCCCAAGAGCGCCGGTGGCGTGCTGGTGGAACTGTGCCAGGAGATCCGGTGATCCATGGCAACTCGCAAGGAGACCGCGGCCTTCATCCTCGAAGCGCTCGGCCATGCCGATCGTTTCAGCACCAAGGCCATGTTCGGCGAGTTCGCGCTGTATGCCGATGGCAAGCCCGTGGCCTTCATTTGCGACGACCAGCTCTTCGTGAAGATCATGCCTGAGAGCGCTGCGTTGCAGGGGCGGTGTGAACTGGCACCGGCCTACCCCGGCAGCAAGGACTACTACCTCGTTCCCGAGGACCTGATCACCGGTGAGCGCAAACTGCCGGAGCTGTTGTTGAGCATGGCGGAGGTGCTGCCGTTGCCCAAGGCCAAGGGTAAGCGACGAGGGCGGGCACAGAAGTAATGACCGGGAAGTACGATTGGCGGACCTCGTCAGGGATTTGGCCTGCGAGTCGTTTATTCGTACGTTTGTACGTACAGAATAACATTATGATCGCCATTCCTGTCACCACCCTCCGCGATAAGTTGAAGACCTACCTCGACCGCGTGACCAAGTCGTTCGAGGTGATCGTGGTCTCGCGCAGCGCCGACGAGAACGACTCTGTTGTTATCCTTCCGCTAAAGGAGTACAACGCCTTGGTGGAGACCAATTACCTGCTTTCAACCCGGAAGAACCGGGAGCGGCTGGTGGAATCTATGGAGCAGTTGAAGCGCGGCGAAGTGGTGGCGCCGAAGGAGTTCAACAAGCGCTAATAAACGGATGCGTATCGAGTTCACAGCGAACGGCTGGGAGGACTTCAACTATTGGCTTGATGCCGACCTGGAGAAGGCGGACCGCATCCGCGAATTGATCGCCGATATCCGTCGGGACCCCTTCAAGGGCTTGGGTAAGCCGGAGCCGCTGCGCCATCAGCTCGCAGGTTGCTGGTCGAGACGGATCGATGGTGAGCATCGATTGGTGTACGTGGTGAGCGGCGGACGCGAGGACAGAAAGGTGGTCGTGCTTTCCTGTCGCTATCATTACGACTGAAGCCATGGAGCACTGCGCCGAGTTCATCCATCATGCGCTGAAAATGGATCCGCTATTGGCCCTTTGGCCGATCCTGTTCGCCATGGCGCTGGTGTTATTTGGGAATTGGCTGTTCAAGAAGCATTACGAGGTGAACGGCATCGATGCACCGAACATCATGGGAAGACCGTTCCATGGATGGTTGCCGCCTGCCGATTGCCGTGTGCGAACAGCGACCTTCCGGAAGGCAGCCATAGCCGTAATGGTTCTGCTCTATGCGCTCATCGTTCAAATGGTCCTCATGGGCATGGCCTACAACCACATTGAGCCCACGGGAAGGGGCCTATAGCAGCCCCAGCCGCTTCACCATTCCCATCACATCCTCCCTCTCCAGCTCCAGGTGTTCGGCGTGTAGCCCCGCCTCGCGTGCCCCGATCACGTGCTGGATGCTGTCGTCGATGAAGAGCGTGCGCGCTGGGTCCGCGTGGTGCTGTTTCAGCACATGGTGGAAGGCCTCCGCATGCGGCTTCCGCAGCCCGATCTCGCAGCTGTAGTACGCGCCGTGGAACAATCCCTTGAAGTCGGTGATGCCGAGGTCGCGTGCCAGAATGGCCTCGAAGGCCGGCACGTGGATGGCGTTGGTATTACTGAGCAGCAACACTTGGTAACGCTCTTTCAGGCGCATCACCAGGTCGATCCGTTCGCGAGGCAGCGTGCCCAGCATGGCGTTCCAGCAGGCATCGATCTCGCGGTCTGTGATGTCGGGCCGGAACAGGGTGCGGATGCGGTGGCGGAAGGTCTCCGGTGATAGTTCGCCGGTCTCGAACCCGTCGAACAGGTGGTCCTGTTTCGCTTTGCTGTAAAGGCTGTCGAAGTCCTCGAAACCGAGCGCATGGAACGCCCGCATGGATGCGTTGTAGTCCACATCGAACAATACGCCGCCCAGGTCGAGCAGAAGGGTGTCGAAAGAGGAAGGGGGTGCGTACATAGTAAAGGACACTTGGCTCAACGGCAAACGGAGAGGTGATAACAAGCCTGCTTGGCCTCGCGCGTAGCGAAGATCATGTTGTCCTTCCTTCGGTGCTCATCGATCACCTCGGCCAGTGTTTCGGCAAGGAAGACCTGCTGACAGGCGGCCAGTTCGAGGGTCTCGCCGTCACTGTCCACGAACTTCATGTAGGAGAGGTCCATGGAGGTGCCATGGGTATGCGGTGCGCTGGCATCGCGTGTGGCGTTCACGTTGGAGCGGCCCAGGTCCCGCTGGTCCTTCCGTGTGCGGAACAGGCTGGTGACCTTGATCCGGGCCTTGGCCACATCGGTGCCCTGGATGCGCTCATGGAAGTCCTCGGCGATGGACCGTAGCACGGCGTGTGCCCTGGGGGTCAGGTAGGGCCTGCCATGGGCCATGGGCGCCACCCAGAACGCGTCGGTGGCGTTCACGCGAACGAGGCCTACGGCGCGCTGTGCGACCAGCCTTTCCAGGGCGTTCTCGTCGGCTACCGGTGCCACGCCGGCGCTCAATGACAGGTGCTTGTATTCTGGCAGCTTGTCCCGCAGGCGCTTGCTGAAGTGCTTGTACGGGTAGGTGGCGCAGTTGAGGACCGGGCCCTGTTCAGCAGGGGGTTCCGCAGCCACCGTGGGTGATTCCTCCTCGGGCCCGCAGCTCCGCACGGTGGCTACAATGGCCGTGAACAACAGGACCCCCACCAGGCCTACGCGCCCCCAGCGGATCCGTGTGCGTTTGCGCGCCTGTCCAGCAACTGCGGCCCGCCCCTTCCGAGGTCGTTGGCCGCCTTCTGGTTCCGGTATCGGTAAGGACATGTTCACCACGCGCTTCCACGCGCCCTTGATTTTTCGCGCTGGGCAAGGTTACTGCGGGATACTTTTGCCGCCGGATCGCCGGGCAGGGACTTTTCAGTGCCGCGCGGTGGATCACGGGCCTATAGCTCAGCGGTCAGAGCAGGGGACTCATAATCCCTTGGTCGCAGGTTCAAATCCTGCTGGGCCCACCGAAGCCGCGACTACCGTGCTTGTTGGCATGGTGATGGAGGACGGCGTATTTCGCAGAGGTTCCCCTGCCTCAGTAAGGCCGCACGGCGCTCACCCGCATGAACACGTCATCGATCAGCACGCGGGCATTGTGGTCCTTGTTCCAGAAGTAGAAGCTCAGGCGATCACCCTCCTCCAACGGAGGTACGGGTATCCG
>JBEICT010000180.1:0-6989 GCA_040383865.1 Flavobacteriales bacterium | reverse complement strand
GGCGAGGGTGAGCAACCGGTGTTCTTCGGCCATTACTGGTTGGAGCGGCATCACAACGCCATCCTGCGCCACAACATCTGCTGCCTCGACCACAGTGTAGCGAACAAGAAGATCGTTGGTCAGTTGATGGCCTATCGGTTTGATGGTGAGGCTGTGCTCGACCCCACTAAGCTGGTCTCGGTGGACCGAATGACTTATGTCTAAGTCCTCAGCACCAACCGCCCCCACCGTCATCGGCATCGACGTCGGCGGCCGCAGCAAGGGTTTCCACGCTGTGGCCCTGGCGGGTGGCCGCTACCATGCACACCTGCACACAGCCGTCATCGAGGAGCTGAAGGTGTGGTGCGTGACCAAGATGGGTGCTTCCGTGATCGCCATCGACGCGCCCTGCGGTTGGAGCACCGATGGCCGTTGCCGGCCAGCCGAGAGCGACCTGATGAAGAAGGGCATTTACTGCTTCGCTACGCCCACCCAGGCCACCGCCGAGGCACACCCCAAGAAGCATTTCCATTGGATGATATCCGGCATGGATCTCTTCGAGGCGCTTGCCCCAACGCACCCCGTGCGCGATCCGCGTTCAGCCGGCCGTACGCACTACTGCATCGAGACCTTCCCGCACGCCATCACCTGGCACCTGCAAGGCGGTGAGGCCAACGCCAAGAAGAAGCGCACCGAGCGCGGCGCTCTCTTGGACCGCCTAGGCATCGACCGCGCGGCCCTCACCAACATCGACAAGGTGGACGCCGCGCTGTGCGCGTACGTGGCACACCTGGCCGCCACGGGGGCGCAGCTGCAGGCGTACGGGGAGGAGGTCACAGGGCTGATCGTGGTGCCGCAGATGGCGAAGCGGTTCTTTGCGGGGGTGTAATGAACAGCCATGCGTGTTCCCAAGGACGCCCGTTACAAGCGCATCACCCGGTTCCTGGAGGAATATCCGCAGATGCTGGATGAGGTGTTCCGCTTTGTGGAACCCGAGGTCCGCCTCTTGGCCCTCGAGGCCCCGGAGTCGTTGAGCAGCAGTGAGCAGGCACGCCTGATCGACCGGATCCGGTACCTCAGCAAGCATCGTTTGCCGGAGCCGCATCCACCACGAGCGCGCTGCAACGGGAAAGCCATCTACGATGAGAAGGGTGCCCGCGCGGTGGCCAAAGGCGTTTGGGAGGCAGGGCGTGGGGAGATGCGCATTTACCAATGCCAGCTGTGTGGCGGGCATCACCTCACCCATACCGAGTTGAGAACGGATTGAGCTGGGGGCTGCGGGGTGGTTGGTCCGGCAGCTTCCCGGCACGTGGTCTACCCCCAGTTGTCCGCAAGGCCCATGGCCCGGGTACGCCACACTTTGACGTGGTCCCCCGCGTACCTTGCGTTTACCCATGGCGCACCTCCTCTCCAAATCCACCTACATGCGCGGGCGGCAATGCCCGAAGGCGCTGTGGCTGTACAAGCACCGCCGCGAGCTGCTGCCCCCGGTGGACCGTGCCAGGCAGGCGGTGTACGACACGGGCAACGAGGTGGGGCTGCTGGCCCAACAACGCTTCCCCGGCGGGGTGGACCTTTCGCCAGAAACGCCCTACGACTTCGGGCCCGCCATTGCCGCCACGCAGGCGGCCATCGCGCGTGGCGAACGCGTGATCTACGAGGCCGCTTTTCTGCATGAGGGTGTGCTGGCCGCCATGGACATCCTGGTGAAGGACGCTGACGGATGGAAGGCCTACGAGGTGAAGAGCAGCACCAGCGCCAAGGAGTACCAATGGCACGATGCCGCACTGCAGGCGCACGTGATCGAGGGCTGCGGCATCCCGCTGGTGGATGTCAGCATCATGCACCTGAACAACAGCTACGTGCGGCAAGGCCCCATCGATGTGCAGCAACTGTTCACCATCACCAGCGTGAAGCAGCTGGTGGACCGTGAGCGACAGGATGTGCCTGCACGCATCGAGGCCCTCAAGTCCGCGCTGCTACGGCCCGTGCCGCCGGAGGTGAACATCGGCCCGCACTGCACCTCGCCGTTCGACTGCGACTTCATGCACCATTGCTGGGCGCATGTGCCCGCAGAGGGCCATGTGTTCCAACTGACCAACGCCCGGGGCAGGGACTGGGACCTGTACCAGCGCGGCATCCTGTTGCTGAAGGACATTCCCGAGGGGGAGCGGCTCACCACCGCGCAACGCCGTCAGGTGGACGGTGCGAAGCACGGCACCGCCACCATGGACCGCCCCGCCCTGCGCCGCTGGTTGAACGAGCTGCGCTACCCGCTGCACTACCTGGACTTCGAGACCTTCATGTCCGCAGTGCCGCTCTTCGATGGCACGCGGCCCTTCCAGCAACTGCCCTTCCAGTACAGCATGCACGTGCGCTCATCGCCCGGCACCACCCCCGTGCACCGGGAGTTCCTGGCCGACGGCAAGGGCGATCCGCGCGTCGCCTTCGTGGAACACCTGCTGGTGGACCTGGGTCCGGAGGGCGACATCCTGGCCTACAACGCCACCTTCGAGAAGATGATCCTGCAGCAGCTCATCCGCGACCTGCCGCAATACGCCACGCCGCTGCACGCCATCCTTGCCCGCGTGAAGGACCTGCACACGCCCTTCAAGGCGGGCTGGTGCGTGGTGCCCGCAATGAACGGGCGCACGAGCATCAAGGTGGTGCTGCCCGCGCTGGTGCCCGAGCTCAGCTACGGCACGCTGGCCGTGCAGGAGGGCGATACCGCCAGCCGCCTCTTCCTGCAGCTCGTCAATGGTCGTTATACAGGCGATACCACGCAACTGCGCACCGACCTGCTGGCCTATTGCGGCATGGATACGTGGGCGATGGTGAAGCTGCACGACGTGTTGGAGCAGGAGGCGCTGGCGGGTTGAACCAAGCGGAGGGCGAGGCGCGAAGGGGTGGCTTCGACCCTTCGGGTCCTCAGGGTGCTCAGGGCTCGATGCCACTGGGAACCTCGAAGCGTCTCGAAGGCCCCGCCGCTCCCTCCTGAACTGCAAGGTGCACCGCGAGATATGCTCCATGGCGCTGTGCGTGCCCTCGCTGCTGGCGCAGAACGACACGGTGCGGTCGACGATGCGCTTGGTGCCCTGCCGGTCTTGCCCACGCGCTCAATCCAGGTTCACGCCAATGGCGAGGCCCATCCACGGCCGGTCCTGGTAGATCCAGCGTGCACCGTATTCGTCCAGCAGGTGGTCCCACCCCACGGTGAGGCCGAAGCCCAGCCGGCCCACGCTGGTGAAGGCGCCCACCCCGCCGGTGAGCACCACGCCCGTGTAGTCGATGGCGATGGGGTCCTGCGTCACCGTTGCGTTCATGGCCGTGGCGCCCAGCCCGATGAAGCCGCCCACGTCGAAGCCCAGGTTGCGCACCGTGCGGTGGTTGCGGCCCAGCGCATCGCGGGCACAGGCCAGGCGGTACCGGTCGGTCTTGTAGCCCAGGTACAGGGCGCCGTTGATGTCGGTGTTCACCTGCGGGGGCACACCGGCGGCGGCCGGCCGGTACTTCATCAGCACATACATCAGGTCCAGGTCCAGGCCATGCTTCACATAGGTGTGCGTGGTGCAGGGCCCGGGCGTCCTCGCGGATGCCAGCGGTTGCACGGTGAACGTGGTGGTGTCGATCACGCGGCGGTCATCGGTGCGCACCACGGAGTAGGCCGTGATGCTGTCATCCTCCACATCCAGGTACACCGGTTGGGCCTTCCCGTCGGCGGGCAGGCTGCGGTAGTGGCCGTCCACCAGCCCATGTGTCACGCCCTCCTTCAGCATGCTGCAGGAGGCACACAGGCCCACCGCCAGCAGGGCGGAGAGCAAGGGGGAGGCGTGCGGGCGGTCCATGGACGTTGGGCCAAACCTACGCTGGTTGGGGCGGTCCTTGCTCGAGGACAGGCGTGGGTCCCTACTTGCGGCCCCGCTCCCTCCTGAACTGCAAGGTGCTCCGCGAGATGTGCTCCATGGCACTGTGCGTGCCCTCGCTGTCGGCGCAGAACGAGACGGTGCGGTCCTGGGCAATGCCCATGCGCTGGGCCTCGCCGTAGGCATCGGGTCCGGCGCTGAGGAAGAGGAAGGTCCAGCCGTTGGCGGTGCGCTCGGCGATGCGCTCGCGGATGCCCGCCAGGGTGTAGAGGCGGCTCTGGTTCTCCTCGCCGTCGGTGAGCGTCACGAAGAGGATCTGTTCGGGCGGCAGTCCTTGTTGCAGACGCTGCTGGTCTTCGAGGGCCTCAGCCCGCAGCGCCCTGTCGATGAGCAGTCCGGTGGCATCCAGCAGCGGGGTGCCGCCGCGGGGCACGAAGAGGCGGTGGGTGAGGGGCGCGGCCTCGGCGATGGGGGCGCCATCGAGCACCACGTGCTGCGGGTCGCGGCTATCGAACTGCACCAGGGTGAGGCGGGCATCCGGCCCTTCCTGTTGCTGCTGGCGCAGGAAGGTGTTGAAGCCGCCGATCACGTCATCGGCGATACGGGCCATGGAGCCGGAGCGGTCGAGCAGGAAATAGATGTGGGTGCTTGCATGGTACAGGGTGTTTTTGCCGGGGCTGGGGTTTGAGGTGGCCCCCTATAAAAAATGGGCGCGCGTGCGTGAAACAGGCGCGTGCGTTACATGAGGGGCACGCCCGTGTGTGCGCGTACGTGAGGGGGCCTGCACCCAAGATGGGGGTGCCGTTGCGTCAAAACGTGACGGGGTGGCGGCGTGCCCTGAGGCTCTCGAAGGGCAGCCACCCGCGGCTTCGAGAGCATGATCATCAAACGGAACCACCTCCGGCTTCGAAGGCGTTTGGCGCTGTGCTCGAAGGAACTGGGGCCTGCCCTTCGACCTTTCGACCCTTCGAGAGCCTCAGGGTCCTCAGGGTCCTCAGGGTGCTCAGCCACCCTCGGCTTCGGGACCATGGTCATCAAACCGGGCCACCATCGGCTTCGAAGGCATCATCCGCACTGTTCTCAACGGAACCGGTGGCTGAGGGGCCTGAGCTGATGCCGATCAGGGTCCATGCACCGCAAGGGCTGTTGCTTCGTGGTCATGAGAGGGGGTGCTCTGTTGGTCCTGTACGTCCTGCTGGGCGCGGGAGCGCTTCGGGCGCAGGACAGCACCTTCGTGTTCCCGGGTTGGAGCATGGCCCGGCTTCGCAGTTGTGGGGCCATTACCGGGGGCGGCAGCCCGCCGCAGGTGCTGGGCTGGTATGTCAGTTGGATGCAGCCGGACGAGCGCACTGCGACCATGTTGTTGGATACCCTGCTGCACCCCATCTGGTCCGCCCCGTTGATCTCGGAACCCGGCCAGAGCGTGGCGGAAGTGGTGGCCAACGGCCAGGACCATGTGGTGGTCTTTGCAAAGGGCCAACGCCGCATCCGCGTGGTGGTGGATGCGCTGGGCCGCGGACGGGGGCGCAACGAGGGCATCGGCGCCGGGCTGGACCGCACCACCATAATGGACCGGGACAGGTATGCCCTGCGCAAGGCCCCGGCCACTGTGCTGCCCAACGGGCGCCTCGGTTACCTGGCCCTGGAGCGCCACGGGAGCGAAGGGCGAAGCATGGAACTGGTGGCGCTGGACAGCACCCTGAAAAGGCGTTGGTCCCATGAACTGCGTGCAGGTCTCACCAGCCTCCCCCAGCTGCAGGTGTTGAACGTTTCGCCGGCCACGGTGCTGTGCCTGGAAGTGGTGGTGCGCGACGGGGCCTATCACGGCTTTGAGCCCGCGCCACCGCGCAACGGACCGTTCAAGGTGGTGTCCAGCACCTTGGTGTGGCTGGATGCGGCCACCGGTCGGGAACTTCGCCGCCGTGGCCTGTCCACCGAAGAGCACCACTATTGGCCCACGGCCGCATGGCCCCGTAACGATGCACCGGGCCATGTGCTGGTGGGTTCCGTGTTCGGCAAGGCCCCTGGACCGGTGGCCGCCTTTGCCCTGGCGCTGGACACCACGGACACGCCTTTCGCTGCGCAGGAACTGCCCTTCCGCGATGCCCGCCTGGACAGCACGCTGCTGGATGGTCAGCGGCTCTCGGGTTCCTTCACCCCCTTGCTGGTGGCCGCCCTGCGCCGTGCCGATGGAAGTGTGGTGCAGGCCGGGGAGCGGTACGGGATCGATGTGAACACCACCGTTCCGAACGTGGTGGAGATCCTCGGGCTGATCACCGACCAGCCGGCCGTTGGCGCCCCGCCCACGGTGCGCGAATACGCCCAGGACCTGGTGGTGCTGGAGTGGTCGCCCACAGGCACGCTCGCGGCGGCGCGGACCGTGCATCGCCCGGTCACCGCCGGACGGCACGACCGCCAGGATGGGTCCGTGAATTTCTGGGGCCTGTTCCCCGGGCGGGGGGGCGAGGTCCTATTGCTCTACAGCGACCCCGAAAAGCGCAGGGCCCTGATGGTGCGCGACGGTGAGGTTGCCCCGACGCCCCTGCCTGGTGTACCGGATAACATGCCCTGGATCGCCTTGCCTCCCGTGCATCGCGGATTCCCCATCCTTGTCGGTCCGCCCGGCGATGCGCCCATGTACCTGCAGTTGCTTCCCATGCCGTGAGGGCACGGTGATAGCGGCTTCGACCCTTCGACCCTTCGACCCTTCGAGAGCCTCAGGGTCCTCAGGGTGCTCAGGGTCCGGGGTTCAGGTCCTCCAGGTCCCGGTAGGCTTTCGCGAGCGCTGGCAGCAGGCCCGGCGTGCCGTTGATGAGGGCCTGCTTCTTCTTCCGGCTCCAGCCTTGCACCTGCTTCTCGCGGTAAAAGGCATGGTCCACGCGCGGGAACCACTCGAAATAGACCAGCTCAACGGGTCCGTACTTGCGGGTATGGTCGGCCCCTTCGCCCCGCTGGTGCTGTGCAACACGCCGTTCAAGGTCGCGTGTACTACCCACGTAGTACGAGCCATTGGAACACAGCAGGATGTACATGAAGCCGTGCATAGGACCAAGATAATGGGGTGGCTTCGACCCTTCGAGTCCCTCAGGGTCCTCAGCCACCCGCGGCTTCGAGCTGACCCGGTGGCTGAGGCTCTCGAAGCCCCGG
>JBEICT010000179.1:0-6990 GCA_040383865.1 Flavobacteriales bacterium | reverse complement strand
CGGCGGGTTTCATGGAACGCATGACCAATGCCGGAAAGGATGCGCTCCACATGGGCTTCCGGATGACGCGGACCGGACCGGAGAACGGTTATCGGAACGAATATGCGGTGATGCTGAAACAGGAGGACCTGCGCCTCGTGAGTGCCAGGTAGTTCAGCCGATCGCTTCGTTCAGGTCGGGGAGGCCCACCCTTCGCAGCAAGCTGAAGTGCGATCGAAGCGCACCCCAGAGCGTGGGATTCACTTGGTAGCGTAGGCCGAATTCCTGCGCTGTGCGTTGCACGATGGGGGAAAGAGCAGGGTAGTGCACATGCGCCACGCGAGGGAACAGGTGGTGTTCGATCTGGTAGTTCAGACCACCCACGTACCAGCTCAGCAGACGGTTGCGTGGACTGAAGTTCATGGTCGTTTCCAATTGGTGGATGGCCCAGTCGTTGGCGCTAACTCCCCCCGCATTGGGTAATGGATGAGCCGTGCCCTCCACCGAATGGGCCAGTTGGAAGACGAGCGTGAGGATCAGGCCGGCCACGAAATGCATCAATAGGAACCCTGTGAGCACCTGCCACCAGGGCAGCCCCGCAGCCATCGGAGCACCAAGCACCACAGTGAAATAGATGACCTTCAGCGCGATGATGCGCAATAGCGCGATCCTCCGTTGGGCGCGGGTCCCGGCGTTCACACCGTTGCGGGTGAACTGCGCGAACTGCACGAAATCCTTGGCCAGCACCCAATACAGTGTGAGCAGACCGTAGAACAGCGTGGCATAAAGACCTTGGTACCGATGGTGCCATTTCCGTTCCGTATGGGGCGAGAACTTCAGTACGAGCCGGTCCTGGATGTCCTCATCCACATGGGTGATGTTCGTGTACGTATGGTGCAGGATGTTGTGCTGCAATTTCCAATTATGCGCGCTGCCCCCGCACAGGTTCAACGTATGCCCGATCCAGTAATTCACACGGTCGCTTGCCGAAAAAGCGCCGTGGTTGGCATCGTGCATCACGCTCATCCCGATACCCGCAAGGCCCAACCCCATGATCACCCACAACAGGAGCGCCCATTGGTAGGCCGGTGCCAGCGCAACAATGACCACGAAGGGAATAAGGTAGGTAGCCAGCATCACAACGGCTTTCACCACCAGAGCTGTATTGGCGTGCCTGTCCATCCCGTGCTCTTTGAAGTAGGCTTCCACTCTGGTCTTCAAAGTGGGGTAGAACTGGCTTCGTTCGTTGGGAACGAACTTGACGTGCGGGCGTGTGCTCATGCTGGGCGTTTGCTAGCTCCGATGGTGGTCTGGGAATGGAACGGGGAAGGTCATTGCCCACCTACGGGGTCTGGCGGATCTGCAGGTACGGAGTCTAACGAGTGCTCGTTTCCTGCGGCGGTACAAAGGTAGGCCATGTGTTAAGCAAGGTCCGAAGGGCGCACTATTCCTCTGCGGTTGCAAGGGAGCGCGGGGCATCCGTCTGGAGCCTGTCCGGGCCTTTCAACAAGGCCTCACGATGGTCCCACCAGCCCTCCACTCCGAACAACGTGACCTTCAGTCCTTGGGCATGGGCTGCTGCCACCTGTTCCGAGGTTATTCGGGCATTGTCCATGGTCAATCCCGCACAGCCAATGGCCCGTGCACTGATCATGCCTTCCGTGGCCTCGTTGGCATAGAGGTATAGCGGGAGTGAAGGGGCCTTGGTGCGCAACATTTCAAGGAACTCATCGATCTGGCATTCCACGATAAGCCGTCCGTACAGGTCGGGATGTTCATGGAGGGCCTTCAGCGCACTGCTGAAATGGTCGAGGTAGGTCATCCAATCCCCTTTGGCGAAGAGCTTGATGTCCATGGTGAAGTCAGCTTCAGGGTAGCTCGCGGCCAAGACCGGTAGCAAGCTATCAAGCCGGACAATAGGGTAGGCGCGGTCGCCCTCGGCGGTATTGGGGCAACGACGCAGTTCGTCCCATCGGTGGGCGTTCACCTTGCCTTTGCAGGGCGTCAGATCGTTCAATTGGGCCGGGTGAAAGGCCACCAACACATCATCAGCCGTCATTTGAACATCGAGCTCCACGCCATCGATCCCCAAGGCAAGTCCGGCCTCCAAGGCTTCCTGTGTGTTCATGGGGTGGTCGCCTTCGGTGCCCGATCCGCCGTGTCCAATGATCTGCACGGAACCGGCCTCGGGTAGTGAACATCCGGACAGGCCCAGTGCCAAGGTGAGCAGGAAGGAGGGCAGCGTTGTGCGGAGGGCGCGCATGGTGGTGCGGCCACAGAGATACGCAACCCCGGTCATCCGCGCATCAGCGTTCCACCACGGAGACCAGCAACGGGCAGTCATACAGCGCAGCGGGCGCGATCATCAGTTCATCCAGCGGTGGGGTCCTGCCATAGCGTGCGCGCATCAATTGCTGCACGGCTGCCGAGCCCAGGTCGTGTTCGCGCATGGGACGGGGGAGGCAAAGCTCAATGCCCGGCCCTTCCTTGTACATCTTCCAGACCAGTTCAGAGCAGTAGATGCGCTCATCGCTCCAGTTGAACTCTAAATCATACGGTAGGCCATTGAAGCGGGTGCCTGCGCTCTTCAAGCGTGATAGTTCCTTGGTGGTCAACGATCGGCCTTTGGATCTCCATCGTTTGGCGGTCCAGCGGTTGTCCGTGCCCCGCTCGATCCATTGCGATAAGGGCGTGTAAAGCACCGGACCGACCGCTTCGTACACCATCCATTTGTCGTTCAGCTTGAACAGGACACCTACATGGGTCCAGGGGGAGCCTGTGGCCAGCTGCACCGCCCGACCCTGTTCACCGCCGGTCTGCTGAAATACGATATCCCCCTCATGGAGCAGGTCCTGGTAGACCGGTGCATGAGGAGGTGTACCATCGGAACTGTGCTGCAGCCCGACCACCGCCGATGTGAACAGAAGAATTCCTGCAAGAAGGATGGTCCGCATGCTTTTTTAACGCGGTGTACAATGGTCCGAGTATGCAGAGCCTAGAAGCCATCTCAAAATAGTTTTTGGCAGCGAGCCGGAGGAATTTTGCGGGCAGCCTAGGCGCGAAACCCGCGCATAGCTGGACGCTCTGTAAGGGTTGAGCAACGACGGATGCCCGGAAAAGGCCCCGGCATAGCCCGAAGGATTATTTTGAGATGGCTTCTAATGCGTGAAGGCCATTTCGTAACGCGTGGAGTTGCCGCGGTCGTCGGTCACTTCCAGCACGAAGGTCCGTTTCCCTGTTCCCTTGCTGTGCTTGTCGAACGTGTGGGTCAGGGTCTTGTTCTTGGGCTCATATTCAAGCAGGATCCACTTGCCATCCAAGGTGCCACGCCAGCTGGTCACGCCCGAAAGGTCATCAGAGACCTTGATGGTGAAACTGTTACGCCCTTTCATGTCGGCGCGGAGGTCCACATTGGTGATCACCGGGGCAACGCTATCCAGCATCAATGTGTAGGCCCCGAAAGCGCGTATGTTGGCCGTTACCGCACCATCGCCCACCGTACCGCCCACCGCGCTCACCTTGCCGCCGTCATCCATGCGAACGATAAGGGCCTTGTTGCGCTTTTCGATGGGCAGATCGGGCAGTTCGATCCGGAGCGAACTGTTGCTGTGGATCGGCGTGAGCGGGTCGTGCAATTGGTGCAGCGGCGCGATCGCTTTGGCCGGTGCCGGCTTTCGCGCGTAGCGCACATAGGTGTCGTCGTACAACGCGTTGGGCGGTAGCGTAAGTCGTACACCCTCCTCTTCAAGCACGTTCTCGGTATCGTATCGAAAGAGACTGCCTTCCAACGGCTTAATGGGCCAAATGCGAGCCTCTTCAATGGTGGCGCCACGCAGGTTGAACCGCAGTTCGGAACGGTTGCCGTTCGCGTCGGTGGCCACCAGCCTTATACGGTGGTCGCGGCCGGGCGCCAACGCAATGCGGCCCTGCACCGGCTCCTTGCCATAAATGCGGAGCTTGTTGTTCGGCTGCTTGTAGCACCGGTGGTATTCCAGTTTCTGCCCCTTGTACACCTCGTAGTCCATGTGGGCGTTGCAGTACCGGTTCACATCGAAGTCCACATGGTCCAGCAAGGTGCTGAACGCCAGTACACTATCCACATACAGCTCGATCTTCCGCACGCCGAACTTGGCCCCGCTGTTGTCGTACCGGTCGATCACGTGGAGCGAGACCCCGACCGTACCATAGGCCGTGGGTACCAGGCCGGGTTTCAGCGCATACTTGCCAGCACCGCCCTGGGTGGCGTAGCCTTGGGCGTTGGCCGGGTAGGGCGCCACCAACGAACTGTCCGTGAGCGGATGGAGCCGAACGCCGATCATTTCCGGTGGGGTGCGGTCCAGTATGTCATAGCCCAGGGACTCGGGGTCAACGGCATGCTGGTCGCCCGGACGCCTCAGTTCAAAGTGCAGGTGAGGCCCTCCGCTACCACCGGTGTTCCCGCTCAATCCGATCACTTCCCCCTGTTTCACAGGTAGTTCGCCCTTCGCCGGGTAGATGTCGATACTGAAGTCCTTGCGTTCGTACTGGGCGTTCAGGCAGGCCTCTGCCACAGGTCCTTTCAATTGCTGTAAGTGCCCATAAACCGAGGTATGGCCATCGGTATGTTCTATGTAGACCGCCTTGCCATAGCCCCACGGACTGATCTTGATCCGCGATACCCAACCATCGGCCACCGCCTTTACCGGGATCCCTTCGCGCCCCTCGGTCCGGATGTCCAGACCGGAATGAAAGTGGTCGGTACGGGGCTCCATGAAGTTGCCCGAGAGCTGCATGGGGATATCCATCGGAGCGATGTACTTGCGTGTTCCCGATGGCGTTTGCGCATAAACATCGAATCCAATTAAAGCACTGAATAACAGCAGTGTGATATTACTTATTGAAAGTAGATCCGAGATAATTCTCAGGTGCATGTGAGTGGGGTTCCGGAGGGCAGTGCAAGCTATTGCGGCATACGGGCCGGGGCTTCCCGGGGCCTTGTAAAGCCATCAACACCTTGGGGTTCAAACAAAAGCCGTGCAGGAGCAGGGTGCCCGGTTATCTTTGGGGCCGGACCATCGAACGCCATTTCGTTCAGTTCCCCATGCATACCCTCACCGATCGTCTCATTGCCATGCAGCAGAAGGTCGCCCTCTTGGTGGGCGAGCACAAGGCGCTGCATGCTCGTGCGAACGAACTGGAGGTGGAGGCTCACGAGCATCGCCGTACGGTGGAGGTGCTCAAGGCCCGTGTGACGGAACTGGAACGGGAGAACGGGGTCCTCCGGAAGGCACGGTCCGCTGAAAGCGGGCCGGGCACCACGGGAACGAAGGAACGCATCGATGAACTGGTCCATGAGATCGACCGCTGCCTCGCTTTACTGACACCAGAGGCTGCACGATAGAACGCCATGGAAGAACGATCGATACGCATAGAACTGGCCGGCCGCGCATACCCGCTGACGATACAAGCAGCAGAGGAGGAGCACGTGCGCCGCGCCGTGGACGAGATCAACGAGAGCATCGCCCGCTTGAAGGCCCAGTATCCACTGACCGACAAGCAGGACCTGTTGGCCATGGCCTCCCTGGAAGTGACCGTGCGCGCATTGAACAGCGCCGCGCCCCAGCACAAGGCCAACGCCGAAGCGGCATTGACCGCCATGGAACAGATGCTCGCCGAGGTCTTGCCCTAAGGTTCCTTCGTACACCCAGGTGCCGGCCCCAAGGGGGAACATGGTCCGCTAAAAACACAGCGAGACCCATGGATATGATCAGCATTTTGGTGGGACTGCTCGGCGGCCTTGTCGTCGGTGGTGCCATCGTGTTCGTTACGCTCAACAGCGTGATGAAGAAACGTGCCTCCGGCATCCTCAAGGAGGCCGAAGCAGAGGCCGAGGCCCTGAAGAAGGAGAAGATCCTTCAGGCCAAGGAGCGCTTCCTGCAGATGAAGGAAGAGCACGAGAAGGAGGTGCGCGAGAAGGACCGCACCGTGCAGCAGGCCCAGGAGAAGGCGAAGCAGCGCGAACAGCAGCTCAGCCGCCAACAGCAGGACCTGGCCAACAAGGAGAAGAACGTGGACCGACTGAAGGGTGAGCTCGAGCAGAAGCTGGAGGGCCTGGAGCGTCGCCGCGAGGAGACCGAGAAGATGCACGCCAAGCAGGTCAACCTGTTGGAGAACATCAGCGGCCTGAACGCCGAGGAGGCCCGCAAGCAACTTGTCGAAAGCCTGAAGGACGAGGCCCGCACCGCCGCCATGGCCCACATCAAGGACGCCCAGGAGGAGGCCAAGCTCACCGCCAACAAGGAGGCCAAGCGCATTGTGATCCAGACCATCCAGCGGGTGGCCACCGAGCATGCCATCGAGAACAGCGTCAGCGTGTTCCACATCGAGAACGATGATGTGAAGGGCCGGATCATCGGGCGCGAAGGCCGGAACATCCGTACGCTCGAAGAAGCCACGGGCGTGGAGATCATCGTGGACGATACACCTGGCGCCATCATCCTGAGCTGCTTTGATGCCGTGCGCCGCGAAGTGGCCCGTCTCTCCCTGCACCAGCTGGTCAAGGATGGCCGGATCCACCCGGCACGCATCGAGGAGATCGTGGCCAAGACCCGGAAGCACCTCGAAGAGGAGATCATGGAGGTGGGCAAACGCACCTGCATCGATCTGGGCATCCACGGTCTGCACAACGAGCTCATCCGCATGGTGGGCCGCATGAAGTACCGCAGCTCCTACGGCCAGAACCTGCTCCAGCACAGCCGTGAAGTGGCCAACCTCAGCGCCATCATGGCCGCCGAACTGGGCCTGAACCCCAAGGTCGCCAAGCGTGCAGGCCTGCTGCACGACATTGGCAAAGTGCCCGATGAGGATCCCGAGCTGCCGCACGCCATCCTGGGCATGAAGCTGGCCGAGAAGTACGGCGAGAAGCCCGATGTGTGCAACGCCATCGGTGCCCACCACGACGAGATCGAGATGACCACCCTGCTCTCGCCGATCGTGCAGGCCTGTGATGCCATCAGCGGTGCCCGCCCGGGT
>JBEICT010000178.1:0-7004 GCA_040383865.1 Flavobacteriales bacterium | reverse complement strand
CAGGCGCAGGCGGCTGTCGTACATGGTCAGCAGCATGCCCTCGATCACCAGTTCAGGATTGAGGCGCTGTTGCACGATCTTGATGGTGTTCAGCAATTTGCCCAGACCTTCCAGCGCGAAGTACTCGCACTGCACGGGCACGATCACGCTGTCGCTGGCCGTAAGGCTGTTCACCGTGACCAGGCCCAGCGAAGGGGAGCAGTCGCTGATGATGAAATCGTACTGTTCGCGCAGCGGCTCCAACACGGCCTTCATCTGTTGCTCGCGCTCGCGCATGTCGATCATCTCGATCTCGGCGCCCACCAGGTCGATGTGGCCGGGGAGGAGGTCCAGGTTCGGGTTGTCGGTGCCCAGGATCACTTCGCTGGCCGGCGTGTTGTTGATGATGCACTCGTAGATGCTCGCCTTCACGTTGCGCGGGTCGTAGCCCACACCGCTGGTGGCGTTGGCCTGCGGGTCGGCGTCCACCAATAGGGTGCGACGCTCCAGCACGCCCAGGCTGGCGGCCAGGTTGATGGCCGTGGTGGTCTTGCCCACACCGCCTTTCTGGTTCACAATGGAAATGATCTTGGCCATGCTTGTTCGCCGTTGGCCCGGCGTAGGCGTTTGGGTTCTGTCCGGCCGACTAATCGTTGGGTCAACGCTTAGCCGATGGCGCAAAGTACCGGCACACGACCCGTTCGGTCGTGTTGATAAGTCGGTGAGTTTTGAACAGCCTTGGGTGCGGCGAAGGATCAGATGTCCTTCCGGTCGAGGTCCTCGAAGTTCACATCCGTGTAGGGTGAGCTTCCGTTCTCCGATGGGCGCGGTGCTTGTTCGTCGTGGCGTGCGTAGTCGCCGGATGAACGAAGACGATCGATCTCGTCGAACGCGTCCCGCAGTCCGTCCAGGAACTTGTCGAAGTCCTCCTTGTAGAGGAAGATCTTGTGCTTGTCGTAGGTGGCCGTACCGTCCTCGTGGGTGTGCTTCTTGCTTTCCGTGATGGTGAGGTAGAGGTCCCGCCCACGGGTGCTCTTCACGTCAAAGAAATAGGTGCGTTTCCCGGCACGAACGGCCTTGGAATAAACGTCCTCGCGATCGTCCACCATGTGAGTTCAGGCCTTCGCTTAGTGCGTGACGAATTCAAATATAGAAGGGATCCCGACATGTGCAAAACCACTGGTTATCAGGGAGGGGAGGCGGGATGGCCACAGCCTGACCGGACCTTGCGGATCCTCCGGCCACCAACTTCTTGCACCGCACTATGCGCTCTTGGCCTCTTCCAACAGTTGCTCTTCGTGCAACTGGGCATAGGGGCCGCCGTGCTTGAGCAGTTCCGTGTGGGTCCCTTCTTCCACCAGCCGACCGTGGTCCAGCACAATGATGTGGTCCGCATCGCGAACCGCACTGATCCGGTGGCTGATGATCACCGTGGTACGGCCTTTCATCACACCCCGCAGTTCGCGCAGGATGGCCTCTTCCGTGGCGGTGTCCACGGCGCTCAGGGCATCGTCGAACAGCAGGATCCGCGGCCGCCCGATGATGGCGCGGGCAATGCTCACACGCTGTTTCTGGCCGCCGCTCAGGGTGATGCCCCGTTCGCCCAGCAAGGTGTCGTAGCCATTGGGGAAATCCACGATGTTGTCGTGCACCTGGGCTGCTCGTGCGGCCTGCTCCACGCGCTCGTTCAGGTCGTCGGAGGGCTCCAGGCGGAAGGCGATGTTGTTGCGGATACTGTCGCTGAACAGGAACACGTCCTGCGGCACGAAACCGAGTTTGCTGCGGAGCGTTTCCAACTTCACGCGCTGGATGGGTACACCATCGATCAACACGGTCCCACTGGTCACATCGAACATGCGGCCTATCAGCTCGGCGATGGTGCTTTTTCCACTGCCGGTGTGGCCTACAATGGCCAGCGTACCTCCAGCGGGGATCTTGAAGGAGACGTTGCTCAAGGCCGTGATACCCGTGTCCGGATAGGCGAAGCTGACGTTCCGGAACTCGATGGCCCCCTGGACCTCGCGCAGGTCATCGGCCTCGTCCACGATCGCCGGTGGGGTGTCGAGGAACTCGTTGATCCGCACCATGCTGGCGCTGGCCTGTTGGATCAGCGAGGTGACCCAGCCCACCGACGCGAAGGGCCACGTGAGCATGTTCACGTAGATCACGAACTCGGCGATGTTCCCCACCGTCACCGTGGGGTCGCCCTGGATCAGCTTCATGCCACCAATGAAGATGGTGAGCACGGTGCTGAGCCCGATCAGCAGCATGATGGCCGGCATGAACAGGGCGTCCACCTTGGCCTGCGCCAGGCTGCGGTCGCGGTAGGTGGCGGCCGTTTCCGCGAACCGGTCCACGGCCATGGGTTCCTTGGCGTAGGCCTTCAGTACGCGGATACCGCTGAAGCTCTCCTGTGCCAGGGTGCTCAGGCGGCTCTGCTGTTCCTGCACTTCCATGCTGCGCCGGTTGATCACGTCGCTCACGTAGTAGATCACCACGCTCATCACCGGCAGGGGCGCCAGCGTCCACAAGGTCAGCTCCGCGTTCACGTGCAGCATGAAGCCGATGCACATCACGAACAGCACCACCAGGTTGATGGTGTACATCACCGCAGGGCCCAGGTACATGCGCACCTTGCCCACGTCCTCGCTGATCCGGTTCATGAGGTCGCCGGTGCTGTTGCGCTTGTAGAAGGCGCGGTCCAGGCGTTGGTAGTGGTCGAACACCGTGTTCTTCAGGTCGTACTCGATCAGGCGGCTCACCACGATGATGGTCTGCCGCATCAGGAACATGAAGAATCCCTTCAGCAGCGCGAACACCAGATAGAGAACACCCAGGATGCCGGCCACCCACACCACGGTGGCCGCAACGGCGCTGTCGTCGTGCAGGTCCTGCAACCGGCCGGCCAGATCGAGCCCGGTCCAGCCCACCCACACTTGCAGCATTTCCGGCACGGGCAGGTGGCGCTGGTCCACCGGCAAGGCCATTTGTTGCACACCCTCGGCGATCAGGTCGATGGCCTCGCGCACCACCTGGGGCGAGTACACCGCGAACAGGTTGCTCAGCACGATGAAGACCGTTCCCAGCAGGATGTGCCACCGATACTTCGCGAAATACGGATTGAGCTTGAGCAGCGGGCGCATATGGCGGGAGGGAACTTCCTACTTTTGCGCCGCCCTTGCCGGAGGAGCGCTTCAGAAGTGCTGCAAAGGTAGGGGCGGAGCGAGGAGCGGAACGGATGGGGCGCATTGACCGGTTGACCTTTGTGGACGGCAGTGAACGCGTTCGGACCCACCTCGATCCAGGATCACGGAACACCCACTGACCGAACCAAAAGCCATGGTCAATACCAGCACCAAAGCCGCCAGTGCAGAGCTCGTTCTCTCACGCATGGAGAAGTACGATCACGAGGAAGTGCTCTTCTGTTTTGATCGTCCTACGGGCCTCAGGGCCATCATTGCCATTCACGACACCACCCTCGGCCCTGCGCTGGGTGGTACCCGCATGTGGCCCTACGCTTCGGAGGCCGAGGCCCTGCACGATGTGCTCCGCCTGAGCCGTGGCATGACCTACAAGAGCTCGCTCGCCGGGTTGGACCTGGGCGGTGGCAAGGCCGTGATCATCGGCGATGCGCGCACCCAGAAGACCGAGGCCATGTTCCGCCGCTTCGGCCAGTTCGTGGAGAGCCTCAACGGTCGCTACATCACCGCCGAGGACGTGGGCATGAGCACCACCGAGATGGTGAACATCCAGAAGGAAACAACGAACGTGGCCGGCCTTCCCGAGGAAATGGGGGGCAGCGGCGACCCCAGCCCGGTGACCGCCTACGGTGTTTACGTGGGCATGAAGGCCGCCGCGAAGACCGCCTATGGCAGCGACGACCTGAAGGGCCGCAAAGTGGGCATCCAAGGTGCGGGCAACGTGGGCAAGGCATTGGTGGGCCACCTGGTGAAGGAGGGCGCCACGGTGTTCCTCACCGACATCCACGACGACAAGCTCGCGGCCATCAAGGCGGAGTTCCCGGCCATCACCATCGTGAAGCCCGAGGACATCCACGACCTGGAGATGGACATCTATTCGCCCTGTGCACTGGGTGCCACGGTGAACGACGATACGCTGAAGCGGCTGAAGTGCAGCATCATCGCCGGTGCCGCCAACAACCAACTGGCCGATGAGACCGTGCATGGCAAGGCCGTGATGGAGAAGGGCATCCTGTACGCGCCCGACTTCCTGATCAATGCCGGTGGCATCATCAACTGCGCCTGGGAGCGCAAAGGCTACAACCGCCAGGCCGCGCTGAACCAGACCGCCGCCATCTACGATACGGCCCTGCGCATCTTCAAGGCCAGCGCAGAACTGGGCATTCCCACCTACCTGGCCGCCAACCAGGCCGCCGAGCACCGCATCAGCAGCATGCGTTCGGCCGGTATTCGTTTCTGATCACACCCGATGCTTAACCGCCGCTATCTCCGTATCAAGGTCTACCAGTCGCTCTACGCCTATGGGCAGAGCGACAGCGCCAGTGCGGCCCGCATTGAAAAGGAGCTCTTCACCGGCATCGACCGGACCTACGACCTGTTCCTTTCCCTGCTGATGGTGTTCGGCGAACTGCGGCACATTGCCGAACTGCGGATCGAGGAGCGGAAAAAGAAACGGCTGCCCACGGACGAGGACCTGAACCCCAGCAGGCGGTTCGTGGACAATCCGCTGCTGATCGACCTCGCCACCAGCGAGCGTCTCCGGCTGGAGTGCGATCGGCGCCGCATCAGCTGGGTGGGCAACCACGAGCTGTTCACCAAGCTGTTGCGCGAAGTGGAGGCCAGTCCGGAACACCAGGCCTACATGGCCGAGCCCGACGGCGGTTTCCGCAAGGACCAGACCTACCTGATCCGCATGTTCTCCGACCACATTGCCAACAGCGAAGCGCTGCAGGAGGTGTTCGATGCGCGCAGCATCTACTGGCTGGAAGACCTCGACCTGGCCGCCACGCTGGTGAAGCGGGCCTTGGAACAGATGAGCGAGAATGGCGAGCGCGACAGCTTCCTCGCTGACCTTACCCGCGACCCCAAGGAGGAACAGGAGTTCGTGACCACGTTGCTGCGCCGCTGCATCGAGTTCAGCGAGGAGCACGAAAAGGCCATTGCCGAAAAGGCCAGCAACTGGGAGGCCGACCGGATCGCGTACAGCGACATGATCCTGATGAAGATGGCCCTCACCGAGGTGCGCGTTTTCGACCAGATCCCGGTGAAGGTGACCATGAACGAGTACATCGAGATCGCCAAGGCCTACAGCACCCCGAAGAGCAAGGGCTTCATCAATGGTGTGCTCGACAAGTTGTTCATCGAGATGAAGGCCGATGGCCGCATCCGCAAGGTGGGCCGCGGCCTGCTGGAAAGCTGATCGAACATGAACAGCGATCGCTACATAAGGACCGGTCATGCCCTCCTCGGGCTGACGATGGGGTTGATGCTCCTGGGCGCTTGCCGCCTTAGCGACCACAGTGAAGGGGCGAACGAGGTCACGCCGGAGGACATCACCTTCGCCACCTCGGGCCATGAGCAGGTGGATCCGGACAAGTTGCCCGCCATCGCCTTCGACTCCCTGCGCCGCGACATGGGCCACATCGTGCAAGGCGCCAAGGTCACCAAGCGCTTCCAGTTCACCAATACGGGCGGCGCCCCGCTGGTGATCACCAATGTGCACAGCGTGTGCGGCTGCACCGTGGGCAAGGACTGGCCCAAGGAGCCCATCGCACCCGGCGAGGGCGGCAGCATCGAAGTGGTCTTCGATAGCGAAGGCCGCAGCGGTCGCCAGGAAAAGGCCGTGACCGTTGTGACCAATGCCACACCGCCCAGCACCGTGCTGGCGCTCACCGGCGAAGTGATCGCACCACCCGGCTCACCGGCCGTAGAATGAACATCTTCCCAGAACCCAACGAACCATGACCCTTTCCAGCATTCTTCTTCAGGCAGACCAGCAACAGAATCCCGCCAGCTTCTGGATCATGATGGCGCTGCTCATGGTGGTCTTTTACTTCTTCATGATCCGGCCACAACAGAAGAAGGCCAAGGAAGCTCGCAAGTTCCGTGAGAACCTGCAGAAAGGGGCCAAGGTGGTCACCATCGGCGGCATCCACGGCAAGGTGGTGGAGGTGAACGACACCACCATCCTGCTGGAGGTGGACAGCAATGTGAAGCTCCGTTTCGAGAAGAGCGCCATTGCCATGGACAACACCGAGCAGCTCGCACAAGCTCCGGCCAAGGCCTGAGCATCGGCTTGTCGGCCCTCCGGAATTGCCGGTGGGCGGGCACGAGCGATCATTCCGATCAACCCATGTTGAAGGTCGGCCTGACAGGAGGGATCGGCAGCGGGAAGAGCACCGTGGGCCGCATCCTGCGCTTGTTGGGGGTGCCCCTGTTCGCTGCCGATGAGGCCGGACGTGACCTGTTGGCCAACGACCCGGAGGTCCACACCGCCCTCCGGAACCGCTTCGGGGACGCGGTCCTTGTGCACGGCGTCCCGGATCGCAAGGCGATCGCCCGCATCGTGTTCAACGACCCCAAGGCATTGACCGACCTCAACGCGATCGTCCATCCCGCTGTGCGGCAGGCGTTCCGCACGTGGGCCGCGGAGCAACAGGCCCCCTACGTGGTCATGGAGGCCGCGATCCTCGCCGAGACCGGAGGCCACAGCGCCTTCGACCGCATTGTGGTGGTATCGGCCCCCGAGGCCTTGCGCGTACGGCGCGTGATGCAGCGCGATGGAGCAGGGGAGCAGGAGGTGCTGGCCCGCATGCGCAACCAGGCCACCGAAGAACAACGCCTGGCCATTGCCGACCACGTGATCATCAACGACGATACCCAGTTGGTCATCCCCCAGGTGATCGCCCTGCACAATACCTTGCGCGGCCTCCCATGAACTCGGAAAAAGCCCCCAAGGACCTCCCATTGAACAGGGTGGTGTTCCTCTTCGGAGCGCTGAGCATTCCCTTGGCCTTTGCGGGCCACTTGGTCTCGCTGGCCGTG
>JBEICT010000177.1:0-7078 GCA_040383865.1 Flavobacteriales bacterium | reverse complement strand
GGGAGAACACCATAAAGAACATCCTGCCGGTCCTGGACGATATGGAGCGAGCGATCACCAACAATGCCCGGGTGGACGATATCGCGGTGATCCGCGAAGGGTTCCACCTGGTGCATAGTAAGTTACTCCATATCCTCGGCAGCCAGGGCGTGAAGCCCATGGCCGACCCCAAGGGACAACCGTTCGATACGGACCGCCACGAGGCTATCACAAAGGCCCCTGCACCTAGCGATGACCTCAAGGGCAAGGTGATCGATGTGCTGGAGAACGGCTACACCCTGCACGACAAGGTGATCCGTTACGCCAAGGTAGTAGTGGGTGAATGATGCGACCCCCCATGTGCCACGAATTCCGTCTTCATGCACCAGTACCGTCGACCTGCCGCGTCGACCTGACCATTGATAACGAGGCATGAGCAAGCGAGATCCATACGAAGTCCTTGGTGTGTCGCGCAACGCCAGTGCCGACGAGATCAAGAAGGCTTACCGCAAACTGGCCATCAAATTCCATCCGGACAAGAATCCCGGTGATCAGGCTGCTGAGGATAAGTTCAAGGAGGCCGCAAGTGCCTATGAGGTCCTGAGCGATCCGGAGAAGAAGGCCCGCTACGACCAGTTCGGCCATGCAGGTCCGGGCATGGGAGGTGGTTACCAAGGTGGGGGCATGAACATGGAGGACATTTTCTCCCAGTTCGGCGACATTTTCGGTGGAGCGTTCGGTGGCGGGGCATTTGGCGGTGGCTTTGGTGGCCAGCAAGGACGTGGCCGGGTGGTGAAAGGCAGCAACCTGCGTGTGCGCCTGAAGATGACCTTGGAGGAGATCTCCAACGGTGCCGAGAAGAAGATCAAGGTGACCAAGCTGGTCCGCGGAAAGGGCAGCGAGTATGGCAATTGCACCACCTGTGGTGGGGCTGGTCAGGTACGCAGGGTGCAAAGTACCTTCCTGGGCCAAATGCAAACGGTGTCCACGTGCCCCGCCTGTGGCGGTATTGGACAGACGGTGAGCAAGCGTGCCCCGGGCAGCGATGAACACGGTCTGGTGCGCGAAGAGGTGGTGGTGCCCATTCGCATTCCGGCCGGGGTGGAGGAGGGCATGCAGCTCAACATCAGCGGCATGGGCAATGAGGCTCCCGCAGGCGGTGTGCCCGGCGACCTGCTGGTCGTGATCGAGGAGGAGTCTCATCCGGAACTGCGCCGAGATGGTCGGAACCTTCACCACGAAGTGTTCGTCAGCATGGTTGACGCTGCGCTCGGTGCCCAGGTCGAGGTGCCACTTGTAAGCGGCAAGGCCAAAGTGAAGATCGAACCCGGAACTCAGACCAATCATGTCCTCCGCTTGAAGGGGAAGGGGCTGCCTAGCGTGAACCATCATGGTCATGGTGACCTCTTCGTTCATGTTGCCGTGTGGACCCCTACGGATCTCTCCAAGGAGGAAAAGGCCGCGTTGGAGAAATTGCGCAATAGCCCGGGATTCCAGCCTCGACCCACCGCCAAGGACAAAGGATTCTTCGAGCGGGTCAAGGAGATGTTCAGCAATTGATCCGTCACGGTCGGTCCCCGGATCGTTCCGTTGGTCCGGGTCGGACGGCTATATTGCTCGTCCAAACGCCACCGAATGACCGTCCGAAGCTTCGCCTTTTACGCGGCACTGCTGTTCTTCATGCCTGTGTTCGCAGTTCCACAGGACAATGCCTCCGGAGAAGGGGAGGCTGAGATGGACCCCGCCCAATTGGACTCATTGGTCCAAGCATACACGGACTCCATTAATGCACGCTACACCTTCACCTCGGGCAAAGTGGACCTGGCCGATGGCGTGGCCACGTTGAACATTCCCGAGGGCTTCATGTTCCTGGACGCGACCCAGAGCCGGGAAGTGATCGTGGACCTTTGGGAGAACCCGCCCGGAGCGGCCGAGGGTGTTCTGGGCATGATCCTGCCGGCAGGCACGACCGTTGTTGATCATCCATACGCGTTCGTGGTGGAGTATGATGCCATGGGCTACGTCAGCGATGCGGATGCCGATGACATCAATTATGAAGAGATGTTGGCGGAAATGAAGAAGGATGACGCGGAAGAGAACCGCCAGCGCAAGGAAGCGGGCTATGGCACGCTGGACCTCGTGGGCTGGGCCGCACCTCCCTTCTATGACAAGGACCGCAAGGTGCTGCACTGGGCCAAGGAGCTGCATGCAGAGGAGGCGGAAGGCAATACGCTCAACTACAACGTGAGGGTGCTCGGTCGAAAAGGGGTGCTCATCCTGAATGCCGTTGCAGGCATGGAGGCGTTGGAGGAGGTGAAGCAGAACATCCCGGCCGTGCTTTCCATGGCATCGTTCAACCCTGGTCACACATACGAGGAGTTCGACAGCAATGTGGATGAAGTGGCCGCATGGACGGTTGGTGGCCTGGTCGCCGGCAAGGTGCTGGCCAAGGTCGGGATCTTGGCCCTCCTCCTCAAGAACATCAAGCTGGTATTCATTGCCGTGGCTGCGGCAGGTGCAGGCCTTTTCCGCTTCTTCAAGGGGCGTAAGAAGGAGCAGGAGCCTCCTGCTTCACAGGCCTGATACCAGCGCCAGCGTTCAATGGCTCTCCACTACTCCGGCCTCCGTGGCATGTAGTCGAACGGACCGTATGCCGTTCTCCATGGACTGCGGCGTATTGTAACGTTCGCTCGTTCCGATCACCTGGCTGTTCGAGGCTTTCAGGTTGAAGTGGTATTGGCCTTTCGCGCCTATGACGCGCTCGAAATGAACATCCTCGGCACTGTGCCTCCGCACGCTTTCAATGCCCTTCAGGCAGTTGGCTTTTCGTGAATAGCCTTCGCTGCTAAGTATGACCCGGCCGTTGGGTGCGACCAGATCAAAGCGGTGTTCTCCGGCCTTGTCACGTTTGATGAGGAAATGGGCACTGGGCATGGCAATGTCGTTTGGGCATGAAGGTACCCGTGGCCAACGGCCATCGTTATGACCACGGTCAGGCGCTGTGTCCATGCGAAGGTCCTCCCGTTACCTTTCGCCCCGTATGGACCCGTTCCGTGTCATTGCTAATCTGGTCGACATTGAGGCCCGGCACATTCTTCCAGCGGAAGTGGAGGTGCGTGATGGACGCGTTCATGCGGTCCGCGAGGTCGATGGTCCCGTGGAAGGTTATCTCATCCCCGGGTTCATTGATGCGCATGTGCATGTGGAAAGCTCCATGCTCGTGCCCAGTGAGTTCGCCCGGTTGGCGGTGGTGCATGGTACAGTGGCCACCATCAGCGACCCGCACGAGATCGCCAATGTGCTTGGTGAAGCAGGAGTGGAGTACATGATCGAGAACGGGAAGCAGGTGCCGTTCCACTTTTTTTTCGGGGCACCGAGTTGTGTGCCGGCCACCCGGTTCGAGACCGCAGGTGCCGTCCTTGATGCCGAAGCCGTGGGCCGTCTTTTGGATAGGCCGGAGATCCTGTACCTCAGCGAGGTAATGGATTTTCCCGGTGTGATCAATGGGGACCCGGAGATCATGCGCAAGATCGCCCATGCGCACCGGACCGGAAAGGTGGTGGATGGCCATGCGCCGGGCCTGCGTGGTGAGGCGGCCGCACGGTACATCCAAGGCGGGGCCGACCACTGGAGCATGGTCATTTCAACGGACCATGAGTGTTTTACTCTTGAGGAGGCCTTGGACAAGCTGCAATACGGCATGCACATCAGCATCCGGGAGGGAAGCGCCGCCCGCAACCTGGATGCGCTGGTCCCTCTGCTGGTAAGCCACCCGGACAAGGTCATGCTCTGTTGTGACGATACCCATCCGGACAGCCTCGTGCTGGGCCACATCAACACACTGTGTGCCCGGGCCGTGGCCGCTGGTGTGGATGTGTTCAATGTACTTCGTGCTGCCTGCTTGAACCCCATAGCGCATTACAAATTGCCGGTGGGCCACCTGCATGTGGGTGATCCTGCCGACATGGTGTTGCTCGAGGACCTCACCCTTTTCAAGGCCGAACGGACCTGGGTTCGTGGTGTGCTGGTAGCAGAGGATGGTCGCAGCCTCATTCGCTCGGTGCCGGCCGCCACACCGAACAAGTTCAATTGTGTCCCGATCTCCGAGGCTCAGTTGCGGGTACCCGCCAAGGATGATCAGGTCCTGGCCATCGAGGCATTGGACGGGCAGTTGATCACGCTGAAAAAGCACCTGCATGGCACCATCCGTAACGGGGAACTGGTGGCCGATGTGGAGCGAGACCTGTTGAAGATCGCCGTGGTGAACCGATACAGTGATGCCCCGGTCGCCTTGGGATGGATCCGCAACTTCGGTCTGGAACGTGGTGCCATTGCGAGTTGTGTGGCGCACGATAGCCACAACATCGTGGCCGTTGGCACCAACGACATTGATCTTTGTGCGGCCATCAATGCGGTCATTGCACATCGTGGCGGCATCAGCTTGTGTGATTCGGGTGTGGTGCAGGCCCTGCCCTTGCCGGTGGCGGGCATCATGTCCACGGCCGATGGCTACGAGGTGGCTGCTGCCTATGCGGCGTTGGACGCATTGGCGAAGGAGCTTGGAAGCACCTTGCGGGCCCCGTTCATGACATTGAGCTTCATGGCCTTGCTGGTGATCCCGCATGTGAAGTTGAGCGACAGGGGCTTGTTCGATGGCGATGTGTTCGAACTGATACGACCCGGGTCATGAGCGCCCGGGCTCTGTGTGCATGGCTGGTGGCAGGGTTGCTCCTTGCCGGTTGTGGGTCCGAAAGACGAACGGTATATGAAGGGTCGTTCCAGAAGCGGCGCCACCAGCCCGGCTGGCACGTTGACCTGGGATTGCGCGCGCAAACGAAACAGCGGGTCTCTGTGCGTACGCAACGCTTGGCCGTGAGAATGCCGGATGGAAGCGCCTTGCGTATGGAAATGCCTGGACCCGTTCCAATCGCTGTCACGGCACAACGGCCAACGACCTATCTGGACCGGTCGCGGGTCCCTCCCAGGCCTGTTCGATCGGAGGAGATGCCGGTCGATGTAGGGCATTCCGTAGTGCGGACCACGTCCCCAATGCAAGTGCCGGTGGACATTACGCCCGAACGTCGTTGGAACAGATTGGCCGTTCCCGCATTCGTTGTAGCGCTCGGTGCCGTGGCTCTGGCCTTGTTCACCACCAGCACCATCGCCGTGATCGCGGCCTTGGTCGTGGCCTTCGTGCTGTCAGGCATTTCCATCAAACAGATACGTTGGCGTGAGGAACGCGGCAAAGGTTTCGCTGTCGCAGCTTTGGTCATTGCCGTCATGGCCTCCATCGCCACGGCCATTGTAACGGCCGTGGTCGGTTTTGTCTGAACTACCGTAGTTCGGTCAACAGGGAGATCGCGATCTTTCTCAGAGCATCCACCTCGGGCCGTTCCGACCGGTGATGTGCGAGTGCTTCGGCCCCGGCCGATTTGGAGAGCTTGTTGCCCGTTGCATCCAAAAGCAGCCGGTGATGGATGAACCGGGCTTCGCAGAAGGCGGAGTGGCCGAGCAGGTGTGCCATGTATACCTGACAGGCGGTGGAGGGCAGCAGGTCCTCTCCACGGACAATGAGGTCGATGCCGAAGTGCAGGTCATCGGCGAGGGAGGCCACCTGGTAGGCAGGCCGTCCGTTCCGCTGGCGGATCACCGGAGGACGCATCAGGAGGGCAAGGTCCATGGTGCGCGGTCCACAGTGGTCCTCGAAGGTCACCGGGCAGGTGTTGGGTATTCGAAGGCGCCAGGTCACATCAGGCTCATCGAGCCCGGTCCCTTTCACCGCGCATTCGCAGTGTTCCATGGTCGACCGGCTGCAGGTGCACGCGAACAGGGCCCGCGCGGTGCGCAGTTCGGCGATGAGCCCGTGATACAGATGCAGTCTGAATTGTTGGGACCAGTAGGCGTAGTGTTCATCGCTAATGCGAGGTCCCCTGTCCCAATGGATGCCAAGCCGTTCAAGTTGGAGGAAGATGTCCTCCACGTATTCGGGGCGCACCCGCTCTTGGTCGAGGTCATCAATGCGGAGCAGTACATCGCCATCATCGGCCGTGGCGAGGAGCCTGGTCAACAGGAAGTTCACCGCATTGCCGGTGTGCAGGTATCCGCTGGGGGTGGGGGCAATGCGGGTTCGAGGCACGGCAACTACCTGCGTTCGGGGTGCCCGGGGTGGGACTTGAACCCACACGGCCCTTGCGGACCAAGGGATTTTAAGTCCCTCGTGTCTACCATTTCACCACCCGGGCGGCGCCCGCCGTTGTCATTCAGATGCGGACGGGAGAAAAATAGTGATGCCTCCCATGGGGAGGCATCACTGGAGCGAGAAACGGGACTCGAACCCGCGACCCCGACCTTGGCAAGGTCGTGCTCTACCAACTGAGCTACTCTCGCGTTCGGGGCGCAAATATATGAACCGACTTCAATTCCAAAAAGTCCGGTCTACACTTTATTCGTTCGCTGCTTCGCCGGTGTCACCAGCCGCTTGATCTCGTTCAATTTCAGCAAGGCCTCCACCGGTGTCAGGGTGTCGATATCAAGCGCTTGGATCTCGTCGCGGATGCGCTCCAGGGCCGGGTCGTCCAATTGGAAAATGCTCAACTGCAGTTCGCGGCCCAGTTCTTCGGTCATTCCACTGCGCACATGTGAAGGGCCTCCAGCGGTGGGCGCTTCGCCAAGGTCGCCGGCATGGCTCTGCTCCAGGTGGGCAAGTACCTTGTTCGCCCGCTGGATGACGCGCTGGGGCATGCCGGCCATTTGCGCCACGTGGATCCCGAAGCTGCGGTCACTGCCGCCAGGTACCAGTTTGCGTAGGAACAGCACCCGGCCATCGGCTTCGCGCACGGCCACGTTCGCGTTGCGTATGCGTGGGAAGGAGGCCGCCATTTCATTGAGCTCGTGATAGTGCGTGGCGAAAAGTGTCTTGGGCCGTGCGGGGTGTTCGTGCAGGAATTCGGCGATGGCCCAGGCGATGGAAATGCCATCATAGGTGCTGGTGCCGCGTCCGATCTCGTCCAGGATCACCAGGCTGCGTTCGGTGAGGTTGTTCAGGATGCTGGCGGTCTCGTTCATCTCCACCAGGAACGTGCTCTCGCCCGAGGCCAGG
>JBEICT010000176.1:0-7100 GCA_040383865.1 Flavobacteriales bacterium | reverse complement strand
TTCTCCGTCACGGTCACCGTGGCCGTAGCGTTCGTGCAAGGAGCCACACCTGTTACCGTGTAGGTGTACACACCGGGGTTCATCGTAGCCGGGTCATAGTTACCGCCCACTACTGCGCTCGGGCCGCTCCAGGTGCCACTAGCTTGTGGTGTGCCGCCGAGCTGTGCGAAAAGCGATACCGCTGCTCCGTTACTGCAAACCGTCAGTGTACCGTTCGTGCCAGCGTTCGTTGCGGCGTTCTCGGTGACGGTAACAGCAGCCGTGGCGTTCGTGCAAGGAGCCACACCGGTCACCGTATAGGTGTAGACGCCGGGCGTCATTGTCGCCGGGTTGTAGTTGCCACCCACCACTGCACTTGGGCCGCTCCAGGTACCACCGGCTTGAGGCGTTCCTCCAAGCTGGGCGAACAGGGAGGCGGGAGCCCCGCTACTACACACCGTCAGTGTACCGTTCGTGCCAGCGTTCGTTGCGGCGTTCTCGGTGACGGTAACAGTAGCCGTGGCGTTCGTACAAGGAGCCACACCGGTCACCGTGTAGGTGTAGACGCCGGGGGCCATCGTGGCCGGGTCGTAGTTACCACCCACCACTGGGCTCGGACCGCTCCAAGCGCCACCTGCTTGAGGCGTTCCGCCAAGCTGGGCGAACAGGCTTACCGATGCTCCATTGCCACAAAGCGTTAACGAACCATTGGTTCCCGCGTTCGGGCCGCCAGTAGACGTTACCGTCACCGTTGCGTTGGCATTCGAACAAGCATTTCCGACCGTGTACGTGTAAACCCCGAAAGCACTTGTACCTGGAATGAACGTACCGGAATGCGAAGTGCCATTAGGGGCCGTCCAAACACCACCTGCATTTGGCGTACCACCCAATTGGGCGAATAAATTGATGTTCGGCCCTCCGGCGCAACTGGCAACGGATGCTGAGGTACCAGCGTTCGGTACCAAAGTCGGTGGAGGCACAACGGTGATGAACGCCGAACTATTGACGACGTTGGCGATCGGACAAGCATTATCTGTCGCAGAGACCAGGATGTTCGCCGGCGAGAATGCCGGATCAGGGGTCCAGCAAATGGTGGCCACTGCGGGGTTCGTGCCGACCACGGTGAACGTGGAACCTGGTAGCTGAGAGGCCACATCACTAACGACAGTGATCACCGTTGATGGTACAGGATCGGAAAAGACCATGTCCACACAGAACGGCACACCATCGCACACCTCCATCGTACTTGACCCCGTGATCAGCCCACCGTTCGCATTGCTCAGTCCCGGTGTAACGGGTGGCGGATCGAAGCAGTTCTGGACAACGATCATCACATCCCGCAATACGGTACCAATAAGCACTCCACTAGCATTGTAGGTGGCCACCTGGACCACTATGGCGTAATTGCCCGTGACCGTAGGGGTGAACGTTATCTGACCCGAGGAGGGATCTATCGCGATACCCGGGATAGGCTCTGTACCGCTGTATCCTGGCGAATAGTTCAACGGACCGAGCACAGGAGAAACCGTTTGTCCACTTACGAATGAGAAAACCATGGTATTGCCGTCAGCGTCGGAGGCGCCCAGGTTATAGGTGACCGGCTGGTTCACACAGAAGAACGGGATGGTGTTCTCGGCGAAATCGGGACTTTCATCACAGAGGCCACCCGCATTGTTCAAGGTTGCGGACAGGTAGATCCCGGGTGTTCCCAAAACGTTCTGTAGCCCATTGCGGCAACAGATGTCCCACCCGATAGTCCAGAAATTACACGGCGAAAGGAACAGCGTGGTCTGGAACTGATAGTGAATGAACCCGGGCAGGGAACCACCATTGCATGTGCTGTTGGCAATGTTACCCGGGCAGAGCTGGGAAACCTCCTCGCTCGAGATCTGCGGGATATTGTTCAGCGTGAAGGAAACACCACAACTGTTGGTGAAATTCAGAGACTGAGAGGTAATGGCGACACCGGAACAGTCAAGGAAAACGTCCAACGTGATCTGGTACATGTTGCCGCCCAAGCACTCGTAGGTGATACTTCCACCGGAGTAATGCGCAGCGCGTACCTTATCCACACTGAACAGCAGGGAACCCAGGAGGACCAGTAGAGGAAGTATGCGACGAAGCATCGTGTTCTGCGTACCGTATGCCCGTCACCTAAGGGACGAAGCGTGCAAAGTTAATCATTGCCCTATCCCCTTGACGATCAGTTACCTTGCCAACGTTGCCTATGCTCGGAAAGCAAACCGGCTTACCGGTGACCCAACGGACACGGAAAGTCAACATAAAGGCAACGTCCCAAGTTCGACTCTCCCCCTTAATTTTGGCGGCCCTACGTGAAACGCCTTCCTTGTACGTCGTAGCCTGCCGAAAGATCGGGCGGCTATAACGTAAGGAGGTTGGCCCGATGACGAAGGGACCTTTGGAACCCAGCGCCAGTGTATCCCCGTCCCTTCCCTTGGAAGTTTCCATGACCACACATCGACGATACGGCCTTTTGTCCTTCATGACTTTGGCCATTTGCACTTTCGTTTACCAAAACGCCATTGCACAGACCGATACCACCTTGGCGGTCCGGCCAGACACCACCCAGACCAATACCCCACGGGTACCGGTGATCACTGTGACGGCCGATGACCTTGACTCGGAACTAGGTGCCCAGGACATATCCGGCATTCTTCAGTCTTCCAGGGATGTATACACGGCCACTGCTGGCTTCAACTTCGGCACGGCCAGATACCGCGTTCGCGGTTACGACTCGCGGAACATGCTTGTGAGCATCAATGGCGTCTTTGTGAATGACATGGAATCCGGATGGGCCACCTGGAGCCAGTGGGCTGGCCTGAACGATGTGACCCGTTACATGGAAGTGCGGACCGGGGTTGCACCCTCCCGCTACAACTTCGGCGGTCTGGGTGGTTATACCGACCTGAACGTAAGGGCCAGCAACGTACGTAAGGGTGTTCGGGTTTCCTATGCCTCTGCCGATCGGGCCTACCGCAACCGTCTGATGGTCACAGCCTCCACAGGGATGCGGAAAGATGGGTGGGCCTTCAGCTTCTCAGGTTCACGCCGATGGGCCGATGAGGGCTATGCCGAGGGCACCAGTTTCGATGCCTATGCCTATTTCCTGTCCGCAGAGAAGAAGTTCAACGACCGGCACAGCATCAGCTTTTCCGGGTTCGGCGCACCCATGGTTCAAGGTCGACAAGGGGTGGCCGTTCAGGAAGCCTATGACCTCGCAGGTACCAACTACTACAACCCGAACTGGGGCTATCAGGACGGCGTGAAGCGCAATGCGCGCATGAGCTTCGACCACAAGCCGATGTTCATCGCATCGCACCAGTACACCCCGAACGAAAAGACCAATTGGAACACCTCGATTTACTACACGTTCGGCAGGGATGGCCTTTCGGGGCTCCAGTGGTTCGATGCCCAGGACCCACGCCCTGACTATTACCGTTACCTACCGAGCTATTACACGCCGACCCTTTCGGTGAACGGACAGAACGACCCCGAAATGGCTGCCATGCTTGCAAGCGCCTGGCAGAACGATGTGAACACCCGGCAGATCAACTGGGACCAGCTCTACTTCGCCAATGGCAAGAACCTCTATACCGTGGAGAACGCCGATGGCATCGCCGGCAACAACATCACCGGGAACCGCAGCAAATACGTACTGGAGGAGGTTCGTGCGGACCCCACCAGGATCGGGATCAACTCGGTATATGACAAGGTCCTGGAGAACGATGTGCATTTGACGGTAGGCGGCAGCTTCCACCGTCAAAAGACCCATTACTTCAAGGTCGTCGATGACCTGTTGGGCGGCGATTTCTGGTTGGACGTGGACCAGTTCGCGGACCGTGATTTCAACGACACGCTGGTCTCCCAGAACGACCTTGACCAGCCGAACAAGGTGGTGCGCCAGGGGGACACCTTCGGCTATGATTACGACATCCAAACGCGGTTCTACAACGCCTTTGTCCAATACGAGAAGAAATGGGCACACGTTGAAGTATATGGCGGTGGCGAGGTGACCTACACGGCCTTCTGGCGTGATAGTCGCCTGCGGAACGGTCGCTTCCCTGAAGAAAGCCAGGGCAGGTCCGAGACACAGGACTTCTTCTCCTACGGTTTGAAGGGCGGTGTGGTCGGCAAGCTCTCCGGCCGTCATTTCGTAAGCGTCAATGCTGCATGGATGACCCGTCCACCCATTCCGCGCACCGCCTATATCTCGCCACGTACTCGTGATCAGGTTGTGGAAGGCCTGACCAACGAGTCGATCTATTCCGGGGACATCAACTACATCGTCCGCTCTCCTCGTGTGAAGGGTCGCGCCACCCTCTATTACACGAAGATGATGGACCAGATCTGGTCGCGCAGTTTCTATCACGATGAATTCCGGACCCTGGTGAATTATTCGATGACCGGTGTTGACCAGGTCCATCAGGGCGTTGAGCTTGGCGTTGAGGCCAGCCTTACGAGCACTTGGTCGGCAACCGCCGTGCTCGGTACCGGCGACTTCCGCTATTCATCACGGCCACAGGCGACGATCACCCGGGATAACAGCCCTGAAGTGTTCGACGAGGACCGCACCGTGTACTGGGAGAACTTCCGCGTGGGCGGTATGCCACAGACCGCTGCCTCCTTGGGTCTCCGCTACAACTCCCCGAAGTTCTGGTTCGCCGGTGTGAACGCGAACTATTTCGATGACATGTACCTGGATCCCAACCCTGACCGGCGCACGACTGAAGCCATTGGCATTTACGCGGAAAGCGACCCTCAGGTGGCCTTGCTCCTGGACCAGACCAAGGTGGACCCTGGAATGACCATCGACCTTTTCCTAGGCAAGTCCTGGATGATCAAGCGGCAATACCGTATTGCGCTGAACGCCACGATCAGCAATATCCTGAACAACCAGGACCTGCGTGTGGGCGGCTTTGAACAGGCCCGCTACGACCGCACCGACACCAACCGTTTCCCGCCCAAGTACAGCTACCTCTTCGGCCGCAACTATTTCGCGATGCTGACCTTCAGCTTCTGATCCCATGACCCAACGTCACCCCTTCCTGATGAACCTCCGTCTCACTGTTCTGATCTCAGGCCTGGTCGTGCTGGCGGTCGCCTGTAAAAAGGAGTTCGACGCCCCACCCGTACGCACGCTGCCCACGGGCTCGGTGCTGACCGTAGCTCAGCTGCGTGGACTTTTCACCGGCAACCCCATCCGTTTCCGTGGTGATAGCTCGGTGTATGCCGTGGTCACTGCCGATGAACAGAGCGGCAACCTTTACAAGAACGTGTTCGTGCAGGACCACACTGGTGCCATCGTTATGCGCTTGGTGAACCCGGGAGGCCTTTACCAAGGCGATAGCATCCGGATCTATCTCCCCGGCACCACCCTCAGCATGTACCAGGGTCTGTTGCAACTGGACAGCGTGAACGTGGACAATAACGTGGTGAAGCAGGCCACCCTTATTGACAAGGAGCCTGAACTGGTGACCATCGCGCAGATCACGCCGTCCATGCAGGCAAAGCTCATCCGTCTCGAGAACGTGGAGTTCATCCAGTCAGAACTGGGAAGTACTTACGCCGATGCCGTGAACCAGAGTACCGTGAACCGGACCTTGTCCGATTGCCAGAACAACGTGATCGTGCGGACCAGTGGCTTCGCCAATTTCGCTGGTCAGTCGTTGCCATCAGGCAACGGGAGCTTCGTTGCCGTTGTGGGTCAGTTCAATGATGACATGCAGTTGTTCATCCGCGACATCAGCGAAGTGCAGCTGACCGGAGAGCGGTGCGACCCGATCCCTGAACCGTGCGACCCCGTACCGGCAGTAACGCAGGATTTCGCCACCGGCGTCTCCAACGTGGACCTTTCACTGGAATGCTGGTTCAATGTGGCTACCGCCGGCTCACGCGTTTGGCGCGGGTACAGTGATGCAGGTCAGATCTGTGCGCAGGCCACCGCCTTCCAGAGCTCGAATTCCTCTGATGTGGCATGGCTTATCAGCCCGAACCTCCAGTTCGCTCCTGGCATGAGCCTTTCCCTTCGCACCCAGTATGCCTTCTGGGTGAACGGCCAGGTGCCCTTCAAGGCGTTCGTAAGCACGAACTTCAACGGCACCAATGCCGCCACTGCGAACTGGAACGAGATCACCGGGGCCACCTTCGCGAACTCTCCCACGCATGCCTTCAATACTTGGATCCCTTCGGGCCAGATCCCCCTGGCCGGCTTCCTACCCGACGGGTATACCGGTAGTTTCGTGGTCGCCTTCCGATATACCGGTTCGGGACCGAACAGCCAAACGACCAACTACCGCATCGATGATGTGGTGATCCAATAAGTACGATCGAACTCCAAATCCCCCAACGAACATGAAACACATTACCCTGGCAGCGGTGTTGCTCCTGTGCGCCCTCAATTCGAGCGCTCAGGTGAACATCGACAGCGAATTCTCTGATTGGACCGGCGCCATCCCTGATGGCTGGTTCGGGTCAAAGACCAACCTAGCCGCGAACGCTGTGGAACCCGTGGTGGAGGCCAACGACACCATCGGTGTACGTCTGATCAACGCCAGCACCTCGCACAAGCGATTCAGCACAACGGCCCAAACGGTCACCAATGGCGAAGCCTATGATATCACGTTCTGGGTGCGCGGTCAGGGCGACATCCGCACCGGTGTGTTCGACGAGCGCAGCACAGGTTCGGGATACTCGCCATACAACCCCTACATAACAGTGAACACCACAACTTGGGAATCACACACTCAAACGGTGTCCATTACGAACTCAAGCACTTTGGCAGAGTTCATCCTTTCGGTGAACGCCACTGCAGAGACCGGCATCGAGATCGATCGGGTGACCATTGCGACCGGCACGGTGGAACCACCCACGGCCGCGACCATTGCGGAGATCCAAGAGAGCACTGCACCGGATGGCGCTTCACCCTTGGTGGGCACCCTGGTCGCCACCCAGGGTACTGTTTCGGCGCTCAATGGCACCAGCGGCTTCTTCATCCAGGACGGCACTGGCCCCTGGACGGGCATCTACGTGTTCAATGCACCCGGAACGCTGGTGATCGGCGACGCCATTACGCTGACCGGCACTGTTGCCGAGTTCAACGG
>JBEICT010000175.1:0-7104 GCA_040383865.1 Flavobacteriales bacterium | reverse complement strand
TTTCCTCACATGACCCAGGAATGCAGTCGTAGTTGGACCAGTCGTCGAGTCCGTACCATTCTGCTTGGTTCTGCTGTTTGAATAGCTCCCAATGCCCATTAAGCGACGTTACAAAGAAGTAACGACCAGGGTTCGTGATCTCTATCGCTGTATTGCCATTTCCTCCATCCGCGTATGCGGTCAGTTTCCACCCGTGCCGGTTCTGTTCGCAGATCAGATTGCATTTCTCGCTGAGGACCGGTCCGGGTCGCCAGGCATGTACCTCGCCCACCACGTTGTTGTTTCCGTTACGAGCGAAGGCATCGTACGCAACTTCTGCACCAGCAGGCAAGGTCTCGATAACGCTGGCCAATACGTGGCTGTGCAGCGTGGTGCGGTCGAGATCGAAGCTCTGCAGTATAGTTGTGTTTGTTCCACCATTTCCGTCATCGGCACGTGAGACGATATCGACATGAATGTTAGCGGCGCCGAGCTGATCAAGCAGGTCGGGTGAGGTGATGAAGTAGCCGTTGGCCTCGTAAGGGTCTATGACGAAGAGGTCCCTCGGGTTGTTTTGACCCAAGGCGGTCAGCGCACAAAGTGCAGCAACGGAAAGTAAGGGCAGTCGCATGGAAAATGGTTTTGGTTATGCATGGATAAATTCTCATGCATCCTAAAACTCATTCCCAATAATGCTGAATCCAATAGCGGATCGCTAACTGGTCAATTTCATTTGATAACTGGTCAACGGTACTGAATAAGTGGAGGTAGTGTGCAAAACGCATCACTCCTTTATTATGGTGACCGTGGTACGCCTGCTGCCAATCAGTATTTCGAGGAGATATGGACCCGGTGCGACGTCGTCTATGAATAGCGGTACATGATTCACACCTGCCGACACATAAGTGCTGGTTGCGTTCGTTATCAACGCTCCCCTGGCATCCATGAGTCGGGTCTTCAAGATGTCTGGTGCAGCCGCGACCAACGTGAGTACCGCGGTAGTCTTTGCCGGGTTCGGACCAAGGGATACTGAAAATGAGTTCATTGGTTCAGCCATACCGACCGTCTCCTCAGAGAGCCGCACCACCCAGGCATCACTGAATCCGCCATTGAAGCCGCTCACATCCCCGTTGGGTGAGTTGGTGGTGCCCATGGCGACCAGGCCTTGGTCTTGTACTCTTTGCACGCTGTAGCAGCGATCATTGCCTGCGCCCCCATAACAATGCTGCCAGAGCAGGTCGCCATTACCGTTGATGCCTGTTATCCAGAGATCGGCGTCGCCCTGATTGCCGGTCACGTCACCGTTGTTCGAGCCGGTGAAGCCAGCGCAGACAACGCCGCCGTCAGGGCCAGGAATGATATCGTTGAATTCCTCAGCTGAACTGCCGCCAAAGCACTTGGCCCAGATGAGGTTCAAGTTGGAGCTGAACCGGGAGAGAAAGGCATCTCCCACACCACCGTTGTACCCGGTGAAATCTCCATCGTTTGTGTCCGTTACGCCCGCAATGAGCAGGTCTCCGTTCGGCGTGATGATGACCTCGTTGGCGCTCTCATAACCCGTGCCGCCGAATAGGACGTATTCGATCAGGTCCCCGTTGGACTGATCGATACGAGCGATCCATGCATCCGCCAAGCCATCATTACTTGCTATGTCCCCATCAGCTGACCATGAGTAGCCGACACAGATGAGCTGGCCTTCGGAGTTGAGCATGGCCGAGCGGAAACGGTCGTCGTTCGTGCCACCATAGGTGCGAGACCACAATACCGTTCCCGACTCACTTATCCGCATGGCCCAGGCGTCGAAGTTGCCCCTGTTCAGTGGGACATCTCCATCCTCGGACTGGGTCGCGCCTACCAAGAAGAACCCGCCATCCGCTGCGCTGATCAGTTTCCCGTACTCATTGCCGCTACCACCGTAACACCGTTGCCACAGGATGTTCAGACCCGCATCCAACTTAACCAACCAGAGGTCATTCTCTCCATGATGCCCGCTCACATCGCCCCCGTTCGCTGTAGTGCCTCCCAGCATGAAGTACCCTGCATCAGCCGCCTGGAAAAGCAGGCCGCCGCCATCCACCCCTGGCCCGCCGATGAGCCGCTGTTGCAATATGGTAGCTGACTGGGAAAGCCGCATCAGCCAGACATCCCCACCACCTTGCACCGGGCCTGGAACATTGCCACCGCCTGCGGTCGGGTTTAAGGTCAGCAGGAGTTCGCCATTGGGCAGTTCCAATACGCCCCCTTCGCGGTCCAAGCTGGTCCCCCCCAAGCACCGTTGCCACTCAATATCCGGCGGCCCTTGTGCATGGAGTAGAGCCGGGCAGCAGACGAATGCGAGGCAGAGGAACGAAGCACGCATGAGCAAGAGGATTTACGGCCGTGGAAGTTACGCGCGTAGGTGGTTCAGCGCTGTGGAGATCTTGCAAGTGGTCGAGGTGGCTGGATAACTGGCCTGTGGGAATTTCACCGATAGGGAGTGTGCTGGGCCATATGCGCGTTGGAGCTGGGTGTACACCGCTGACCAAAGCAGCGCATGCATGGCTTCCGCCGGATAATACCTACATTTGCCGCGTTAGTTGGCGGAAGAGGAAGAGGGGACCGCCCCTCTTTTTTATTCCCTACCCCCTGACGTTCAGTACAGTATGGTCACGGCAGAGCAGGTAAAACGCAGCGTAGAACGGCACTTGGAAGGCACCACGCACTTCCTGGTGGATGTGGACGTGCGCCCCGGCGGCAAGGTGGTGGTGGAGGTGGACAACGACCGCGCCATTACCCTGCAGGAGCTGGCCGACCTGAACAAGGCCGTGCGCGACGACCTGGCCGAGGCCGCCGACGACTGCGAACTACAGTTCAGCAGCCCCGGCATGGGCCGCCCCTTCAAGGTGGCCCGGCAGTACCAGAAGCACACCGGCCGCATTGTGCAGGTGCTGCTGGCCGACGGTACCGCACTGGAGGGCCGCCTGGAAAGCGCCGATGGCGAACAGCTCGGCCTGCGCATACAGCACCCCAGCAAAGTGAAGGGCCGCCTGCCCAAACTGGACGAGGACATTACCATCATCCCCTTAGCAGGGATCAAGTCGACGAAAGCAACCATCACGTTCAACTGAACCTGGCCATGGCCACTGTGAACCTCATCGAATCCTTCGGGGATTTCAAGGACATCAAGAACATCGACCGCGTAACCATGATGGGCATCCTGGAGGATGTCTTCCGTGGCGTGGTGAAGAAACGCTTCGGGGAAGAGGCCAACGTGGACATCATCATCAACCCCGACCGCGGTGACCTGGAGATCTGGCTCAACCGCGTGATCGTGGAGGATGGCTTCAGCGAGGACGACAACCTGGAGATCGAGCTGGCCGAGGCCCGCAAGATCGAGCCCGACTACGAGGTGGGCGAAGAGGTGAGCCAGGAGGTGAAGATCGAGGACTTCGGTCGCCGCAACATCCTGGCCCTCAAGCAGAACCTCCAGAGCCGTATCATGGAACTGGAGAAGGACCACCTGTACAAGAAGTACGCGGACCGGGTGGGCGAGATCCTCACCGGCGAGGTGTACCAGATCTGGAAGCGCGAAACGCTGATCCTGGACGATGAGGGCAACGAACTGGTGCTGCCCAAGGACCAGCAGATCAAGACCGACTTCTTCAAGAAGGGCGACAGCGTGCGCGCCGTGGTGTGGAAGGTGGAGATGTACAACAACTCCCCCAAGGTGATCCTGAGCCGCACCGCGCCCGAGTTCCTCGCCAAGCTGTTCGAGCAGGAAGTGCCCGAGGTGGCCGATGGCCTCATCACCATCAAGCGCATTGTGCGCGAGCCCGGTGAGCGTGCCAAGGTGGCCGTGGAGAGCTACGATGACCGCATCGATCCGGTGGGCGCCTGCGTGGGCATGAAGGGCAGCCGCATCCACGGCATTGTGCGTGAACTGCGCAACGAGAACATCGACGTGATCAACTACACCAGCAACGAACAACTGCTGATCCAGCGCGCACTGAGCCCCGCCAAGGTGGGCGACATCAAGCTGGACCAGGAGCACAAGCGTGCCGAGGTGTACATGAAGCCCGACCAGGTGGCGCTCGCCATTGGCAAGGGTGGCCACAACATCAAGCTGGCCGGTCGCCTCACGGGCTTCGACATCGACGTTTACCGCGATACCGACGAGGTGAGCGACGACGTGGCCCTGGAGGATTTCGCCGACGAGATCGATCAGTGGATCATCGACGAACTGAAGAACATCGGATGCGACACCGCACGCAGCGTGCTGGACATCCCCGCCGAGGAACTGGTGCGCCGCACCGACCTCGAGGAGGAGACCATCGCCGAGGTGCTGCGCATCCTCAAGACGGAACTGGAGGCCTGAACGGGAACAACCGCCATGGCGGGCCATGGCACGGTAAAATAGGGATTCGGAGGCACAACGGACAACAGGCATTGCATGAGCGAAGCGACGGATAAGGGATTACGATTGAGCAAAGTGGCGCGGGAATTCAACCTCGGTGTGCATACCGTGGTGGAGTTCCTCGAGAAGAAGGGCCACAAGGTGGAGAGCAACCCCAACACCAAGATCGCGGGGGACCTCTACGACCTGCTCATGGCCGAGTTCGGCACCGACAAGGAGATCAAGGCCAAGAGCCAGCAGGTGGTTCAGCAGCGCCATGAGCGGGAGACCATTGCGCTGGCCACTGCGGCCGCCAAGGCCGCCGAACCCAAGGTGGAGCCCAAGCCCGAACCGAAGGCCAAGGCAGAGCCCGAAGCGCCTGTGGCCGCACCTGTGCCACCCCCGGCCCCTACGCCCCCGCCCGCTGAAGTACCCGCCGCTCCGGTGGCCGAGACCGCGGAGCCCGAAGTGATCAAGGCCAAGGCCGAGAAGGCCGGCGTGAAGGTGGTCCGCAAGATCGACCTCGAGAGCAAGGCCTCCAAAGGCAAGGGAGCCAAGGCCGCACCGGCCAAGGCCGAGGCACCTGCAGCACCCGCACCCCAAGCGCCCGCCCCTGCAGCACCGGTGGCCGAAGCGCCGCCAGCCGCTCCCGAAGCACCTGCCGCCCCCGCCGCTTTAGAGCCCGAGACCATCCGGGTGAACGTGCAGAAACTGGCCGGCCTGAAGACCCTGGGCAAGATCGAACTGCCCGTGGAGAAGGAGCGCAAGCCCACGGAACGCCCCGATGATCGCGGACGCCGCAAGCGCATCGTGAAGCCGGGTCCCGTGAACGTGGACCGCGCCGTGCAGCAGGAACAACGCGCCCCCCAAACGGGCACGGGCCGTCCGGGCGAACTGGACGAGAACGCCGTGAAGCGCAAGGTGAGCGAGACCCTCGCACGCCTTACCGGTGGCAGCAAGAGCAAGGGTTCCAAGTTGCGCCGCGACAAGCGCGACCAGCGTTACCAGCGTTTCGAGGAGGAGCAGGCCGCCCGCGACCTGGCCGGCAAGACCCTCAAGGTCACCGAGTTCGTGACCGCGAGCGAGCTGGCCTCCATGATGAGCGTTCCCGTTACCGACATCATCAAGGCCTGCTTCAGCCTGGGCATGATGGTGAGCATCAACCCACGCCTCGATGCAGAGACCCTCTCCGTGATCGCCGAGGAATACGGCTTCAAGGTGGAGTTTGTCGGCGCCGATGTGCAACAGGACATGCAGGAAGAGGCCGACGTGCCGGAGCGTGTGGTCCCCCGTCCGCCCATCGTTACCGTCATGGGTCACGTTGACCACGGTAAGACCTCACTGCTCGACCATATCCGCAAGGCCAACGTGATCGCCGGTGAGGCCGGTGGCATCACACAGCACATCGGTGCGTACAGCGTGCAGCTGGAGAGCGGCAAGAAGATCACCTTCCTCGATACCCCCGGTCACGAGGCCTTTACTGCCATGCGTGCCCGTGGTGCGCAGGTCACCGACATCGCCATCATCGTGATCGCGGCCGACGATAGTGTGATGCCGCAGACCCGTGAGGCCATCAACCACGCGCAGGCCGCCGGCGTGCCCATGGTGTTCGCCTTCAACAAGATCGACAAGCCGCAGGCCAACGCCGAGAAGATCCGCGAACAGCTCAGCCAGATGAACATCCTGGTGGAGGAGTGGGGCGGCAAGTTCCAGACCCAGGAGATCAGCGCCAAGAAAGGTCAGGGCGTTGATCAGCTGCTGGAGAAGGTGCTGCTGGAGTCCGACATGCTGGACCTGAAGGCCGATCCCGGAAAGCGGGCCCACGGTGTGGTGATCGAGAGCACGCTGGAACAGGGTCGTGGTTATGTGACCACCCTGCTGGTGGACGGTGGCACCCTGCGCAAGGGCGACATCATCCTGGCCGGCCAGTACAGCGGTCGTATCCGGAACATGTTCAACGAGCGTGGCCAGCAGGTGGCCGAGGCGCCGCCTTCCACGCCGGTCTCCATCCTCGGTCTGGACGGTGCACCCAATGCCGGCGACACCTTCCAGGTGTTCGAGGACGAGCGTGATGCCCGTACCATCGCCACGCGCCGCATGCAGTTGCAGCGTGAACAGGGCATCCGTACGCACAAGCACATCACCCTGGACGAGATCGGCCGCCGCCTCGCCATCGGCGACTTCAAGGAGCTCAACCTCATCGTCAAGGGCGACGTGGACGGCTCGGTGGAGGCGCTCACCGATTCGCTGTTGAAGCTCACCACCGAGCAGATCAAGGTGAACGTGATCCACCGCGCGGTGGGTCCCATCGCCGAGAGCGACGTGCTGCTCGCCACCGCCTCGAACGCCATCATCGTGGGCTTCCAGGTGCGTCCCACCCCGGGCGCCCGCAAGCTGGCCGAGACAGAGGAGATCGATATCCGGATGTACTCCATCATCTACGACGCCATCGAGGAGATCAAGCAGGCCATGGAGGGCATGCTGGCACCGAAGGAGGTGGAGAAGGTCACCGGTACCGCCGAGGTGCGCGAGGTCTTCAAGATCAGCAAAGTGGGCACCGTGGCCGGTTGCTACGTGCTCGATGGCAAGATCGATCGCAAGAACAAGGTGCGCCTCATCCGCGATGGCATCGTCGTGTACACCGGCGATCTCGATGTGCTGAAGCGCTTCAAGGACGAAGTGAAGGAGGTGACGCATGGCTACGAGTGCGGCCTCTCCATCAAGAACTTCAACGACATCAAAGTGGGCGACAC
>JBEICT010000174.1:0-7133 GCA_040383865.1 Flavobacteriales bacterium | reverse complement strand
TTGCGCCCGTCGCGCCGTTGCGGTTAACACGCATTTCCTCTGCACCCCTCCGCGCTCTTTGCGTCCTTGCGGTGAACATGCATTCCTCGTCGCGCCCGTCGCGCCGTTGCGGTTAACACGCATTCTCTGCGTTCCTCCGCGCCCTCCGCCCCTCTGCGTTGAACCCGCATTCCCCCTCCGCCCCTACCTTTGCCGCATGCAATTCACCGCCGCGCAGATCGCTGAACTCCTCCACGGAGAGGTTGACGGCGACCCGCAGGTACTGGTGAACGACCTGGCCAAGATCGAAGAGGCCCGCAGCGGCACCCTCACCTTCCTGGCCAACCCCAAGTACACCGAGTTCATATACTCCACCAAGGCCACCATCGCCATTGTGGAGAAGGGCTTCGAGGCGCACCGGCCCATCCCAAAAAGCCTCACGCTGATCCGCGTCGCCGACCCGCGCATGGCCTTCACGCAGCTGCTGGAACGCAACTACCAGCTGCAGTACGAGAAGAAGGGCATTGAACAACCCAGCTTCGTGAGCCCCTCGGCCAAGCTGGGCAAGGGCGTGTACATCGGCGCGTTCAGCTACATCAGCGAAGGCGTGGTGCTGGAGGATGGCGTGAAAGTGTTCCCCAACACCTTCATCGGCGAACGCGTGGTGGTGGGCAAGGGCACCCGCATCCATGCCGGGGTGAAGATCTACCACCAGACCGTGATCGGCGCACAATGCGTGGTCCACAGCGGTGCCGTGATCGGGGCCGATGGTTTCGGCTTCGTGCCCAATGCGGAAGGGGTCTACGAGAAGATGCCGCAGGTGGGCAACGTGATCCTGGAGGACCAGGTGGAGGTGGGCGCCAACACCACCATCGACCGCGCCACCATCGGCCACACCATCATCCGCCAGGGCACCAAGCTGGACAACCTGATCCAGGTGGGCCACAATGCCGAGATCGGCCGGCACAACGTGATCGTGTCGCAAACGGGTATTGCGGGCAGCACCAAGGTGGGCGACCACAACCAGATCGGTGGCCAGGTGGGCATTGCCGGTCACCTGCACATTGGCAACCAAGTGCGTATTGCGGCGCAGAGCGGCATCGGCAGCAACCTGCCCGACGGCTCCATGGTGCAAGGCTCGCCCGCGTTCCCAAAAGGGCTGTACGACCGCAGCTCGGTGATCTTCCGCCGCCTGCCCGACCTGCAGAAGCGCGTGGACCAGCTGGAGAAAGAGCTGGCCGCCCTGAAGGCCCGGCACCAGGGCTGACCTGGGTCCTGCACCAGTACGCGGCGTCATCCTACCTTCGCCGGGCAAGCACGGCGCCCCAACGGAACAGGTGCCGCACTTGCTGAAATGCCTGCGCCGGGCTACGGCGTACACTGCATGAGCGAGAACCAGCACACCCTCCGCGCACCCATCACCCTTGAAGGCGTGGGCCTGCACAGCGGCGTCCCCGTGAAACTGACCCTGAACCCCGCCCCTGTGGGCCATGGCTACAAGTTCCAGCGTGTGGACCTGCCGGAGCAGCCCATCATTGAGGCCGACGCCGACCTGGTGGTGAGCACCGCACGTGGCACCACCCTGGGCAAGGGCGAGGCCGTGGTGAACACCACCGAACACGTGCTCAGCGCCCTGTATGCCCTGAACGTGGACAACTGCCTGCTGCAGCTCGCGGGCCCCGAAGTACCCATCATGAACGGCAGCGCACTGCCCTTCGTGGAGGCCATTGAGGCCGTTGGCCTGGAGGAACAGGACGCCCCCCGCAACTGGTACGTGCTGAAGGAACCCCTCTGGTTCGAGACGCAGGAGCGCGGCACCGAAATGCTCGGTGTGCCCACGCCCGGCGGCGAGTTCCGCGTAACGGTGATGGTGGACTACAACAGCCCCGTGCTCGGCACCCAGCACGCCAGCATGTACCGCGCCGAAGAGTTCAAGACCGAGATCGCGCCCTGCCGCACCTTCGTGTTCCTGCGCGAACTGGAGCAACTGGCCAAGGCCGGCCTCATCAAGGGCGGCGACCTGGACAACGCCATTGTGCTGGAGGACCGCGAAGGCACCACGCAAGAGGACCTGAAGGCACTGGCCGAAGCGCTGGGCCGACCGTACCAGGAAGTGGAGATCCGCCGGAACGGGGTGCTCAACACCACCGACCTCAAGTTCTTCAATGAGCCCGCACGCCACAAGCTCCTCGACATCGTGGGCGATCTGGCCCTCGTGGGCCGCCCCATCAAGGGCCACATCCTTGCCGCACGCCCGGGCCACTTCGGCAACACCAGTTTCGCCAAGCGCATCAAGGAAAAGATCCGCGAGGAAGAGAAGAACCCCGTGGCGCACCTGGACCTGAACAAGGAGCCCCTCTTCGACATCCAGCAGATCGAGAAGATGCTTCCCCACCGCTACCCCTTCCTGCTGGTGGACAAGGTGATGCACATGGACAAGAACAGCATCATCGGTGTGAAGAACGTGACCATGAACGAGCCACATTTCACCGGCCACTTCCCCGGCAACCCGGTGATGCCCGGCGTGCTCCAAGTGGAGGCCATGGCGCAGGTGGGCGGCATCTTCGCCCTGAGCCAGGTGCCCGACCCCGAGAACTACACCACCTACTTCCTGAAGACCGACGGCATCCGCTACCGCCGCAAGGTGATCCCCGGCGATACGCTGGTGTTCCACCTGGAACTGCTCACGCCCATCCGTCGCGGATTGGTGCACATGCAGGGCCGCGGTTACGTGGGCGGACAGCTCGCCGTGGAAGCCGAGATGATGGCACAGATCGTGAAGGACAAGGCACCTGCCAAGACCACTGCAACGGCCACCGCCTGAGACCCTGCACAGATGAGCATCTCCCCACTCGCCTACGTACACCCCGATGCCCGGATCGGCAAGGACGTGACCATTGAACCCTTCGCCACCATCCACGCCGATGTGGAGATCGGGGAAGGCACCTGGATCGGCCCCAATGCCGTGCTGATGGACGGTGCGCGCATCGGTAGGAAGTGCCGCATCTTCCCCGGTGCGGTGATCAGCGCCATCCCGCAGGACCTGAAGTTCGCCGGCGAGCACACCACGGCCGAAGTGGGCGATGGCACCACCATCCGCGAGTGCGTCACCATCAACCGCGGCACCGCCGACCGCCTGAAGACCGCGGTGGGCAGCAACTGCCTGCTGATGGCCTATGTGCACCTGGCGCACGACTGCATCCTGGGCAACAACATCGTGATCGCCAACAGCGTGAACCTCGCGGGCCACGTGACCATTGACGACTGGGCCATCCTGGAAGGCAATGTGGCCGTGCAGCAGTTCATCCATATCGGTGCGCACAGCTTCATCGCAGGTGCCTCGCTGGTGCGCAAGAACGTGCCGCCCTTCGTGAAGGCCGCACGTGAACCGCTGAGCTATGTGGGAGTGAACGTGGTGGGCCTCCGCCGTCGTGGTTTCGATGATGCCGCCGTGGCCCGCATCGAGGACATCTACCGCGAGATCTTCGTGCGCAACAGCAACGTGGACCGCGCCGTGCAGAACGTGGAGCAGACCCTGCCCCGCAGCCCAGAGCGCGGCCAGATCCTGGACTTCATCCGCAACAGCCCGAAAGGGATCATGCGCGGGTTGACAGAATAAGAGGATGTGTGCATGTGCCCATGTGTTCATGTGAACATGTGCTCCTGAATGCGGCTTCGAACAAGGCCTGTTCAACCCGACAACGAACGCGCTTCGACCACATGGCAGATACCACCAACGCAGCCGAATGGCACGACGCCCGTTGGTCCGGCCATGGGCACATGAGCACATGTCCACATGAGCACATGCCCTAATGGAACTCCTCCTCACCAACATCTCCAAGCACTTCGGGCGTGAAGTGGTGTTCCAGGGCATCACGCGCACCCTTGCGAGCGGAAGTGGCACCGCATTGCTTGGCGCGAACGGCAGCGGAAAAAGCACACTGCTGCAAGTGCTCGGAGGAGCGTTGACACCCACCGCGGGCACCATCGCACACCACCTGCAAGGCCGCCTGGTGCCGCAGGAACAGGTGTACCGGCACGTGAGCATCGCCGCGCCCTACCTCGGCCTTTACGAAGACCTCAGCCTGCGCGAAGTGATCGGATTCCACGCGGGCTTCAAGCCCCTGCGCCAAGGACTGAAGACCGCCGACGTGGCCCGCATCGCCTACCTGGACCATGCCCTCGACAAGCCGGTGCTGCACTTCAGCAGTGGCATGAAACAACGCCTGAAGCTGGCCCTGGCCATCCTCAGCGACACCCCCCTGCTCCTCCTCGACGAGCCTGCCAGCAACCTCGATGCGGAAGCCATTGCCTGGTACCGTGGCCTCTTGCAGCAACACATGGCCGGCCGCACATTGGTGATCGCCAGCAACCGCCAGGCCGCCGAGCACGACCTGTGTACCGATAGCGTGGAGATCGGGGAGTACAAGGGGAAGTGATCCATTCGGAGCGAGCGCGCCGATCGTCCGTATCAGGGGGGCCGCCCGTCAACAACCCTTTACACAACGCTCCCACACCCGAAAACCCTATTTTCGCGGCCCGAACATCTGAATCTCAGCATCATGGCCTCCACGTCCGACGTCAACATCGGTTCCTACATCCGCTTCAACGGCGACATCTGCCAGATCATGGAATGGCAGCACCGCACGCCCGGGAACCTGCGCGCCTTCTACCAGGGCAAAATGCGCAACATCCGCAACGGCAAACTCAACGAGCACCGCTGGCGCAGCGGCGAGACCATGGAGGTGCTCCGCGTGGAAGTGCACGAACTGCAGTACCTCTACCGCGAGGGCGAGAACATGGTGTGCATGAACCAGGAGAACTTCGAGCAGCTGTACATCCCCGTGGCCCTGCTGGGCGATGCCATGAAGTTCCTGAAGGAGGAAATGGTGATCCAGATCGGGTTCGAGAGCGACACCCCCATCTTCGCCCGCCCCCCGAAAGTGGTGGAGCTCACGGTGACCGAGGCCGAGCACGCCGTGAAAGGCGACACCAGCAACAAGGTGATGAAGCAGGCCAAGCTGGAGACCGGCGCCGACATCATGGTGCCCATCTTCGTGGACGCCGGCACCATGATCCGCGTGGACACCGAGACCGGCGAATACCTGGACCGTGTGAAGAAGTAGTGTCGACCCATGGGTCGACCGGGACAGAGTCCGAGACCTGGATCGATATCGCACCTGACCCCGCCCCCAGCACTGGGAGGCGGGGTTCTTGTTTCCAACAGGACCACCCGCACCCATGAGCGCATGCCCACCTGAGCACATGAATTCCCTGTGCATGTGCCCATCCGACCATGTGAACATGTGCTCATGGAATGCGCCCTCGAACAAGACCTGTGCAACCCGTCAATGAACGCGCTTCGACCACATGGCAGATACCACCAACGCAGCCGGATGGCACGCCCACCGTTGGCCCGGCCATGGGCACATGAGCACATGCCCACCTGAGCACATGAGCAATTGCCCACATGAGCAAATGACCACATGGGCACATGACCACATGCCCCGGTTACCTTTGGCGGACAATCCCGCGCTGTGAAACTCTCCCCTCCCCAGACCGCCGCCCAACTGGGCCAACTGATCAATGCCCAGGTGGTGGGCAACACCGAGCGCCTGGTCACCGGCCTCAACGAGATCAACCGCGTGGAAGAGGGCGACCTGGTGTTCGTGGACCACGAGAAGTACTACGACAAGGCCCTGAACAGCGCCGCCACCACCATCCTGATCAACAAGGCCGTGGAGCCGCCCGCAGGCAAGGCCCTGCTGATCAGCGACGACCCCTGCCGCGACTACAACGCGCTGGTGCGCCGCTTCATGCCACGCGCGGGCTGGGCCGAGACCGGTATCCACATCGGTGCCGGCAGCGAGGTGCACCCCAGCGCGGTGATCGGTCCGCACGTCACCATCGGCAAGGACTGCATCATCCACCCCGGTGTGGTCATCTACGAGCACACCACCATTGGCGACCGGGTCACCATACACGCCAACACCGTGATCGGCGCCGACCCCTTCTACTACAAGAAGCGCCCCACCGGCTACGACAAGATGGCCCCCGGCGGCAGCGTGGTGATCGAGGACGATGTGGAGATCGGTGCGCTGTGCACCATTGATCGCGGCGTGAGCGCCGACACCCGCATTGGCCGAGGCTGCAAGCTGGACAACCACATCCAGGTGGGCCACGATACGCTGATCGGTCCCGGCTGCCTCATCGCCTCGCACGTAGGCATCAGTGGTGCCGTGGTGGTGGAAGAGAACGTGACCCTCTGGGGCCAGGTGGGCGTGCCCAGCAAACTGCGCATCGGCAAGGGCGCCGTGGTGCTGGGCCAGAGCGGCCTCATCAACTCGCTGGAAGGCGGCCGCACCTACTTCGGCAGTCCGGCCGGCGAGTGGAAGGCCAAGATGCGCGAGATCGCCCTGCTGGGCCGCTTGCCCGAGCTGTACAAGAAGCTGAAGGACTGAGCCCCATGGCCCGATTGGAGCGCATAGCGGAACGGCTCGAGCTGAAGGAATTCCAGCTCAAGGCCCTGCTTGATGTGACCAAGGCCATCAACGCCAATACATCGCGCGAAGAACTGCTGCGGCTGTATGAGAAGATCGTGCGCGAGGACCTCGGCATCACGCGCCTGCTGCTCTTCGAACGCACCGACCGCTGGCAACAGGTGCTCGGCTTCGGGCATCCCGATGGTACCACCTTCGATGCGGAGCAGGCCTTCGGGCGCTTCACCGACATCCAGGTGATCGGCAGCGAGTCCGCGGGAAGTCTGGGCGCCTTCGATGTGGCCGTGCCCGTGTACCACCAGGACCGTCCGCTGGCCTTCCTGCTCATCGGCGACATCGACGAGGAAGAGCAGCGCATGAGCCCCACGGTGAAGCACCTCAACTTCATCCAAACGCTCACCAACCTCATTGTGGTGGCCATGGAGAACCGGCGCCTGGCGCAGGAGGCCCTGCAACGCGCCCGCGACCTCCGCGACCTGGAACTGGCCCGCCAGATGCAGCGCATGCTGGTGCCCGCCACCCTGCCGGACAATGCGCAGATCGCCGTGGACGCCTGGTACCAGCCCCACAGCCAGGTGGGCGGCGACCACTACGACCTCATCACGCTGGCCGACGGCACCTACGTGGCCTGCGTGGCGGATGTGAGCGGCAAGG
>JBEICT010000173.1:0-7162 GCA_040383865.1 Flavobacteriales bacterium | reverse complement strand
CAAAGCCGCGTTACCGATCACCGGATCGAGTTCACCGTGCACAACCTGCCGCAGGTCCTGAACGGTGATCTACAAGAGATGATCGACGCGCTACAACTCGCCGAGCGCACCGAGAAACTGAAGGCCGAGGCAGGTGTCTGATCAACTGGGAGCAGCCGCGAACTCCTCTTTGATCAGTGGATTTCATTGCCGGTCCGGTCCGGTCGTTGCGCCGATCGTCTGACCTTTGCGGTCCATGACACGCACCGAACTGGTCGCCACCATCCGCCGCAAGAAGAGCCTGCTTTGTGTGGGCCTCGACACCGAGGAGCACTTGGTACCCGAGCATTTTCAAGGAGAGAGCCACCCGGTCCGCGCCTTCAACGAGGCCATTGTGGAAGTGACGCACGACGTGGCCGTGGCCTATAAACTGAACCTCGCGTTCTATGAGGCCCTCGGTGATCAAGGGTGGCTTGATCTGGAGGCCACCATCGCCTTCATTCGCAGCAAGGGCGACTGCTTCATCATCGCCGATGCCAAGCGCGGCGATATCGGCAACACGGCGCGTAAATATGCGGAGGCCTTCTTCGACCGCCTCGATGTGGATGCCGTGACCCTCGCTCCCTACATGGGCCGGGATAGCATCAGTCCGTTCATGGGTCGGCCGGGTAAGTGGGGCATCGTGCTGGGGGTTACCAGCAACGCCGGTGCCGAGGATTTCCAGTTCCTCCGGGTAAACGGCGATCAACAGCTGTTCGAAGTGGTGATGCAGCGCTGTTCGGAATGGGGCACGCCCGATGAATTGATGTTCGTGGTAGGTGCCACCAGGCCCGAGATCCTCGCCGAGGCCCGCAAGGCAGCGCCCCACCATTTCTTCCTTGTGCCCGGGGTAGGTGCACAGGGAGGCGACCTCAACGCCGTGCTCGATGCAGGCTGTACAACCGATGGCGGGCTGTTGATCAACAGCAGCCGGGGCATCCTGTATGCCGGCAAAGGGGAGTCCGCGATCCCTGCCGCTCGCGCTGCAGCGATGGGGCTTCAACAGGCCATGGCCGATCGCTTCTGAGAAAAGGGAGGATCTTTTCGATCGGAACTGTTTTGATACATTATGCGTCGCATGCATGACGAAATAACCGTCAATCTGCGTCGCCATGATGAATTCCGCCCTTGCCCCGATCCTGTCCCAGCGTTCCCATCATCACGCTTTTCGTGTTGTTCGTGATGCGGTCCGCATCGAACCACCCCTTCGACCGTCCGATCAACTTCTGGAGCCCGGATTCCCTTACGGGGAGGAACTCTTGCAGTACATCTGGGAGCAACGCCTTTTCCACCAGCATGCCTTACGGACCACGGGAGGCCTTGAGGTCGAGGTGCTGAGGCCAGGGCGTATCCAGCAGAACAGTGGTCCTGACCTATCCGGTGCGGAGGTCCGTATTGGAGGGCAGTTGTGGGCCGGTACAGTGGAGGTCCATCTGCGCAGCAGCGAATGGAACGCGCACGGCCACCAGTTCGACCCCGCCTACGAGAACGTGGTGCTCCATGTGGTGTATGAGCACGATGCCGAGGTGTGCACACTGAGCGGCCGGGTGTTGCCCACCGTTGAACTGATGTCGCGCGTGAGCACCGACAGCATTGCCATGCACCATGCGTTGATGCGCGGAAAAGGCTTTGTGCCCTGCGCCGGCCATCTGGGTCGCATCGACCATAGCCTCACGGGCACCTGGTTGGAACGTGTGCTGATCGAACGTTCGGAACGAAAGGCCAGGGAGGTGGAGCAACTGTACGTCCAATTGGATGGGGATCCTTCTGCCACACTGTTCCACATGCTTTGCCGGGCCTTTGGCCTAAAGGTGAACGCGGAACCTTTCGGCATGCTCGCGAATGCCTTGCCGCTGCGGGTCATCCAGCGCTATCGCGACGACGCCCTGCGCATGGAGGCGCTGTTGTTCGGCCAGGCCGGGCTCCTGCAGGTCGACTTCGTGGACGAACATCCGCGTGCGCTGCAGACGGAGCATGCGCATTTGGTCCGTCTCCATGATCTCCGTCCTGCTCCGGTGGCCGCCTGGAAGTTCGGTCGCATGCGTCCGGTGAACTTTCCCACGGTGCGTATAGCCCAACTGGCCCGTTTGCTCATGCGGTTGGACGGATCGTTCGCTGAATTGTTGCAGGCGGAGGATGTGCGTTCCCTATATCAGTTGCTCGATGTGGAGGCCGGTCCGTATTGGTCCACCCACTTCCTGTTCGATCGCGAGAGCGCCCCCTGTCCCAAGCGTCTGGGCAGGGCCGGGGCCGATCACCTCATCATCAACGCCTTGGTGCCTACGCTCTTCGCATTGGGCCGCCTGCAAGGGCGTGAGGCCCTCATGGAAAGGGCCATTTCCCTGTTGGAGCAGCTGCCAGCCGAGCATAACCGCGTGCTGGATGGATGGGCCGAACTCGGCTTGCGTGCCGATTCCGCTGCACGCGGTCAATCCCTCATCGAATTACGCAACACGTACTGTTCGGCCAAGCGATGCTTATCTTGCGGCATCGGCAACCAATTGCTGAAGAGGACCGTCTGAAGGACATCCGCAATAGGAACGACCATGATCGCCCGTATCAAGACCTACTTTGAGCAACAGGCGTTCGGCGTTTGCGAATGGTGGGGAGAGAAGCTGAACGTGAAGACCGAAGAGGTCCGCCTCAGCTTCATCTACCTCAGCTTCATCACGGCCGGCGTGCATTTGGTCGCCTATCTGGTGATGGCGTTCGTGCTCAAGCACAAGGAGCGCATCAAGCAGCCCTTTCGCAAGCGGAGCACGGTCTGGGAGATCTAGGATCCAAAAGGGTGATATTGGTCTTCCTTCGGTAACAAAGGAGCGTCTACCTTTTCCGCACGGACATCGGCTATAGATCCATGCGTGACACCCTCCGAAAGCTCATTATTGGCAAGGGACAACGTGATGGTGATCGGTATTCAACGATCACGCGGCGCGTAGAGAACCTGCGTGCCATTTGGAACAACACCTATGACGAGGACGCCGGGCTGGAGAAGTTGGTCAGGCTTTCATTGGCGGCCAGTCAGTTCCTTTTCCCCGGGATGTACATCAAGCATCTCCTCTGGCGGAAGGGGCCGTTGTACCAGGATTTCGCGATCGAGGTTTTCGTTTTGCTGAAGACCTTGTTCCCGCTCCTGGTCATGCATTTCGGGTGGTGGGAGCAGGGGTTCGTGGTATTCCTGATCATCTGGCTCATGGCCGAGACCATCATCTACATCCCCACGCTCATTTTCGCATCGGATAGCTTCCCTTCGCCCCGTTCATACAGACGGTCCAAGCTGCTCATCTTCCTGAATTACCTCGAAGTGGTCTTCAGCTTCGCGGTTGTACACTTGGCCGGTAACTACTTTAACCAGCCATTGGTGCAATGGACGGATGCGGTCTATTTGAGCTTCGTTATCACCAGCACCATCGGATTTGGCGAGTACTTTCCAGTCTCAGGAGTGGGCAAGTTCGTGGTCTGTGTCCAATCCCTGTTCTATCTCAGTTACATCGCCTTGTTCATCAGCTTCTTCAGCCTCGGTAGCAGCAAGGGCTACTTCAACGATCTGGGCCGGAAGTGAACAAGGTCGCGATGCCTGCACTTTCTTCGCGCTCGATGAAGATCCTGATCACCGGAAGCAACGGCTTGTTGGGCCAGAAACTGGTCGCTGCCCTTCGGCAAGACCCCGACGTGCAACTGATCGCCACCGGGCGTGGCCCGGACCGTACACCGATGCCTTTGGGGGCGCATTATCGTCCGTTGGATATCACGGTGCAGGCCGAGGTGGATGACGTGTTCGATGAGGTAAGGCCCGATGTGGTCATCCACACAGCGGCCATGACCAATGTGGATGCCTGCGAACTGGACCCCGCAGCCTGCCAATTGCAGAACGTAACGGCCACCGAACATTTGGTGAATGCGGCCGAACGTCACGGCAGCCACTTCCTCTTTCTGAGCACCGACTTCATTTTCGATGGTGCCAACGGACCGTACAAGGAGGATGACGAACCTGCACCGCTCAGCATCTACGGCCACAGCAAGCTGGACGGCGAACGCATGGTGATGTACAGCGGCCTCGCGAAATGGGCCATAGCACGCACCATCATCGTGTATGGCATCGCCGAAGGACTGAGCCGCAGCAACGTGGTGCTCTGGGCAAAGAGCGCCCTGGAGAAGGGCCAGCCCATCAAAGTGGTCGACGACCAATGGCGCATGCCCACGCTCGCCGAGGACCTTGCCGATGGCTGCATTCGGATCGCCAAACAAGGGGCTACAGGAGTGTACCATCTCAGCGGACCCGACGGCATGAGCATCCTGGAACTGGTACAACGTGTCGGTGCTTTCTTTCACCTGGACACTTCCGTAGTGACGCCGGTGAAGAGCGATACACTGGGTCAGCCTGCGAAACGTCCGCCGCACACCGGGTTCGTGCTGGACAAGGCCCGTCGGGAACTGGGTTACGAACCCCGCGGATTCGAGCAGGGGTTGGCTGTTCTGGCCGGGCAGTTGGGGAAGTGACCCTGGACATGGTAGCGACGTTTGGTCGGTAACCACTCCGCCCTTTCACCCGGCTTCCTTCAATGCCTCCATTCCCGGAAGCTTCTATCTTGGCCTGCCTGAATCAGAACGGATGAGCGCAGCGCAAAAAGAATCGTGGGGGTCCCGCGTGGGCCTTATCCTGGCCATGGCCGGCAATGCAGTGGGTCTCGGCAATTTCCTGCGGTTCCCGGTACAGGCTATCCAGAATGGGGGTGGAGCCTTCATCATTCCCTATCTCGTCTGCTTCCTGCTCATGGGTATCCCTTTGTTGTGGGTGGAGTGGAGCATGGGGCGTTTCGGTGGACGGAAAGGGAATCACAGCACACCCTTCATCCTGCACGAAATGGACCCCAAACGGGCACTTTGGAAATACATCGGGGTGTTCGGGATCTTCACCAACATTGCAGTGGCAGCCTATTACTGTTACCTGGAAAGTTGGACGCTGAGCTATATCTGGCATTCCGTCGCGGGTTCCTTCAACGGCCAGACAGCGGAACAGGTAGCGGCGTTCTTTGGCAATTATGTGGATATCTCCACGACCACCACAGGTATCCCCTACGAAGCGGTTTTATTCTGGCTTATCTGCCTGTTCCTGAACACGTGGATCCTTGCGCAGGGCCTAAGTGGTGGGGTGGAAAGGGTGGCCAAGATCGGCATGCCCCTGTTGATCGCCTTTGGGGTCGTACTGGCCGTGATGGGCGTTACGTTGCAAGCAGGCCAGAATGGTGCTGTGAATGATGGAACAGTGGGCCTGAACTTCCTGTGGACCCCGGACTACAGCAGCATTTGGACCGCCAAGGTGTGGCTCGCAGCCGCCGGTCAGATCTTCTTCACGCTTAGTGTTGGTATGGGCAGCATCCAGTGTTATGCGAGCTATGTGAGGCGCAAGGACGACATCGCCTTGAATGCCATGAGCGCAGGTTGGATGAACGAGTTCGTGGAGGTAGTCCTCGGGGCATCGATCATCATCCCGATCAGTATCGGCTATCTCGGCATCGATAGGGTCGTTGAACTGACACAGAGTGGTGGGCTGGGTTTGGGCTTCAAGACGCTGCCCTACCTCTTCACCCAGTGGGGTCCCACCTTGGGAATGATAGCAGGGGTCTGTTGGTTCGGGCTGCTCTTCTTCGCGGGCATCACCAGTTCCTTGGCCATGGGCACTCCCGTAATGGGCTTCCTGGAGAACGAGTTCGGCTGGAAACGCAGACCGGCCGCTTGGTTCTTCGGGTTGATCGTGCTGGTCCTGGGCCTGCCTACGGTGCTGTACTTCAAAGAAGGTGTCTTCGATGAATACGATTATTGGGCAGGAACAGTAGGCTTGGTGGTTTTTGCCCTCTTCGAGATCATCCTGTTCGCATGGGTCTTCGGCATGGACAAGGGTTGGAAGGAGATCACGACCGGCTCCGACATCCGGGTGCCATTGGCTTACCGCTTCGTGATCAAATACATCACACCGGTCTTCATCGCAGCTGTATTTCTCGCTTCGCTACCAGGTATATGGGAGAAGATCACCGCCAAGGGACTTCCCTGGCAGGTGCATGGAGCCCGCGCCTTGTTGCTCACAATGTTCCTCACCATCTGCTGGTTCGTGCGAGTTGCATACCTGAAACGTGTTGCCAATCTCAAGTCCCCCAAGGCATGAACACATCGGCCCTCGTCCTCATGCTGTGCTCCATGGGCACCGTGACCGCGCTGACGGTCTATTTCTTCTATCGTGTCCTTACGGCACCGCCCAAGCCGGAGCCCGACAGCTACAGCAGCAACGACGAGGAACGCACATCCGACTGAGGCCCTCTTAGTGATGCTCGCATGGAGAAGGGACCGTCCACCTTCTTGACACAGGTGAAGGCCATGCTCAACCTGCATAAGGGTGAGCGCCATGGGTTCTTCCTGTTGATGGCCATTTTGGTCCTCATCGTCTTTGCCCGGGTGGTCTACGTCCAGTGGTTCCAGTTCCATTTTTCCGAAGCGGATCCCAAGCTGGTGGAGGAAATGCGCGCATGGGCGGCACGGCCCGATGATCGACAGGCCACCACCAGTACCAAACGTGACAGCCTGTTCCCCTTCGACCCGAACACCATTGAACGCCAGGAATGGCTGGCACTTGGTCTCGCCGAACGCCAAGTGGACGGGGTGGAGCGCTACCTGGCAAAAGGCGGTCGGTTCCGCGTGAAGAAGGACGTGGCCAAGCTCTACGCGGTAACCCCGGAGCGCTATGCCTTGTGGGAAGCGTACATCCTGTTGCCCGACAGCCTCCCAAAGCTCCAACGCGAACAGCGGGAACGGGCCCCGCAGCGCACGTGGCAGACCAATGCTTCCTACCCCAAGCAGAGCGAGGAACGCTATGAACGGAAGGAGTTCCGCAAGCTCGAAGTGAACACGGCCGACACCACGGCATTGATCGCCTTGCCCGGCATCGGTCCCGCCTTTGCCCGTGGCATCGTGAAGTATCGCGATCGGTTGGGCGGATATCGGTCCATGGAGCAGTTGGCTGAGGTGTACGTGTTGCGCGATAAACCAGACGCCCTCGTGCGATTGAACGAACTGCTGGTGCTGGATACGTTGATGGTGGTGCGCATCCCCATCAATACCTGCGAGGTGGAACAGTTGGCAGCACATCCGT
>JBEICT010000172.1:0-7266 GCA_040383865.1 Flavobacteriales bacterium | reverse complement strand
TGTTCGTGTCGGCCTGCACGTGCGCATCGATGAGCGCTTGGTACTGCAGGGCACGATCACGGAAGGCCGGTCCGTTGAACTGCTCGGCGATGATGGTGCGCAGATGGGCGATGTACATCCTGCGGTACATGGCGTTGTTGAACAGGTTGCGCAGCAAAGGGCGCGGGAACACGCTGGGACCATTGTAGTGGCTCAGCGGGTCGATGGTCATGGCCTGGTTGATGCTGAACCCGTTCCAGTAGGTGGACGCATCGGTGAGGCGGAAGCTCGCGAAGGACATGTTGAGGTCCCAAAGGATGGGGTTCCACAGGCCATCGCGGTCGCGGTAGATGTAGTAGTTCTGGGCGTAGCCCACGTAACTGTCGAAGTTGATCAGTGCGTAGTTGAAGGCGTGCATCCACAGCGTGCGGTCCACATTCAGCACTTGCTCGATGTTCTCCGGTGCGCTGTTCAACACCTCGATCAGTTCCAGCAGGTGCGCCCAGCCGTGGTCCGACTGGATGTCGTACAGGTCGTAATAGTCGGTGCTATCGGTGCCGGGGCTGTCGCCCAGGTTGCAGTTCTCGCCGGTGAGGTCGACGGTGGGCGGATTTCCCTTGAAGAAGCTCCCGCTCTTCTCATTGAAGTGGTCATTCAGGAAATCGTTGCCCACATCCTCCACGCTCGTATAAAGGCCCACGAGCGTGTCGTTCACATACAGGTCGGCATAGCTGGCACGTGAGGCATGCATGTAGTTGCGGGCCACTTCGTAGGCCATCACCTCGCGCAGGAACGAGGGGTCCTGGATCACGTTGCTCAGCTTGACCTTTTCGAACCCCTGGTAGTCCTGGCCATCATGCACCTCGTCCAACTTGATGTTGAAGGGGTTCTTGGCCCTTCCATTGGCCCAGGAACTATAGCCCTTGTAGCGCACGCCTACATCGGGCAGCAGCGTGCCATCGATGACCAGGTCGCCGATCAAGCGCTCATCCTCTCCCAGCAGGTACAAGCTGTCGAGCGCATGGCGCCAATCGGACACATCGAAGTACAACCGCAGCTCGCGCACAGAGCCCGGATCATACAGGTCGGGTTGCGCGAAGGCCGCGGCGGGTGCCACGGCCAGCGCCATTACGAACCCTATGCCGTACGATCTGCGCATAGGGGATCAATGCTGCACCACCACCCGGCGCACATCACGCCGCCCCGTGTCATGCTCCACGACCACTTGGTATACACCATCGGGCAGGTCGCCCACGTCAACGGTCCACCCCGGTGCGGTGCGCTTCACCTCGCGCCCGGTGCCATCGTACACCACGAAGCGGTCCATGGTGGTCATGTCCACACCTGTGAGGTTGAGCATTCCCTCGGTGGGGTTGGGGTAGATGCCGAACGCGGCGTCCTCATCGGCTTCGTTCACATCGGTGGCCAGGCCGCAGGGATCGGGACCCAGCAGGGCGATGATGCCGGGATCGCTGCACAGGTAACGGAAGGCCTTTGCGGGACCGGCGTTGTACTGCCACACCACCTGGTTGCTGCTGTTCACCTCGTACATGTACTGGCCGCTGAGGGCCACGAAGGTGTTGCCATTGGGCATGCGCTCTGCAGCGCTCTGTCCGCTGGCGTAGGCCAGGCAGGTATGTCGCCACTCGTAGTTGGCAGGTCCCCACACTGTGCCCGGCGTCCACGGGTAGTTGGAACCCACCCGCTCGGGATTGATGGCATCGACGGTGGTGGTGCTGTTCCCGCCACCGTTGTTGTTCACGAACATCAGCCATCCGGCGTTCGGATAGCCGGCCTTCACCCATTTCACATCATGCACTGCGGAAGGGATCCGCTGTGTACCCGTGATGCCGTAGTTGGCCGGCTTGCCCCAACGGAACAGGAAGTCGCCACCACGGCCGCCATTGCCTCCGGTGTGGCCGGCCGCTTCGGCCGTGGTGGTGCTGTGGTCGATGATCAGGATCTCGCTGAGGTAGCGGGCGCTGAAAACGATCTGGTCCAGCTCGGCGTTGTAATCCACCCCGTTCTCGTGGAACCAATCGATGCCACCGCCCGGACCACCGCCGGTGCTCACGGCCACATTGATGTTCATGCGCTCCGGGTGATCGGCGATGGGCATGTAGTTGGGCTTGCTGGCATCGACGTACTGGATAAAGCGGTCGGCCATCTCCCACTGCCACACGATCTGCGCCGTGTTGCCCGTGGGCTGGAGCTCAATGATGCGGCCCGGATACTTGGCCGAATTGCCCGTGTAACCCAAGGCCTGCAGCTCGGCCACGGTCTTGCGCACATAAGCGAGCAGCAGCACGTTGCCGTTCGGCATCAGGCACATGTCGTGGTGCGTCACATGGTCGGCAGTGGAATATGTGAACGACCACACCACCTGGCCCTGTGGGTCCAGTTCCTGCACCAGTCCGCTCACAGCGGCCGTGTTGATGATGTTGCCGCTGTTCACCGCTGTGCGCACGATGTTGCCGTTCGGCTTCAGGGCCATGGAGTAACTGTAGGTGGAAGGGCAGTTCCACGTGTAGGCCACCTGCCCGGCCGCGTTCACCAGGCGCGAGGTGGTCTGGTTCATCAGGTTGTACAAGGCGTAACCGTCGAAGGCGGATTGTGCGGCCGCTTCGCGAACAGCGATCAGGGACAGGAACAGCAGCAACGCGTTCCGCATACGTTCAACGATCATGGGCAGGAGGGGCAAAAGGGTTAATGCAGGTTCCGTTCGGCGGTCCATTACTTGCAGTTAACTGACCGTTGATGCAAATGTGACATTCGCTTGGACGCACCGATCCGTGATCGGTTTAATCGCCGGTATTGATCGGCGGGATCGGGGGCAATGATCGATGGGCTGACCTCCGCCCCTTACGCATTACGGTGGTTCGGTCCGATCGGCCCTCTCTTGGCGTACCTTGTACTCCGTGCCGGTACGCTCAGGCCGGCAAGGAAGGTCCCGAGCAATGGACCCCGCACCGCAAGGTGCAAGCGGAACATCACCCGATACGCACTGGAACAACGCACCCTGCAAGCGGCACCACCGCCTGCACACCCACACGCACATGGCAGACAACATCCCCTCCGGCCCCACCTCACCACTACGCATTGCCCCGGGCACTTGGGGCCACAAGAAGTTCAAGCTCCGCAACCTGTTCGGCCAGCTCAGTGATACCGACCTGCTGTACGTGGAAGGCGAAGAGGCCGCCTTGGTGGCCCGCCTGCAAGCCCGTCTGGGCAAAAGTGCGGATGAAGTGGAGGCCCTCATCGCCCGGCTGTAACGACGACCTTCAGGCCGTAGGGCCACCAAACACAAAGCCCCGGCTTGCGCCGGGGCTTTGCTTCTTGATCGGTGAGCGCTTAGCTGCGCTTTACGTTCACTGCGTTCAGACCCTTGGGGCCCTGCTCCACCTCGAAGGTGACCTTGTCGCCCTCCTGGATGTTATCGCGGGTGCCGGTCTTGTGGACGAACACGTCCTTACCGCCCTCATCCGGGGTGATGAAACCAAAACCTTTCTCCGTGTTGAAGAACTTCACTGTACCACTTGACATTGTACTGACCGTATTGTGCCGCAGTTGTTGTGCTGCAACGTGTAGAACCCGGTAAAAGCACCGGGGTATCGGGTACAAGGTAAGCACCTTTGCACCCAGTGCCGACGATCGGGCCGGAATTAACCTAGCGGCACACCGGTATTCCTGCAACGTTCCGCTACGCCATCGCTGCTCCCGCATGGGTCCTTGCCTCCGAACGGAATGCCCGTGATCAATGCGTGTCCCCACGCTGCATGCCTCCTTCCATAAGTGGTATGTGCCCGTATTCCTTCCAACGGGCGCTCTGGGCCATGGTGCGCGAGCACGACAAAATGGCCTAGCGCCGGTGCTCCAAAGCGAAGGTGCGCACATGCTCGTCCAGCGACGTGTCCGCCAGTTCGCGTTTCAACAGGACCACGTCGTGCACGCTGATCTCGCCGGTGAACGGGTGCGGCGAGAGCAGCGCCCATGCGGCCTCGAATTGTGCGGACCTCAGGCCTGAGGCTATGGGCAGCGTGACCCTTTCCGGCACTTGCACGCCCAGTTTCTTGATGCGTCGGTTCGCACGCACATGGTCCGCAACGTGCTGCCTCAGCGAGGTCACCACATCCTTCTCCACGACGTCGATATGGATGCTCTTTCGATCGTCGGTATGGGCGAACCCGTTCAGGTGGAGCTTGAAGGGCGGGCGGGCGCCACTGCCGCGCCAGATCGAATCGCACAGGGTGCCCTCGTAGTCTGGCGGCAGCTCGGTTTGCAGCAGGGTGATGCCCGGTATGCGGTAATAGTCGCCGAACACGCCCACCTTCTCCTTCAGCAGTTGGCGCCATTCCATCACCCGCGCCAGCACCGCACTGGCCGGATCGATCACCAGACGGTACTCGCAGGTGTATACCAGCGTGTCGAACAACGAAAGGGCATCGGTCGCGGTCTTGCGGGCCATGGGCAGCACAAAGGAACCGCACGCGCCACCGCCCTTCCCGCCCGCACCGCCACAACTCGTGAACAGTGCGTTGGGAATAGAGCGCTACTGGTCCGCGAAGGTGACGCGCAGCACCGCGTTGGTATCCGCCCCCAGTACGCGCAGCAGGTAGGTGCCGGGCGCAAGGCCTTCACGCGCCACCACCAGTCTGTCGGTGCCGTTGCCGGTGAAGCTGCGCACCACACGACCGCGCATGTCCAGCAGTTGCAACACGTCCAGTGCAGCGAAGGGCCGCGTACCGTACACCACCGCTTCGGTCACTGCCGGGTTGGGTAGCACAGCGTAGTGGCCACCCGTGTGCGCGCCGGTACTGGTGCTGATCACGCTGAACGGCTCCGACATTGCCATACAGCCATAGATGCTGGTCACCTCCACGGTATAGTCGCCGTTGAGGTCCGTGGTGATGGTGGGGCTTGTGGCATCGGGCACCGCGTTGCCGTTGATGTACCACTGGTACCCATCGCCCACGGGACTGGCCAGCAGTTCATCGGGACCAATGGGCGCAATGGATGCCATGTGCAGCCCACAATCCACCAAGGTGTTCAGCACCGTGTTGGTGATGATGGGCTCGTTGAGGTCGAAGTAGATGGCCACCGAGTTGGTGATCTCCGTAAGGTGCGGTGCACCCGCCATCGGACGTATGCGGTACTTCAGGAACCCATGGCTGCCCGGCTCATCCACAATGCTGTCCGGCAGCATGATGCGATCGAAACGGAAGCGCGCCACCAGCTCCTCGTCCACTTCGATGCGGGTAAGGGCGTGCGAAACGTCGAGGACCTCCATGGAGGCCACATCAAGGTCGGCATCCAGCGTATCCACCAGCACCACGGTGTAGGCCGTGTCGTTGCCGGTGTTCTGGAAGCGGATGATGTACTCCAGCCAGTCGGTATCGATGTCCACCGCACCATGCACACCGTAGCCTTCGGGGCTCACGCGCTTGTCGTTGGGATCGAACGCACAGGTGACCTGGTGTATGATGTGGGGTTCCAGAATGGGCTCGGGGATGTTGGTACCCGTTACCACATAGCCGTATTCGATGGTGGAGCCCGCAGGACCGGTGAACAGCCCCACCCTGAACTGTGCCTCTTGGAACCACCCGAGGCTGTCCACGCTCCAATACACATGGCCGTTAACCACCGAATCGGGTTGGGGGAAGTACCACTCCACCGTTAGCCCCTGCAAGAGGGACAGGTCCACAACGATGTCCTCCGGGATGAAGGTGCCAATGTTGCGCAAGGTGATCTGCAGGTAAGTGTTACTGTTGCATTGCGTGCTTACCGGTGTGATGGAGAAGAATGTGCCCGAACCCAGGTTCGCCGGAGCCAGGCCGATGTCAAGACCACTGGCTATCGGTGCCGCAGTGGTGAGCGTGGCCTGCAGCGTGTCCGGGTCGTTGGTGACCTGGAAAATGGGCGCGTGCGGATGCCACACGTTCCAGGTGCCGGTATCGGCGGGCAGATCGTAGTCGCCGGCACTGTTGGTCCACACCAGCACCTCATTGGCATCGGTGCGCACCAGTCGATAAGGGATCTTCTGTTCGCCATTGTTCAGCAAGGCGTCCACGTCAAAGTCGAAGAAGACGCTGCCACGCAGGCGGAAGGCATTGAAGAAGAGGTTCTCCTGCCAGCTGATGGTGCGGAAGCGCGCCGTTACCAGATCGGGCACCGCATCGTTGTTCAGGTCCGCGAACACCATGGCCGCGGCGCTCTCGGCCGTGGGGTCGATCAGGCTGCCCGCATCCAATTGGCCATTCCCAATGCCCAGGTTGTAGTAGGTCTGGTGGGTGTAGCCGTTGCTCAAAGCCCACACCACATCATTGTAGCCATCGCCATTGATGTCCTGCATCAGGATGGTGCGCGGTTGACCGGCAGGTCCGGTGTACAGCACTCCCCCATCCAACAGCACACCGGTGCCATCGTTGTAGTAGCCGCGGATCACAATGCCCGAAACGATCACTGCGGCATCCGGGTATCCATCGTCGTTCAGGTCGCCCAACGCGAATTGTGCGTAGTTCACCGCAGGGGCGGTGAGCTCCGTGAAGCCACCCGATCCATTGTTCAACAGGGTGGTGAATTGCGTTCCGCTCAGGACCACCAGGTCCACAATGCCATCGCTGTTCATGTCGGCCGCCTTTACCATGCCTGCGATCAGCAGTGGTTCGTCGCGCACAGCGAACACGCCATTGCCATCGTTCTCGTACCACTTGGCCGTGCCTACCAGGTCCAGGTCGCCATCTCCATCAAGGTCCGTTTCGCAGCGCGAAAGGCCTTGGCCGGGCAGCGTATCCGTGGCCCAGCTGCTGCCGCCGTTGCTGTTCCAGATGATGGCGCAGTTGGCCACGTTGGTGATGACGTCCGGCAGGCCATCGCCATCCAGATCGGCGGTGCGCGAAACAGCGATCTGGTTGCGGCGCTCCACCACCACCTGCTGCCGCCCATAGGTGCCGTCGCCGTTGTTGGCATACCAGCACACCCAATCCCCGTAGTAGCTGGCGGTCACCAGGTCCTGGTCGCCGTCCAGGTCAATGTCCGCTGCGCTGATGTCAAAAGCCCCGGCCATGGTCTGGCAGTAGCGGTGGCGCGCGCCAATGCTGCCATTGCCCAGGTTGCGGTACCATGCCGCTATGTCCATGCCGTTGCACATCACCAGGTCGTCAAGGCCATCGCCGTTCAGGTCGCCAGCGGCATACTTGGTGCCCACCAGGTTGTAACCGCTCACACTTTCCACCACAAGCGTGGTCCAGGCCTGCCCACCCTGGTTCTGCAACAGATGCACGTTGCAGC
>JBEICT010000171.1:0-7355 GCA_040383865.1 Flavobacteriales bacterium | reverse complement strand
GTGCTGGGCGTGGCGCGGGATGCCACGCTTGCGGACATCAAGCGGGCCTATCGTGAACGGGTGAAACAATGGCACCCGGACCGCAATCACAGTCCACAAGCCGGGGAAGTGTTCAGTGCCGTGCACGACGCTTATCGCGTGCTGTGCGAACCGGCCCTGCGCGAGGCCTATGACCAGAGATTGCAGCGGTATCGCCCGATCACCGACCAGACGGCGGATCGACAAAGCCCACATCCCCGGAACACGACCGGAAGGAACAGCGATATCGATCTACCGGTGAACCGGTTCGCCTTCATCGGCCTTCATATGACCGGGCTCCTGTTCGGCGTATCACTCGTACTGGGCATCCTCACCGGCATTGTGTTCTTCGGATGGCCTGGCTATTTCATCGTTTTCACCGCACCCGGCATGGCGGTGATACCCGACAGTGTTGCCGGACTGCGCGTGAAGTGAAGCGGACGATCAGGCCACGGGGACGATCCAGCCATGCGGATCCGCCCGGCGCCCGCGACGCACATCGTCCAATACCTGCCCGACGTGATTGGCAAGCTTTCGCTCGCTCACTTCGGCCAATTTGAACTCCTCGTCACCGAAGGCAATGCTTGCGATATGTGCGATGGTGGCCGCAGTGCCCGCACCGAAGGCCGAGATCAGGCGACCATTGCGGGCAGCCAGCTCGATCTCTTCCACGGAAACACGACGTTCCTCCACACGGATGCCCTCGTCCTTGGCGATCTGAATGATGCTGTCGCGCGTAACTCCCCGCAGAATGGTTCCGTCCAGCGCAGGGGTGACCAGCGTGCCATCGATATTGAAGAACACGTTCATGGTACCGCTCTCCTCCACATACTGATGGGTAAGCCCATCGGTCCAGATCAACTGGTGGAAGCCCTGGTCCTGGCCCAACTTCGCCGGATAGAGCCCGCCTGCATAGTTCCCGCCGCATTTCGCCTCGCCGGTCCCACCGGGGAACGCACGGCTGTACTTCGTTTCGATCTTCACACGAACGGCCTCATTGTAATAGGCGCGCACCGGGCAGGTGAAGATGATGAAGCGATAGCCTTCGCTGGGACGGACGCCGATGTATTCATCCGTGGCATACATGAACGGGCGGATGTAGAGGGAGGCCTCGTCACCCGTGGGGATCCAGTCCCGATCCAGTTTCACCAGTTCCACCAAGGCCTCCAGGAAGAGGTCCTCGGGAATGGTGGGCATGCACATCCGCGTGGCACTACGGTTCATGCGGGCAATGTTCTGTTGAGGGCGGAACAGGTTCACATGGCCATCGGCAGTGCGGTAGGCCTTGAGCCCTTCGAAAATGGTCTGGCTGTAGTGAAGCACCAGCGCCGCAGGGCTCAACCGCAGGTCGGCGAACGGCTGGATCCTGGGTGCGCCCCACGCACCGTCCACATAATCCATGACGAACATGTGGTCGCTGAAGACACGGCCGAACTTGATGTTCTCGAGGTCGGTCTCCGGTAAACGGGACCGCTCGGTACGCTGGATCGCTATCTTTTGCCCGGTCGTGATCATGGATGCCTGGTATTCGGGGGATGGGAACAAAGGTAACCGTTCGCTTTGGAGGCCTCGGGGCGCAATGTAGCAGCCACGGACAGTAGGACAAATGACAGGCAGCCTGCCCCCATCCACCCCCAAGGACATCCACGAGGTGCTGCGGGAGCATTGGGGCTATACGAAGTTCAGGCCGGTACAGGAAGAAGTGATACGCTCGGTGATGAGCGGCCGGGACACGCTGGCGTTGCTTCCCACGGGCGGTGGCAAGAGCATTTGTTTCCAGGTACCCGCATTGGCCACGGGTCGCTTGTGCCTGGTGATATCGCCGCTCATTGCCTTGATGAAGGACCAGGTGGAGCGACTGAAGCGCATGGGCATACCGGCCAGGGCCATCACCTCGGCCATGTCGCACGTGGAGATCGACAACACCCTGGAAAGCGCTGCGGTCGGCCGACTGGCCTTTCTGTATGTCTCACCCGAGCGCCTTGGCAGCGAACTGTTCCAGGCCAGGCTGCCCCGCATGCCCATCGGGATCATTGCAGTGGATGAGGCCCACTGCATTTCGCAGTGGGGCTACGACTTCAGACCGAGCTACCTGCGCATCCAGGAACTGCGGGAGAATCTGCCCGGGATCCCGGTGCTCGCCCTCACCGCCACCGCTACGCCGACAGTGGCCACGGACATCATGGAAAAGCTCGGCTTCCGGGCGCCCCATGCCATCCGCGGCAATTTTCATCGTCCGGAACTCGTGCTCTGGGTCAGCCACGGCGAGGACCGGAACGGTCGCCTGTTGAAGGTGCTACGGCACATCCCGGGAACGGCCATTGTGTATGTGCGTGAACGCCGCATCACCACCCGCATCGCCAGCTTGCTCAACGAACATGGCATACAGGCGAGCGCCTACCACGCCGGGCTTACGACCGAGCAGCGTGATACCATCCAACAGGAATGGACCACCGGGAACATCCGCTGCGTGGTGGCCACCAATGCCTTCGGTATGGGTATCGACAAGAGCGATGTGCGCTGTGTGGTCCACTTGGAACCGCCGCCCGATCTGGAGAGCTACTACCAGGAGGCCGGACGCGGCGGGCGCGATGGAAAGATCGCACATGCGTTCCTACTGACGGGACCTGGCGATACGGAGAAACTACAGGAACGCGTTGAGCGCGGTTTCCCCACCCTGGACGAAGTGCGCCGCGTTTACCAGGCCTTTGCCAACGAACACCGCATAGCCGTGGGCTCCGCCTCGCTGGAGAGCTATGACCTGGACCTGGCCGCGCTGGCCAAGCGTTGCGGACTTCCGGCGAGCACAGCGGCCGCGGCACTGAAGACCTTGGAGCTCGATGGGAAGTTGGCGCTGACCGAAGGAGCGCGCACTCCTTCTCGCATCCTGATCATCGCCGACCAGCGTGTGATCTATCACCTGCGTGTGAACGACCGGCGCTTCGGCCCCGTGCTCGAAGCCTTGTTACGTGCGTACGGAGGATTGTATGAGGAACCCGTCCTGATCGAAGAACATCGTATCGCCCGTTTGCTCGACACCACCGTGGACAAGCTGGTGAACCTGCTGAACGAGCTCGACCGTCAACGTGTGCTCATGTACCGGCCACGCAGCGATGCGCCGAGAGTAACGCTGCTGACCCCGCGCATGGACGCCCAACGCATGACCCTCGACCCTGCCGCGCACCGGGACCGCATTCAACGCGCACAGGACCGTATGGACGCCATGCTTGACTTCGTGAACGGCAAGGAATGCCGCATGCGCATGCTGTTGCGCTACTTCGGCGAACCCATGGAGCGCGATTGCGGACATTGCGACCGGTGCATGGCTCGCAAACCGCCCTCCCTGGCGGACCAAGCGCATCAGCCCCTGCCTGACAACTCGATCACCGTAGCCGCACTGCGCACCTTCCTTGATGAGCACAGCGAATAGCCAGCATCCCATGATGCGTGGCAGCGGGTTACCACGCGAGTTCTATCTGCGCAGTGATGTGGTGAGCATCGCCCGTGAACTGCTCGGGAAACTGCTCATTACACAGATCAATGGGGAGGTCACCGGTGGGCTCATCACCGAGACGGAAGCCTATGCCGGGGTCACCGACCGTGCATCACATGCTTTCGGTGGTCGACGCACACTGCGCAACGAACCGATGTACGCCATGGGCGGAACGACCTACGTGTACCTCTGCTATGGCATTCATCACCTGTTCAATGTGGTAACGCACCAAGAGGACGAACCGCATGCCGTGCTGATCAGAGGCATCCATCCGATCATTGGCATGGACACCATCGAACAGCGACGAGCACCTGCCCGCCCCACCACACATGGCCCTGGCACGCTGACCACCGCATTGGGCATTCGCATCCAGCATTCAGGCATCGATCTCCTGGGAGGACCTATCGCCATCGAGGACGTCGGCATCACCTTCAATGAACCGGACATCCTGACCGGCCCGCGGATCGGTGTGGACTACGCGGGCCCTGATGCCACGTTGCCGTATCGCTTTCGCGTAGCACCTTCGCGCCTCCGACTTGAACCAGAACGATGAACAGTCCCCGCGTGATCTTCATGGGCACTCCCGGCTTTGCCGTTGGCACGCTCGATGCCTTGGTATCCGCAGGCATTGAAGTAGCGGCCGTTGTGACGGCACCCGACAAACCGGCCGGTCGCGGTCGCCAATTGCGCATGTCGGCCGTGAAGGAACGAGCGGTGGAACTGGGCCTTCCCGTGCTTCAACCCGAACGCCTGCGCGATCCGGCATTCCTTGCGGAGCTCGACCGGATCGCTGCATCCCTCTATGTGGTGGTGGCCTTCCGCATGCTGCCCGAAGTGGTATGGACGAAGCCCCGACTGGGCACGGTGAACCTGCATGCCTCCCTCCTGCCCCAATACCGTGGTGCCGCTCCGATCAATTGGGCGCTCATCAACGGGGAAGTGCGGACCGGTGTCACCACCTTCCTGATCAGCCACGAGATCGACACCGGCGATCTGCTTCTGCAAGAAGCGGTGGACATCACACCCGACATGAACGCGGGCGAACTGCATGATGAGCTCATGCGGGTCGGGGCCGCGCTCATGGTGCGCACGGTGCAGGGCCTTCACAAGGGCGAATTGAAGGGATCTCCTCAGCACGTTCCCTCCACGGGCCTGTTGCGCAACGCACCGAAGATCCACCCCGGGGACCTCCTGCTCGACCCTGCCTGGACCGCACAGCGAATGCACGACCACGTGCGGGGCATGAGCCCCTTCCCAGGCCCATGGCTAAGACTTCAATTGGATGAACGCCCCCACATCCAGTTCAAGGTCCTGCGCACACGGATGGCAGCAGAGAGCGTTGATGTCAGCCCAGGGACCGTTCACCTGGCCAGGGGCCAAATGCTCCTCGCCTGCGCCGACCGGTGGATCGAACTGCTGGAGGTGCAACCAGAAGGCAAACGTCGCATGTCGGCTGATGAGTTCATGCGAGGTCTTCAGCAGGTGAAGCGTATTTTCATGACGGCCGGGAAGATCGACTGACAAGGGTCATCGCGATCGCTCCGGAAGCACGATTTCCGTTGGACCAACGCCTTGGGGATTTCAGGGGATCGCATTTTCTAAAACCCTTGCTGGGGGCGGGATACAGGCGCACTTATCAACAACCCCCCTGATTTTTCAACATTCTCCGCGTAGACCGCCGGAAACCCTTGACAGCACTGGATACGCAGATACATTTGCCCGAGAGTTCACTAACAAAACCAACTCAAACACACACTATCATGGGCTTGAACAAAGCTGAATTGATCGAGGCGATCGCCGCTGATGCGAAGATCTCGAAGGCTGATGCAAAGCGTGCTCTGGACGCTTTCGTGACCAGCACCACCAAGGCGCTGAAGAAAGGTGAGCGCGTTGCCCTCGTTGGCTTCGGCACCTTCTCCATCACCAAGCGCGCTGCCCGCAAAGGCCGCAACCCCCAGACCGGCAAGGAGATCAAGATCGCTGCCAAGAAGGTGGTGAAGTTCAAAGCTGGCGCCGACCTGCAGAACAAAGTGAAGTAAGCATCCGCTTACGGAACGGAAAGTCCCCTGCCTCGGCGGGGGACTTTCTTTTTTTTATGAGACCTCATCCAGTGCCATGACCGACCAAGAGCTCTACGAACAGCTATCCGGTTTCATTTCGGACAACAAACGCGCATTGTTCGACCGTCTCGCACCACAACGTACACGCCACATCACGGCCGTGCTGGAGGATATCTACCAACCCCACAACGCCAGTGCGGTGGTGCGCACCTGCGATCTGCTCGGTATTCAGGACCTGCACATCGTGGAGAACAGGAACAAGTTCACCGTGAACCCGGACGTGACGCTCGGCTCCTCCAAGTGGGTGGACATGCACCGATACCGGGAACAGGGCGACAACACACAGCGCTGCATCGACCAGCTGCGGGCGCAGGGCTATGCCATCGTGGTCACCTCCCCACGGGCGGACAACGTGACGCCACAGACCATTCCCTTGGACAAGCCGCTGGCCTTTTGCTTCGGCACAGAGCTCACCGGGGCAAGCGATCTGCTCATGCAACAGGCCGACATCGGGCTGCGCATCCCGATGTACGGGTTCACCGAGAGCTACAACATCTCGGTATCCGCAGCGATCGTGCTGTACACAGTGATGGAGCGACTTCGCACAAGTGAAATACCCTGGCAGCTGGACACGGCTTCGCTCGCTGCATTGAAACTGGCCTGGGCGCGCAAAGTGGTGCATAGCGCCGCGCACCTCGAGCAACGATTCAAGGACGATGCTGCTCGCGCCCAAGAATGACAAGGCTCTCGACAGGTCGTGACCGATCATCCCGATCTTGACAGATCACGGTTGAGAAGTGCAACACATCGGACCCATTGCACGTTACCAGGCATCAGTTCTTTGTGATCCAAACGCTAACATCGCATACCATGGGAAAAGGTGACATCAAGACCAAGAAAGGCAAGCGTCGCGCCGGCAGCACCGGTAAGACCCGTCCTTCCAAGCGCAGCTCCATTGTAGCAGCGAAGAAAGCCGCTGGCACCGCTGCTCCGAAGAAGGCCGCGAAGAAGGCCGCTCCGAAGAAAGCCGCTGCCAAGAAGGCCGCTGCCCCCAAGAAGGCCGCTGCCAAGAAAGCTGCAGACAAGAAGTAAGCACCACCCTGCTACAGAAGCAAAGACCCCGGCCAAGGCCGGGGTCTTCTGCTTTCCGTGGAGCCGCTCGCTCAAGGCTGCAATCGAACGCGCATCCATTGTCCATCGGACAACTGCTCGAAGGCGATGCGATCATGCAAGCGACTGGGACGCCCCTGCCAGAACTCGATGCGGACCGGGCGAATACGGTATCCACCCCAGTGCAGTGGACGTGGCACCTCGCCATCGGCGAATCGTTCCGCCCAGCGCGCGTAACGCTGCTCCATCTGTTCTCGGTCACCCACCGGACGGCTCTGGTCGCTGGCCCATGCACCAATGCGGCTCTCGCGAGGCCGTGACGCGAAGTAGGCATCGGACTCCTCTGCGCTCACGTGCTCCGCGCGGCCTTCGATGCGGACCTGCCGTTCGTGCTGGGGCCAGAAGAAATTCAATGCTGCACGCGGGTCGCGCTCCAGGTCCATCGCCTTGCGGCTGTTGTGGTTGGAGTAGAACACGAAGCCACGCGCATCGAACGACCGCAATAACACCACGCGGGCACTGATGGTGAGCGTGCCCATGGTCGCCAGCGTCATGGCATGCGGCTCGGGCAAGCCGTCCTCCTCCGCAGCGTGGATCCATTGGGCGAACAAGGCGATGGGATCCGGACCAGCCTCCTGCTCCAACAAGGTGGCCTTGGAATAGTCGATACGATG
>JBEICT010000170.1:0-7375 GCA_040383865.1 Flavobacteriales bacterium | reverse complement strand
GCCCTCGCCGAAGCAGTAGTTGCTGTCGGGGTCCACCAGGTGCATGCGGTTGATGGCGGCCAGGTCGCGACGCCGCGAGCGCACGTCCTTGCCGCGTTCCAGCAGGATGGGCCGCAACCCGTGGCCAATGCAGCGCAGCGCGGCAAAGAGCCCTGCCGGTCCACAGCCTACGATGATCACCGGTCGTGCCTTTGAAACATCAGCCAGTTCCGGGGCGTTGATCGTGTCATCCACGAAGCTGTCGCTCACCCGCACGCGAAGGCGCACCAGCGGTTGTTTGCTGCGTGCATCAATGGACCGCTTCAGAACATGTGCATGGCCCTCTGTGCCCGTGGGCCAGGTGGCGGCCTCCAACGCGGCCTCACGCACCAGCACGGGGTCTGCGGCCTCGCTCGGGGGCAGGGCGATATCCACCACCCGCTCCATGGCTCAGCCCTCGAAGGTCAAGGTGAAAAAGAAAGCGCGCGTGCGCAGGCTTTCCAGCGGACGGCTGAAACGCGTGTCGTCGTTGATCAGCACGTTGGGGATGCCGATGGCGGTCTTCAGCTCGATGCCGAACTTGAAGTACTGCAGGAAGAAGTCGAAGCCACCGCCCACTTCAGCGGCGTAGTCGTACTTCTCCAACTTGATCACGATCTCGTCGTCCAGCGCCTGGTTCACATCCTTCCGGCTGGCCATGTCGATGCCGAACTTGCCACCACCGATCACATACACCGCGAAGTTGTTGATGCGGTCGCTCCTGAACTTCAGCAGCAGCGGGAACTCCAGGTAGGTGCTCTCCACGGGCTTGGTGAAGATCTTCCGGGTGCCATCGGGTTCAGTGAAGGTGTATTGCAGCTGGCGTTCCTGGAACGAGAGCGAGGGCAGGAAGCGCAGGCTCAGGTTGTCGGTCATGTTCAGCGAGGAGATGATGCCGAGGTTGAACCCCGGCTGCCGCAGGTGGTTCAGTACCAGCAGCGAATCGCGCCATGGCGAGGCCGGGTCCTGCACCACCACCAGATCGCTTGTATTGAAACTGAGCAGGAAACCGAAGTGGAACCGCCGCATATCGAAGTTCGGCAGGTTCTCCATCTTGATGCTCTTCTGGGCCTGCAGGCTCATGCCCAGGGGCAACGCCAGTACAAGGGCCAGGAACAGCGGTCGTATCAGGTGGGTGGATCGCATCAATGGGGCAACGAAAGTAGCGATCGATCCGTGTGCGGTGGGGAAGAGGCGGCCTGACCGCGCTTACCTGCCCCGCTCACTTCCGCCCGGTATACAAGGTGGCAATGCCGCCAGTGAGCGGTTCGGCCTTGCCTTCGCGCAGGCCCGCTTTGGCCAGAATGTCAAGGAAGGCCTGTCCCTCGGGGAAGGCATCCACGCTCTTGGGCAGGTAGGTATAGGCGGCGCTGTCCTTGCTCACGGTGCGGCCCACGGCGGGCATCACGCGGTGGAAGTAGAAGCGGAACAGCTGCTTCATGGGGGCCTTCATGGGCTTGCTGAACTCCAGCACGAAGAGGCGTCCATTGGGCTTCAACACACGCTGCATTTCGCGCATGCCCTGTTCCAGGTGCTCGAAGTTGCGCACCCCGAAGGCCACGGTAACGGCGTCGAAGGTGTTGTCCGCGAAGGGCAGCGACTCGCTGTCGGCGCGTTGTAGCACAATGCGTTGTTCGAGGCCGCGTTTGGCCACCTTGGTGCGGCCGTGGCCCAGCATGCCCTCGCTGATGTCCACACCGGTAACGCGCTTGGCCTTGGTGGCGCCCAATATCGCGAGGTCGGCGGTGCCGGTGGCCACGTCCAGCAGGTGTTCCACGGGCTCACGGCCCAGCATGCTCACCACCTTGCGGCGCCAGCCCTGGTCTATGCCCAGCGAGAACAGGCGGTTCAGCAGGTCGTACTTGGGCGAGATGTTGTCGAACATTTGCTCGACCTGCTCGCGTTTGCTGCCTTCCGGCGAATAGGGTGTGACGGTCATGCCGGTAGTTCCAAACGTTCACATTCGGTGCGGAAGCGGGCCGTGTCGATGGGCACCACGCCCACCTCTTCGCACACCAGCCCGCCCGCCAGATTGGCCAGTTCAACAATGGTGCGCGGGGGCAGTTGCTGGGCCAGTGCCAGTGCCGCCACGGTGATCACGGTATCGCCGGCGCCGCTCACGTCCACGATCTTGCGGGTGTGCGCCGCCACACGGTGTTCGGTGCTGGCGTTGTGTATGTAGGCTCCGTGCTCGCTCAATGTCACCATGGAGGTGGTGTTACCCAGGGCCTGCTCCAGGCGGGTAACGGCGTTGCGCACGCTGTCCTCACTGGTGGGGTCCACGTCCAATTTCAGGCCTTCGCGCAATTCCTTCAGGTTGGGCTTGAACAGGTCAACACCGGTGTAGGCGAGGAAGTTCTTTTTCTTGGGGTCCACGGCCACGGGCACGCCGTGTTCCTTGGCAAGGGCAATGGTGCCTTGGATCACGCGCTCGGTGAGCACGCCCTTGTTGTAGTCCTCCAGCACCACCACGCCGGGCCGGTCGTCGCGCAGCACGCGGGCAATGCGGTCCAGCAGGGCCTCCTCGTCACTGTTGGCCAGGTCGTCCTCCTGTTCCTCGTCCACGCGCACCACATGCTGGTGACCGCTGATGATGCGGGTCTTCACCGTGGTGCGGCGCAATGGTGAGCGTACGAGCGCATCGGTGCGCAGGCCCTGTTCCGCGAAGAGGCGTTCGAGCAGCGCGGCGTTGTCCTCGTTGCCGATCACACTGGCCACCACGGTGGTGGCGCCGAGCGCGCGGGCGTTCAGGGCCACGTTGGCGGCACCGCCCAAGCGGGCACTGCGGCGTGTGACCTGCACCACGGGTACCGGAGCTTCGGGACTGATGCGGTCCACACGGCCCCAGAGGTAGGCGTCCACCATCACATCACCCACCACCAGCACGGTGGTCTCCCGTGCACGGGCCAGAAAGGTGTCGATGGCGAGCGGCTGGTTCACCGGTGCAGTTGTTCAATGCCACGGGCCACGCGCTGCATGGCCTCCACGAGCTTGTCGTCGCTGGTGGCGTAACTGATCCGCAGGGTGCCCTCGGCGCCGAAGGATGCTCCTTCCACCAGGGCCACGCCAACGGCGTCCAGCAGGTGCAGGCTCAGGGCCACGGAGCCCTTGATGGTCTTGCCGTCGATGGAGCTGCGGACGTCGGGCATCAGGTAGAAGGCGCCCTGGGGCACGTTGCAGCGCCATCCCGGGATCTTGGCCACTTCGCGCAGCACCAGGTCGCGGCGGCGCAGGAAGTCTGCACGCATGGGGGCGAGCAGGGCGGGGTCGGCCTCCACGCAGGCCTTGCACACGCGCTGGGCAATGCTGTTGGTGCCGCTGGTGAACTGGCCCTGCACCTTGGTGGCGGCCTGTGCGATCCACAGTGGGGCACCGATGTAGCCCACGCGCCAGCCGGTGAGGGCGAAGGCCTTGCTGAGCCCGTTCACGGTGATGGTGCGCTCGGCCATGCCGGGCAGGGTGCCGAAGCTCACATGGTCACCGTCGAACACGATGTGCTCGTAGATCTCGTCGGCGATCACGTACAGCTCCTTGTGGCGGGCCACCACATCGGCCAGGGCCTCCAGTTCGGCACGGTCCATTACCGAACCGCTGGGGTTGCAGGGCGAGCTGAACATCAGCAGGCGGGTGCGGGGTGTGATGGCAGCGGCGATGCGCTCCACGGGCGGCTTCCAGTTCTCGTCGATGGTGCTCTCCACGATCACGGGCGTGCCGCCGGCCAGTTTCACCTGTTCGGAGTAGCTTACCCAGTAGGGGGCGGGGATCACCACCTCATCGCCGGGTCCCACCAGGCTCATCACCACGTTCATGATGCTCTGCTTGGCACCGGTGCTCACCACGACCTGGTCGGCGGTGTACTCCAGCCCGTTGTCGCGCTTGAACTTGGCGGCGATGGCCTGGCGCACGTCCAGCATGCCGTTCACGGGCGGGTATTTGTGCCAGGGGCCGTCGAGGGCCTCGTGGGCGGCCTTCAGGGCGAATGCGGGCGGGTCGTGGTCGGGCTCGCCAAGGCTGAGGTCGATGATGTCGCGGCCCTGGGCCTTCAGTTCGCGGCTGCGACGCGCCATCAGGAGCGTGGCCGGTTCGGCGATGGCCAGTACGGTCGGGGAGAGGTGCATGGGCGGTGCGCGGCCGTACTGCGGGGCAGTGGGGGCCGCGTTGATGAGGGGGCAAAACTAACACGTGTCGTTCGCGCGTTCCCATGAATGCCGGGCGCGATGCCGATATTCGTCCACCGGTTTATCAACGATGAACGATCCCGTTGTCCAGGTCCTTGTGGCCATTCTTCCTTCCGTGGTGGTGTTCCTCACGGCGTTCTACATGATCAAACAGTTCATGCGCGAGCGTTCCGCCGAGCGCATGTCCGGTCATTTGGCTGATGTGCGCAAGGAGGACCACAAGCACGTCCTGCCCCTGCGCCTGCAGGCCTATGAGCGGATCACGCTGTTCCTGGAACGCATCTCGCCCGGTGCATTGGTGCTGCGCATCCACAAAAGCCACCAGAGCTCGGGTTCCTTGCACACCGACCTGGTAGCCACCGTGCGCGAGGAGTTCGACCACAATGTGACGCAACAGATCTATGTGAGCGACAAGGCCTGGAGCAAGGTGAGACAGGCCCGCGACGAGACCATCCGCTTGATCAACCTGAGCTACGAACAGGTGGGCGATGTGCAGGCGGGCACCGAACTGAGCCGGAAGATCTTCGAGAACACGGCACGGCTGTCGCACACGCCTTCGCAGGAGGCCATCCTCGCCATCAAGGAAGAGGTGCGCCGCCTGTTCTGAACAGGGCGATCAGCTCTTCGGCCGCGCTGGAGGGGCTGCGGCGACCGGCGCGTACGTCCGTTTCCAGCAGGGCCCAGGCGGCCTGCACGCGGTTGTCGTTCTGTAGGGCACGCATCAATCCATCCTGTACCGAGCGCCGCAGCCAGTGCAGGTCCTGTTCCTGCCGGCGCCGGCGCACATGGCCGCTCTGGATGTCCTCAGCATGCAACTGTTCAATACGGTCGCAAAGCCCGGCGATGCCCTGCCCGGTAATGGCGCTGGTCACCAGCACTTCGGGTTGGCGTCCACTGGGACGTGGCGGTAGCAGGCTGATGGCGTTGCGCAGGTCGTTCACGGCGGCGCGGCCCTTGTTGTCGGTGTCGGTATCGCTCTTGGTCAGTGCGATCAGGTCGGCGGCTTCCATGATGCCGCGCTTGATGCCTTGCAGTTCGTCCCCGGCCCCGGCGATCATCAGCAACAGGGTGAGGTCGGTCATGCGGTCCACCTCCAGTTCACTCTGGCCCACGCCCACGGTCTCTACCAGGATGCGGTCGAAACCGGCGGCCTCGCACAGGGCGATGGTCTCGCGGGTACGCCGGGCCACACCGCCGAGGTCTCCGCCGGTGGCCGTGGGACGGATGAAGGCCGCATCGGATAGCGACAGGCGTTCCATGCGGGTCTTGTCGCCGAGGATGCTTCCCCCGCTGCGCGCACTGCTGGGGTCCACGGCCAGTACCGCCACGCGGTGCCCCCGGTCGATCAGTTCCATGCCCAGTGCATCGATCAACGTGCTCTTGCCCACACCGGGGATCCCGGTAATGCCCAAACGCAACGACCGCCCGGCCAACGGCAGGCTCTGTTCGATCAGCGCGTTCGCCAAGGTGCGGTCGGCGGGCCGTTCGCTCTCCACCAGGGTGATCGCGCGCCCGAGTGCCATGCGTCGCTGCGGCCCGGGCACTTCCGGGTTTGTGAGCTGTTGCAGGAGGGTGGCGCTGGCCTGCATCGGCGTTCAGTAGCCCTTGCGGTAGTTGTCCACCCATGCGCTGTCGCATACATCATGCAGCAGGCGGAAAACGTCCTCGCCCTTGGCCATGCCGTTCAGGTGCAGGATGCCGTAATCGGTGAGCAGGAGCAATTGGCGCTCCGAGGGTGCCTCCCGTTTCTCGGCCCAACCTTTCCCCGGGTGCTGGCCTTCGCTCTGTCGGTACGGGTATTCCCAGTAGCGCAGTTTCCAGATCAGGTCGAACACCTCGCAGTCGGGCAGCGCGCGCTTGTCCTCGGGGTAGTGCAGGGGCAGGCAGAGGGGGATGTTGAACTTCGCGAAGAGGTTCTCGCCCGTGGGGTTCGCCTTGCTGGGCGTGGCACCGCCGGCCTGCAGCATGAAGGTGGTGCGTGTCAGTGGCGTGGTGCCGATCACGCGCCCCTCGAACTCCTTGATCTCGAAGAGCGTGAACAGTTCGTTGTTCATGCCCGTGCTGAGGCTCAGCCCGAAGGTGTGCGTGGCCAGCAGCGGATGCGCTTCACCGGCACCAACGGAGGTGGGCAGCCAGCAGGCGATCACGAGCAGGACCAAAGCGATGGCACGCATGGAACAAAGATACCGGAGGGCGATGCCCGAGTAAAGAAAGCCCCCGGGAAGCGAATGTTCCCGGGGGCTTTCAAGAGCGTTGGCGGTCTTATTGCTTGATGAACCTGGTCCGGCCGATGCGCGTGTTACCCTGGCTCAGTTCGACCTGGTAGGCACCGGCCTCCAGACCTTGCAACGGAAGCACGAACTGGTAGGTGCCGGGTGTGCCTGCCGTGGTGCCTTGTTTGGCCAGGCGGCCGCTCTGATCGATCACCGTCCACGACAAGGTGCCTTCATCCGGCAGGTCCAGGGTGATGTACACCAGGTCCATGGCGGGATTGGGGTGCAGGGCAATGGCCGGGGTGCGGCCTTGGAAGTAGACCGGTACCGCGTGCGAATAGGTCACCGTTCCGTCCTGGTCCACCTGTTCCAGGCGGTAGTAGCTCAGGCCGGGCAGCGGTGCTGCGTCCTTCAGGCTGTAATCCAAGGTCTGCACGGAGTTGCCAGCAGCATTCACCCTGCCTATCTGTGTGAAGTGTTCCCCATCCGCCGAGCGCTGCACATTGAACCAGGCGGAATTGGTCTCGCTCACCGTGGTCCAGAGCACATCCACGTGGGCCTCGGCGGCCTTGGCATCGAACTGCAACAGTTCCACGGGCAGGAAGAACCCGCAGGTAAGGATGCCTGTGTTGGAGAAGGTGATGGTGGCGCTCGAACTGTTCGCCGAGGCATTGCTCACGTACAGCATGTACACCTGGTCCACGCCCACGGTGAGGTTCTGCAGCCATTGGTCGCCACCGGCACCTTCGGTCAGGTCGGCGGCCCCCCCGTTGAGGCCCGTGGCACCGCCGCCCGCTGTGGAGGTGGCGAAGGAACACCGGATCGGTGTGTTGAACGGGGAGAAGGAGAGCGCCTCGCAAGCCCCCGACCAGTTCGTAGAGTCGTTGATCGTGTAATTGAAGGGTCCCCACAAGGCGAAGTTCAGGTTGGTGCCGGCCACGGAGGGTGTCAGGGTGAGCCCCAGCG
>JBEICT010000169.1:0-7431 GCA_040383865.1 Flavobacteriales bacterium | reverse complement strand
TGGCGCAAGTGCAGGGTAAGAGGACGCGTCCCACCAGCGAAGTGGTGGTGGAGGTGAGCGCCAACGCCCCGGTGAACGCTGGTATTACCCTGAAGTACATGGTGCGCAGTGCGGGCTGGAACCCGAGCTACGATATCCGTGTTTCCGACATTACCAAGCCTATGGAGCTTACCTACAAGGCGCAGGTGTACCAGAGCACCGGCGAGGATTGGGACAATGTGCAACTGACCCTTAGCAGTGGTGATCCCAACAAGGACGCCATCATGCCCACCATCTATCCCTGGCGCCTCGACTTCGGCATGCCACGCTCGAATCCTGCCCCGAACACCAACGGCCCAGGCTATAACTCGAACGTGCGCGACGTGCGGGGTATCATCCGCGATGCAAGTACCGGCGAGCCCTTGCCTTTTGTGAACGTAGTGCTCACCGATGCCAGCGGTGTTGTCATCAATGGCACCACCAGCAACATGGAAGGCTTTTACTCCATTGCGATACCGATGAACGGACGGATCCTCCGCATCGATTACATCGGTTATACCACGCAGCAGCTACCCATCTCGTCGGGTACCATGAACGTGAACATGGCGGAGAGCGCTGTGCAGTTGAGCGAAGTGGTGGTGCAGAGCAGCGAAATGCGATTGTCTCGTATGGCGGGTGTTACATCGATCGAAAACCGACGGATCCGAAAGACACCCAGCAAAAGGGACGACGACCTCTTGGATGAGATGGAAGCCGCCAATACCTCCATTGCCGGCGCGGTCGCGGAGCGTGCCACCAGCTTCGAGTTCGCCATCAGCGTACCCTACACCATTCCCAGCGATGGCAAGAACCACCAGGTGGGCGTGCAGGAGCAGGAACTGACGAGCACCTACAAGTATTACTGTACCCCGAAGCTGGACCTCGATGCCTTCCTCTTTGCGCAGGTGACGGGTTGGGAGGGATTGAATCTGCTCGCTGGTCCGGCCTACATCTACTTCGAGGGCACCTACGTGGGTGAGAGCCTGCTGGACCTGAACGGGGTGGGCGATACGCTGGACATCAGCCTGGGCCGCGACAAGGGTGTTACCGTGCAGCGTACCAAGCGGAAGGATTTCAGCCAGCGGCAGGTGGTGGGCGGCAAGCGTGTGGAGAGCGTGGGCTGGGAGATCGCCTTGCGCAACAACAAGGCACAGCCCATCGACCTGGTGATCACCGACCAGTACCCTGTGCCAGTGCGCAGCGAGATCGAAGTGAAGCTCGACGACAACGGTGGTGCGCAGGTGAACACCGAGAAGGGCTTCCTCACCTGGAAAGTGAAGGTGGAGCCGCGCACCAATCAGAAGTGGCCCTTCGGCTACAGTGTGAAGGTGCCGAAAGAGCGGATGGTGGTGTTGGAGTAGGTTCGAAGAGTTGAAAAGTGCGAGGATGCGAGGGGGATGTCCTTCTCTCACCCTCTTACTCTATCCTTTAGGCGGCACCTGCCTCGTTGGCAACAACCACTTTGGGCAAACGTTGCGCCATGCCCGGTCCAGGATATGACGCATGGTGCGCTCGTTCACCACGGGCAGGAACACGTTGGTCCAGCCGTGCTGCCCCCATTTATTGGGCAAGGGAGCGAAGGCATCCGGCAGTTCGGCGCACCATTCCGCTTGCTGCTCGGGTGTCAACTTGATCACTGCGCGTTCCTCGTGCACCCACCACGTGCAGAAGATCTTCTTCTTTACGCTGAACGCTGGTTTGCCGAAGTGGTCTTGTTCCAAGGCCCCGGGAAGCTCCAAGGCAAGCGGCCGTATCAGTTGGGCGTCCATGGTTCAGGTAAGTCGGGCCACGATCAGCAGATCGGTCACTGCGTTCCCATTCGGCGCAACATAGCTCACGCGGTCCTCAAGTACCGAAGCGAGCCCAGCAGTTCGCAACACCGCTCCAAGGTCTTTGGCCAGGTGGTAGTTCATCAGGATGAGCCGGTCTTCCGAAGGGCCCTCCCAGCCGCTCTTGGCGGGGTCGTCCTCCATGGTGCTCAGGTAGAGTGCTCCGCCGGGTAGCAGGCAACCGGCCACATCGCGAATGAACTTGGCTGCGGTCTGTTGGTCGAGGTAGGGCAGCCCGAATGCACAAACCACGCCGTGGAATTGCTGCCCCAAGGTGCCCACTGCACGCATGTCCAGCAGTAGGTGCTCGGCCTCCGGTACAGCCCTGCGCGCCAACATGAGCATTTCCGGGGCCAGGTCGGTGGACAGTATCCGAACATCAGGACGTCGGTCCGCCAAAAACCGGGTCACATTGCCCGGACCACAGGCCAGTTCAAGCACATGGCCACCGTCCGGGACCAACGCCAGGAAGCGGTCCAACGCGGGTGCATATGAACTGATATCGGCGTACTTCTGTGCGTAGGTCCCGGCATATTCACCAAAGAGCCGTACGGCCTGTTGTGTGGGGTCCATGTCAACGCTGACCAACAGGGTGGTTCAAACTGTTAGATCGGTCGCTCATCTACCCACAGCGATACGTCCTCCAAGCCACGCCATGGGCAGGTAGGCCACCGTAAGGTCGAGCACAACGAACCAGGTGGGAGCGGGGATCATGAAGGCCGCAGCGACACCACCAACGAAATGCAGACCACCCACCACCAGCGCAACGGACATTTTACGGTTAACCGCGATGAGCGACGCAATGAACCCGCCAATGAGCGAAGGAACCGCATGCGCCACAAAGGGAGAGAGCAGGTGCTTCGTCTGGAGCAGGCTGTAGGTCGACATCACGTTGGGGTCGAACCCGTCAGGCGGCGGGATGAGCTGCATCATCATGCCGAGCAGGAAACCATTCAGCACGATGCACGCCGTGGCACCAGCCAGCACAGCGAGAACGTTGCGGAGGATCGGGTTCATGGCAGGGTCGTTCTCGTTGGTCGTTCGGGTTCTGGCGTTAGCCCACCCACACCACACCGTCATCACCAATGCGCACCAAACGTTCCTTGTACAGCGCACCGAGGGCTTTCTTGAACGCCTTCTTGCTAATGCCGAACTCGGCGTAGATATCTTCGGCCGAGCTGTTGTCGCTCAACGGAATGAAACCCTGGGCTTGGATCCGCTTGGCCAGCATGGCCGTGTTCGCATCGATGTACTGCCGGTAGCCGATGGGCTGCAGGGTGATGTCCAGCTTGTTGTCCGGACGCACGGTCTTCACGTAGCCCGGTATGCGATCGCCGACCGAAATGTGCTTGAAGACCTCGTTGGCATGTACCAGACCGTGATGCAGGTTGTTCACCACCACACTGTAGCCCAGGTCGCTGCGGCCATAGACCACAAGGCCCACTTCCTGGCCTTGCTTCACCGTTAGCGCGCTGTTGCCCAGGAAATCCTCGATGCGGGTGCTGCCATAGGTCCGGTCGGTGGCCTCGTTCAAGGCCACGCGCGCCACCACCCAACGCCCTTCCACCAGCGGTTTCTTTTGCTCGCTGTGCGGCACGATGAGGTCCACGGGAACACCCCATTCCAGCAATGCGCCATCGCGCGTAACAGCCTTCACACGCATGGGGGCGAACTCGCCCACCTGTGCTTTCGGTAGTTGCGTGGTCACCTTCAGTTTGCCCGCATCGTCGCGATACACGAACACCTTCACAGTGCCACCGATCGTATCGTTCGAGGGGCGCTCACTCTCGGGCAACAGCACTTCGGCCGTGTCCTCATCGCCGAGCACAAGGCCATCGGGGGTGTAGCGGAGAATGGACAGTTCCTGTATGCGGCCGGTGCGTATCATTCGGCCGCAAGTTAGGGGCTACCACGTGCCCGCATAGTCCAGCGGTACCGTCGTATTCGCTTGCAGGTAGGCGTAGCGCAGGTTGATCAGCTGGCGGATGTGGTGCAGGTCGTGGGCCACCCAGTTGGTGAGCAGCAGTTCGCAGCTCACGGGCCCCACCTTGGGGTGGATGTAGGCGTTGGTCCAAGGTGCATGGTCCTGTGCGCGCAGCCACTCCAGTGATCGTTGCCGTTCTTCCAGTAAGCCGTGCAGCTTGGTCCGGAAGTCCTGTTCCGCATACTTCCTCTCCGCGACCCAGGCGGCCGGATCGATCTTGGGCCAAGGCGCATCCGGCGTTTCCAGCGTGGAACTTATCCGTGCCCGAAAATCCTCGCGTTCTTCATCAACCAGGTGGCATACCACTTCCAACGTGCTCCATTTCCCGGGTGCCTGCCTCCAGGTGATCTCGGTAGGCGAGAGGTCGGCGAGGAGGGCGCGGAACACCTGTGCATGGCGTTCCAGTTGGTCGAATAGCTGGTGGCGTTCCATGGTCCGAAGATCGCATGAGGAACGGAGGATGTCCCATTTTCCCCTCAGATGATGCCCATTGGGACCCGCTCTCCGCGCTTGCCATTGCATTTGCGCACCGGATGGCTACTTGCACATGAAGCGAACATGAACGCGATCAAAAGGAATGGAAGCAGCCTGCGCATGATGTGGTAACGGACGGGTCCGCGATGTTCGTATCGCGTGTCGTTCAATGGGTGCAGCTTATCGATACACCGGCAAGGCGTGGAGGCCTTCACCGTTCCCTCCACTGATTTCTATCACGCGCTGCACCAAGAGGACCGGTACTTTCACTGCCATTAGGAGCGATACCAAACCCTGCCCCGAGTGCCGTTCCACGATCACCTATCCCACGGGTACCTCGTGGATGTGCGGCGAATGCGGGCATGAATGGAACCCGGATGAGGTGGCGGCGGAAGAGGCCGGACCGGTGGTCAAGGACGTCAATGGTAATGTGCTGCAGGACGGGGACGACGTGATCGTGATCAAGGACCTGCTGGTGAAAGGTGCTCCCAAGGCCTTCAAGGCGGGGACCAAGGTGCGCGGCATCCGCCTCACCGATGGCGATCACAACATCGACTGCAAGGTGGACGGCTTCGGAGCGATGGGGCTCAAGAGCGAGTTCGTGAAGAAAGCCTGACCGGATCAGGTCAGGAAGATGTGTGCTGGTCGTTGTTGCTCCATGAGAGCGCGCTCCTCCGGTAGGTCACGCAGCATGGCGAAGTCCGCAAAGTCGAATCCTGGGCCCACCACACAGGCCACCAAGGAGTAATCGCCCTGGCTGCGGGCCGCTTGCCAATACAGGGGCGCCACTACCAGCTCGGGCTGCAGGCCATCACGCAACGGACCGATGACGTTCTGGGTCACTTGCTCGAACCCGGGGTCGCAGAGGAACAGCTCTAAAGGAGCGCCCTCCAAGTGGTGCCACACTTCGTCGGATGCAACGCGGTGCCAACAGCTCACTTCGCCGGCAGGTAACAGGAAGTAGATGGTGGTCAGGGCGGAACGTTCGCTACGCCCGTCACCAGGTCGCACGGTCAACGGGGAGCGGTAGAGTTCGCGGTAGTAGCCACCCTCGGGATGTGGCTTCAGGTCCAGTTGGGCGATGAGGTCTGCGGCGCTGCGTTCCATGCGACCAAGATCGGACAAGTGCGCAATGCGTCGTTCACTCACGCGCCATTGCCATCGCTGGTCAGAACGGCGGTCATGTGGTCGAACCACGGCCTTACGGCACGGAAGGTCAGCACCACTTCATCCAGGATACCAGGTGCCAGTACTTCCTTGTCCGTGAAGGTGCGGCGCAACAAGAACTGCCGTTTGCGCAAGAGATCCGCGGCCGGGTGGTCCTTTGCGTAACCCCGGGGGATAGTGGCCACTTCCTCTCCGAAGAGCTCACCGAAATGGGCGCGCACGTTCGTGCCGCGCAGGGTCTTGCGCCAGGTCTGGTGGTCGTGGTCGATATCCTGGCGGATCAGCCGCAGGTCGCTGGCCTCGGGGCCCATGAATCCGCAGGTGACATGGGAACGGTCGCCGGGCTGGATCCGATAGAAGTAGCCGCCACGCAGGGCCGGTTTTACGCGCACCAGCCTGCCACCGAAGCGCGGTGCATAGGGCGGCTTGTCCTTATGGAAACGCTGGTCGGTGTAGATGCGCATCAGGCTCTTGGCACCACTGGGTGTGCTCAGCTTGTCGTGGGCCTGCATGCGTTCCAACAGGGCATCCGCAAAGTCCACCATGTTCGCATGGGCAACGAGGTAGCGCTGCTTGTTGGCCTCGAACCAGGGTTTTTCATTGTGCGCCTCCAACTCGGCGAGGAACCGGAGCGTGCCGGGCAGGATCATAGGGTTATTGGACTTCGGCATGGGTGTGCGATGTTCAGGCTTCACCGCAAGCCAAGGGCGCGTTCCCGGTCAACCGTTACGGCAGCTTGTAACAGGGTGCGGATCTGGCGGATGTCGGTGTCCGATAGTGTCGTCAGATCGCGCCAGAGCACTTGCTTGCGTGTGTCACGTTGGAGATAGGGCTCGCTGCCCGGCACAAGGGTGCCGTAGCTCAGTCCGAAGCGTACGCCCTCGTAGGTCTTGTGCTTGCCCCACAGCACCGATGCCGGCCAGATGAAGCACACATCGCTGTGGCCCTTGAAGAAGGGTACGTTGAAGCTTAGTCGCTCCTTCAGTTCCGGAGCTTCCGAGATGATCAGCTCGCGCAATGGAACGGTCAGTTCGCGTTCGTCGGCTGGAAGGAAGTCGAGCAGATCCTGCACCGTTGCAAAGCGCAAGCCTCCAGAGAGCATCTGCTTACTCATTGATCCCCTTGCCTGATCGTATCCGCTCCAGTTGCTTCTCGATCCGCGCCTCACGGGTCTTCGCCTGCTTCGCTCCTGCGAAGTGCAGGAGGTAGCCGCGTTGTCGTCCCGGTGTAAGTGCATTGAACGCCTTCCTCAGCGCAGGGTTCGCCTTCAGCTTGGTGGCGAACTCTTCCGGCATCTCGAACTCCGCGGTCTTCTTCAGGGGCACTTTTGTTCCGGCTTGTTCCACGGCGATGGCCTGCTGCATGTAGCTGCGCAGCACCGGTGCAAGCTTCGTGATCTCCTTCAGGTTGGTGAAGCGGATCTGCCGTGCGCTTTGCGTGTTGGCCGTCTGTTGGACCAAAATGCCATGATCATCCTTCAACAGCGCTCCCTTGTGGAAGAGCAGCGCGCAGTAGTCGTTGAAGCCATGCATTAACAAGACGTTCCTGCCCTTGAGCGTGTAGCAGGGGTGGCCCCATTTCAGCTCTTCGGTGAGACCACTGTCCAAGGCCAGTTCGCGCAGTTTGGCAAAGGGCGATCTCCATGGGCCGTCCTTCTCGAAGAACCAGTTGACCTTGGGGTTCGGGGCGTTCATGGTTACTGATCAGGTTGAAGCGCTTCTCCGCAAAAGTGACCGCCTACATCTTTTCGCCCGGCAACTTCATCGCCTGTTTCACCCAGACCATGAACTGCTTCTCATCGAGCGTGTCGTTCTCGTGGATGTGCAGGTAGCGCACGGCTTTCTGCTTGCTCTTGTCAGGTGGCAAGGGCGTAAGTAGTGCGCCTTGGAAGAAGGCCACCTTCACGTACTTGGTGATCATGTGGAAACCCATGAAGAAGGTCTTCTCGTCGGTGCCGTA
>JBEICT010000168.1:0-7532 GCA_040383865.1 Flavobacteriales bacterium | reverse complement strand
TACTACAAGGCCGGCGACGTGATCGGGGTGGGTGGGCTCGAACAGTACTACGAACCTGTGCTCCGCGGAAGTCGCGGTGTGCGCTATGTATTGGTCGACGTTCACAATAACATCAAGGGCTCCTTCAAGGAAGGCGACTACGACACCCTTGCCGTGGAAGGCAAGGACCTGTTCACCGGTATTGACCTCGACATCCAGCGTCTGGGCGAGCAGTTGATGGTGAACAAGAAAGGAAGCATCGCCGCCATCGACCCTCGCACCGGCGAGATCCTCTGCCTCGTAAGCAGCCCCACGTATGACCCCGAACTGCTCGTGGGCCGAGTGCGCAATACCAACTACGGTGTATTGCAACGCGACCCCATCAAACCACTGTTCGATCGCGCCTTGCAGGCCCAATATCCACCGGGGTCCATCTTCAAGATCGTGCAATCGCTGATCGCGTTGGATGAAGGAGTCATCGATGTGAACAGCGGTTTTCCGTGTAATCAAAGTCTCGTTGGCTGCCACCCGGGCCACCATGCCAATGACATCATGCAGGCCATCCAATATTCCTGTAATCCCTACTTCTACCAAGTGTTCAAGCGCATTGTGGAGCAGGACAAGGACAGGAACCGCTTCAAGGATGCAGCATTGGGGCTGGGCGAATGGGAACGCCGGATGCATAGCTTCGGGCTGGGCCAACGCCCAGGTATCGACCTGCCGGCGGTGAAAGGCGGCAATATTCCCGGACCGGCCTATTACGACCGCAAATACGGCAAGGAGCGGTGGGCGTTCAGCACCATTTACAGCGTCAGCATTGGGCAGGGCGAGGTACTGGTCGCTCCGCTCCAGATGGCCAATCTGGCCGCCATATTCGCCAACAAAGGCTGGTACTACGACCCCCACGTGGTCCGCGCCGTGGGCCATCCCGACAGTGTGCAAACACGCTACCTGGAAAAGCACGTGACCGACGTGGACCCGAAATGGTACGACTACATCCAGGAGGGCATGCGGCGCGTGGTGGAAGAGCCCGGTGGCACCGCCAGGCAGGCGCGCATTGAAGGGATCACCGTGTGCGGAAAGACCGGCACGGCCGAGAACCCGCACGGTAAGGACCACGCCGTGTTCGTTGCCTTCGCACCCATGGAAAACCCACAGATAGCGATCGCTGTCTACGTGGAGAACTCCGGATTCGGCGGTACCTGGGCCGCCCCCATCGCGAGCCTGTTGATCGAACACTACCTCACGGACAGCATCGCTCGGCCCGACCTTATGAAGCGGATGCTCGAGGCCGACCTGATCGCGGCAGAGAAGAACTACGTAAGACCGGTGAAGAAGCCACGCAGACGATGAGCGCTCGCGAGAACGTGGCCGCCAACTTCGACCGGCCCATCCTGCTGATCTACCTGGCCCTGATGTTCATGGGTTGGGCCAATATCTACTCCGCCGCCTATGACCCGGAACACGCCAGCATCTTCGACCAGTCCAAGGAGTACGGGAAGCAATCCGTGTGGATGGCCATCAGTCTGGCGCTCGGTACGGGTATCCTGCTGATCCGTGGCGAGCTGTTCCGCGAGGGGGCCTACGCGGTCTATGCCGTTGTGCTTCTGCTGCTGGTCGCAGTGCTCGTGGTGGGCAAGGAGGTGAATGGCGCCAAGGCCTGGTTCGGTGTGGGCAGCTTTGGCATTCAGCCTGCCGAGTTCGCAAAGTTCGCAACGGCACTTGCCCTATCTCGCTACCTCGCCGGCCTGAAAGCCCTGATCGACCTGCGCTCAAGGGTCATGGCAGGCATCGTCATCCTGGCGCCTGTGGCCCTCATCATGCTGCAGCCCGATACCGGTACCGCCCTGGTGTCCGGCGCCTTCATCCTGGTGCTCTATCGCGAAGGCCTTTCCGGCAACATCCTGCTGCTCGCCATCCTTGCGGCCGTGCTCTCGGTGCTTTCGCTCATCGTCAAGGATTCCACCTTCGGCCTGCCATTCACCGATGCGGAGCTCAGCGGCGACCAGTTCCTCATGGCGCTCATCACCGTATTCGCCTTCCTTGGCTGGCTGGTGGTGCGCAACCTGGTCCTGAAACGCCTTCGCAAGCGCCTCTACGGTCTTATCCTGTTCGGTCTTGTTGGCTCTGCGGTCTTCATTGGTAGCGTGGACTATGCGTTCGAGAAAGTGCTGGCCACCCACCAACGCGATCGCATACTGGTGATGCTGGGACAGATGGAGGATCCCCAGGGGCTGGGCTATAACGTGAAGCAGAGCCAGACCGCCATCGGCAGTGGCGGTTTCAGCGGCAAGGGCTACCTGGACGGCACGCTCACCAAGTTCAAGTACGTGCCCATGCAGAGCACCGATTTCATTTTCTGCACCGTGGGCGAGGAATGGGGCTTCCTCGGCACATCGTTCCTCGTACTGCTGTTCACCGTGCTGATCCTGCGCATCATCCAGATCAGTGACCGGCAGCGGTCGAAGTTCACACGGATCTACGCCTATTGTGTGGCGAGCATTTTCTTCCTGCACCTGATGATCAACGTGGGCATGACCATCGGTCTAGCCCCGGTGATCGGCATCCCCCTCCCCTTCTTCAGCTATGGCGGCAGCAGCATGATGGGATTCACCATCCTGCTGGGCATCCTGCTGCGACTGGATGCGGAACGGTTGAGCCAACTGCGCTAAGGATGACTCCTTGGTTCATTGGCGAAGTGCTTGTGGGAACTGATCCGTTCAACGTTGTCCTGAACACGCGTATCGGAAAACAACGAGTATCACCAAGGCATCGCTGGGTCCTCTTGGACCGCTCCTGAACGAAGAACGCCGGCCCATTGGACCGGCGTTCGATGATGTTCGGTAACTGTGGATCAGTAGTACAAGCTACGGTTGTCCTTCACGCCCACGGCCTCGCGCAGGGCATTGAACACACCGTTCTCGGCCCTTGCCTGCACGCGGCTGAGCAGGCCCTCCTTCTCACCGGCCATATCACCGGCCTCCGGAGCCGGGGTCAGCGAGTTCATGGTCACCACGTAAGCGGCGTTCTCGCCTTTCAGCGGTACGCAGGTCTGGCCGTTCTGCAGGGCGAAGATCTTGCCGATCACCTCGAACTCACTGAACCCGCCGGGGATGCTGAACCCGTTGTACACCACGTCGTTGGCGTTTTGAACGGCTACGCCCATTTCCGTGGCCAGTGCGTTCAGGTCCGTTTTGCCCTGCATCTTGGCCAGATAAGCCTCGGCCTTCTTCTCCTTGGCAGCCTCCTTGGTGAAGAGCTCACGTACATCCTCCAGGTCGGGCACACCTTCCTCGCGGATACGGGTGAGAATGGCCACCACGTAGTTGTCGCCAGCTTCGAGAGGCTCGCTCACTTCGCCTTCCTTGGCGCGGTTCACCCAGCTGATGGTGGTGTTCGGCTCCTGCAGGCCCGGAATGAAGCGGGCATCAGGGCGGAACTCCTCGACCGGGGTGAGGGTGAGCCCCATTTCCTCAGCCGCGGCCTTCATGGCCTCAGCGGTCTTGTTGCGCAGGGAGAAGTCGTTGGCCTTCTTGTATGCCTCCTTGAAGGTGGCAGGAGTGGGCTTCACCGTTCGCTCGATGGTGACTACCCGGCGTTCCTGACGCGTACGCTGACCCAGCACCTCCACGATATGGAAGCCATAGATGGTCTTGCAGATGGTGGTGGCACCCACCTTCTGATCAAAGCTGGCCGCGGTGAACTCGGGCACCATGCGGGTCTTGTCGAACCATTCGTACACGCCTCCATTGCCAGTGCTGCCGGGGTCATCGCTGAACTTGGTCACCATGTCACCGAACTTGCTCTTGTCCTTCTTCACCACAGCGAGGAGGCTATCGGCGCGTTGCTTTTGCTCATCCTCGCTCTTGCCCTGTTGGGTGCTGAGCAGGATGTGGCGCACACGGGCCTCGGGCACGTCCGCCAGTTCCTTCACCTTCACCAACTTCCAGCGCTGGCCTTCCAGGTAAGGACCCACCACGCTACCAACAGCGGCGTTCACGATCAATGAATCGTTCAGCTTGTCGGCCGTGCCTTCGGTATAGGGCACCTTGGCGTAAGAACGGGTCTCGCTGTTGGTGACCACGAAGCTCGAGTCGTCGGCAGTCGTCTCAAAAGCTGCTTTAATGCCATCCAGTTCCTTGCGACCAAGCACCTGGTCCGACTCGCTCGGCGTTACGGCGAACAGCACATATTCGAAACGGCGCGAAGGTTTCTGCTGGTACTTCTTGTCGTTCTTGTGCTGGTCGTAGAATCGACGCAGGTCCTTGTCGCTCACGGCATACAGGCTATCTGGTTCGCTGTCAAACCGCTTTGCTACGAAGCTGAAGGTGGCCCGTGTGCTCTTGGCGGCGAACTCGTCCTTGGCTTGGGCGCTGTTCACGAAGACGCTCTTTTTGACCAGGGTGTTGTACTTGGCATAGAGCCGGTTCTCCTGGATGCGGCGCTTCTGGATCTGGTGATACACCGGTGCGTTCACCTGCACATCGCTGAAGTACTGCTTCAGTCGAGCCTTGTCCGGTTGGCCATCGGGACCCTGGAAGTTGGGTTGGCTGCGGAAGTCCGGCATAACGTTGTCGCCGAAACGGATGTCGTCGTATTCACCGGTACTGAGGCTGAACCCGGCATCGAGCACCTGGCCCATCATCACTTTCTCCTTCACGATCTCGTTCCAGACGCTGTTGCGCACCTGCTCGGTCATCTGTGCGGTGACCGTTTGACCGAAGTCGTTGCGGTAGCTCTCCACTTCATCGTTCACGCGCTGCTCGAACGCCACCACGCCGATCTCGGAGTCGCCAACGGTGCCCAGGGCCTGGTCCTTGCGGCCCATGGTACGGTTGCTCAGGAGCTCGCCGAGAATGAAGAGCACCAATGCTCCGCCAACGATGCCGATCAACAGGCCGCTACGTTCGCGGATCTTTCCAATGACTGCCATGACCTTCTTTGAATAGGGGTGCAAATATAGGATCCGGCCCCACACGGCGCAGGGTCTCTCATGTTGTTGATCCTCAGGACCTATTGCAGGTAGCCTCCGGCCGGGTCGATGACCTCCAGCCGGACCAGGTCGATCCGGCTGCCTTCCACTTGGGCAATGGTGAACCTGAAGGGTGGCAGATCGATCACCTGCCCCTGTTCGGGAAGATCGCCGGTGGCGTGCAACAGGTAGCCGGCCAGGGTATCGTACTCTTCGCCCTCCGGGAGCGCCAGAGCGTGCTTTTCGCGCAAATAGGACACCTCCAGGCGGGCGCTGAACACATATTCACCATCCCCGATCTTCTCCTCCACCTCCTCCGGGGTATCGTGCTCATCCTCGATATCGCCCACGATGGTCTCCACAATGTCCTCCATGGTGACAATGCCGGCCGTACCACCGAACTCGTCCACCACCACGGCCACGTGGTTGCGCTGTTTAATGAAGAGCTGCAGCACATCGTCAGCAGGCATGGTGCCCGGTATGAAATTCACGGGACGCATGACGGCGCGGACGCTCTTGGGGTGTCGGAACAGTTCGTAACCGTGCACGTAGCCGATCACGTTGTCGATACTGTCCTTGTAAACGAGCAGCTTGCTGAGTCCGGTCTCAATGAACCGCTTATGCAACATCTCCACGTTCTCTTCCACGTCGATGGCCTCCACTTCGGCGCGGGGAATCATCAGTTCGCGAACCTTTATACTACTGAGTTCCAGGGTATTGCGAAAGTACTCTACTTCTGCATCGAGGCTTTTCTCCCGGGGTTGGTTGGTGCTCACCTCCTTGAGGAACTCATCCAGATCGATGCGCCCAAAGACCACCTGACCGGGCCTTGCCTGCACCCCGAAGAGCCGGAGCACCAATTCACTGATGCCGGTCATCAGCATCATGGGCAGCCAAAGGAGCACATACAGGACCATCAAGGGCAGTGCGAACACGCTGAGCGTCCGGTTCGGATCGATCCGGAACAGGGCCTTGGGAAGGAACTCGGCCACCACCAGGATCAACAGGGTGCTCATCACGGTCTGGCTCGCCAGTACGGCGGCCTCACCCAGCCCCAAGGTGCGCAGCCAGGGCTCCAGCACTTTGGCCATGACCAGACCATAGACCACGAGTGCGATGTTGTTCCCCACGAGCAAGGCACCGATAACACGTCCGGGACGCTGTAAGAGCCTGCCCACGATACGCGCCCAAATGGCACCCCGCTTTTTTTCGAGCTCCACATAGAGCTTGTTGGTGGTAACGAACGCGATCTCGAGCCCGGAACACAGAGCTGACACGGCGATGGACACCAGGATCAGAAAAAGGTCTGCGGGAGTTACGGACACGATAGTGCGCAGTGTGAGCGGGCAGGCGAAGATAGGATCGGCCCTCTCAGCGACCCTTCTGGCGCTCCTCCATGGCCTCCAGTTTGGCACGGGTGAACCGCCTGAACCAGAACATGGCCAGTGCCACGGCCGGGAAGATGAGCCACTGGCGACCCTGCGCGAAACCCTCGGTGGCTATGACCCAGATGGCCGCGATGGCGGTGCCAATGGCCACGGTCAGCCAGAAATGCTCCATGAACTTACCGAGCTTGCGCATCGCGGGCCAAGGTATCATCCGCCGGCAAATAAAGGATGCCGGTGATGTTGCGAATGGTGTATCGGCTGAAGTCCTCGGTGGCGTCCAACCCATTGCCATGGATGATGTCCTCGCCTCTTCGGATCCGAACGGGCTTGTCGGTGCGCACCCGCGCACTGTCCTGGTCCCACGTGATCTGCTCGGTCTCCAAGCGCTCGCCCTTGGAGTTCACAAAGACCACGTTCTCGTAGGCCTCCATGCGCTTCTGGCCGGGCAGGATCAGGCCACGACGGGCGGTGAGCGTACTACCCGGCCTGCCTTCGGCATCAAAGAACACCACCTCCAGGCCCTCGGAGATCTCGGTACGCTTCGGCTCGGTGATCCACTCGGCGATACGGCCGGCACGCAACCGGTTGCGCACGCGGCCTGAATCGGTGTAGAGATACTCGGCCTGCTTGGTGACGCGGTCCGGCGAGTCGGCTTCCAGCTCAATGGCGGCCACCTTGTCCAGGTCGTTGCTGCACGAAACGAACATTCCCGCCACCAGGGCGGGAATGCCGATGAGGATCGCTCGATGAGCGCGGACCATGCTGCTTATTTGCGGGTGCGGACCGTGGTGCTCTCGTTCAGGCCACCGCAGGCCACTTGGTACGCCTTGCCATCGGTGAGCTGATGGAAAAAGGCCTCGTTCTGCGTGGGGAAACGTGCGGCAGCGGAAGCCATGCGGTCACCGGCCTTGTCGGCCACGCTGGGGTCCAGGCTCTTGGCGCGCTGATAATAGTCGTAGGCCAGCCAGTAGGCGCCCCACTTGTCGGGTTCCTCGCAACCACCGGCCTGTGCGGCCACAGCGTTACCGATGAGGATCAGGGCCTCACCGTTCTTGGGCTCGATCTGTAGGATCTGGTTGGCAAAGCTGCGCGCCTGCGAGTGGTTCCCGCTGGCGCTGGCCACCTGGCCGGCCTTCAGCAGGTACTTCACCTTGTCGCTACATCCACTGCACAGGTCAACGGCCTCCTTCATG
>JBEICT010000167.1:0-7544 GCA_040383865.1 Flavobacteriales bacterium | reverse complement strand
TTTAAATAAACATTTGTGGGTATAGACAGTTGAGTGTTCCAAACGCCAACTACTGGTAGCTGCAAAACGTTGACCGCCATTACGCGCAGAGCCGCGCAACAGCGGTCAACACCGAATGACCACCGCATTTAGGGAACACGCGCCTGCTCCTGTGCCGCTCAACCCCCCAAGGGTCAACGGGCCCCGCCCGTGTCGTTCGGCAGCGCCTCCCCATCTTCGGACAGAACCGATCGCCATGCGTGCACGCCCCTTTGCCCTGCGCAACGTAGGTCGACCCGTCCCACCTTCGCCGCGCCGTCGCTGTAGCCAGCTATGGCGGAGTGCGACCATGTAAGCCCCCCTCCTTCGCACGGAAAGGCACAGGCATCCATGGAGATGCCCGCACGACAGGGACAGACCCCGCTTACCAGCGCACCATCCGCTGCACCAGTCGCTGGCCGCTTTCCTGCCCACGCAGTTCCACGAAGTAGACGCCCGGCGCAAGATCGGTGAGGTCCAAGGTGGTGCGCTCGCGGAACGCTGCTCCGGTGGCCACTTGTGCACCACTCACATCCAGCACCGCCAATCCATACGCCTCCGGGCCGTTGGCATAAACGCTCAACTCGCCGTTGGTGGGGTTAGGGAACAGCAGCATGCTGGACTCCACGGCTGACGTGACTGCATCGGCGGTTGGCAGGTCCGGCTCCGGACCCAGTACGGGCAGGCTGATGTGGCTGGGATGGTCCGTTGAAATGTGGATGGCATTGACGGCCACACGTGGCGACATCGCCGTGCCGTTGAACAGGTAGGTCTGCCCATCGTTGGGTTCGCGGCGGAAGAACTCCCCCGGATTGATGGGCAGGTTCGGATTCACCTGGTAACGCTCGTAGTTGCTGCTGGAGATGAGCACCTTGATCCGGTGGTCCGCCCCGAAGGTGTAGGCGATGGGCAGCAGGTTGAACTCGTATTCCACGACATCGCCGATCGCGATGTTGGTGAAGGGGATGTCGTCCACGGGGTGCGGGTATTCCATATCACCCGCCACATCGTTCACCAGGGCCTTGGCGTAGTTCCGAGCACGGGCGTTCACCGCACCTTCCTGTACGAAGTACTCCCGGCCATCGGGGTACACATCCACGATACGCACGAAGAAGTCGGTGTCCGTGGGCCCGCTGGACACCCCGGGGATGCTGCTGCTGGCCCACAGACGGGCGCGCGGGAAGCCCACGATGCTGAGCGAATCCTCGGTGATGGGTTCCGTCATGAACTGGATGACCCCTTCACGGTCCATGGTGGTGGGCGCGTAGAGCGGGTTGGCCAGGTCGAACTGCCCCTGGCTGTCGCGCACCCCATCGGGAGTACGCTCCAGCATGTTCGAACCACCGATGGTGCGCACGGGATCATCGGGATCGTGCACATAGCTCACAGCGCCTTCATCCGCGTTGGGCGGCAGGTAGCTGAGCACGCTGTCCTGGTGCAGGTAGAGCAGGCGGCGATGCACCGGGTCGTTTGGGCCGCCCTCGGCCAGTGGGAAGCTGTCCGTGGCGAACCAATAGCTGCCCAGCAGCGCGTTGTTCGCGTGGGGGTCATCGTTGGGGCCGATCACATAGAAGCGGACGTTGGGCACCTCCTGGGGGTCGGAGAAATCGCGGAACGGGATGCCATTGATGGGTTCATCGCCGAGGCCCGGGATGAGCGCCGGCAGCGGAATGGGCGGCAGGGTGATGCCGGTGGACCCATTGCCCAGCAAGGGCACCTCCCAGCTGAGTTCCGCCGAGATGTTGGGCACAGACTGCTGACCGGCGAGCACACGCAGCAGTTCGTCGAACTCCAGCCGAAGGGTGTCGGACGGCACGCGCAGGCGCAGGAAGGCCGTGCCAGCGAAGGGGATCTCCGCCGAGGCGATCACGGTGGGGTTGTTCGAAGGCGGCAGGATGAACACGGGCTCACGGTATTGGTACCCGTTGCCATCGCAGCGGTAGTTCAGGTTATACCGATACCAGGCGAGCACCTCGGACCGCGCGGCCGAGGCAATGTCGATATTGCCGCCGTTGAAGGCCTCGAAGTCGATGCCGAGCACATCGGAGACGTTCTCCGGGTAGGTGCGGTCGCCGGTGGTGAGCTGTCCGATGGTCTGGTGGGCCCACGGTCCGATCACGATCTTCTGCAGGCCGCGGTTGGGCAGGTCGCTCCTCAGGTGCTTCCGCATGTAGGTCCAGGTCTCCAGCTGCCCATCGGTGAAGATGTCGTACCAGCCCGAGAGGTGGTACGCGCCGACCTCCATGTTGGAGTAACGGCTCTGCACAAGGCCCGGACGCGGCGTATTGCCGAAGCCCAGGATGCCTTCGGGGTCGCTGTCGGGCACATCGATCACCACGCCGTTCACGGTCCTGCCCTTCGTCACCGATTCACCGTTCGCATCGACCATGGCGCGGGAGGCATCCATCTCCAGGCGTCCGAGCGAACGCGGATAGAGCCCGGCCAGGGTGAGGCCGCCCTGCCCATCGGGATAGCGCAGGGCCGTGAAGTGGTCCACAGCCAATTCGGCCGCATCGAACATGTTCTCCTGGTAGGTCCGTGGCACCCCGTTGATGTCGACGGTCTTGGGCAGGTCCCAGTCGCTGGAACTATGGAGGTTGTTGTCGGGACCATCATCCGTACCATTGAGGTCATCGTCGGTTCCGCTGTAGATCTGGCCGCGCAACCAGCCCGTCACAAGGCCGTGCCGCATCACCCCGTTCTGGAAGGCTGTGCTCTTGTAGAACTCCATGGGCGCCACGATCGCAAAGAGCGCCTTCAGGCCGGGTTCGTTGCTATTGATACGGTGTGCGGCAGCCGCCTGATATTGGTTGTAGCCCAACGCCGAAGCACCGAACATGGCGATACGTCCGTTGTAGATGAGGCCTTCCGTCTCAGGGATGCCATCGCCGTCCAGGTCGTACCACCGCTGCAGGTGGTTGCGGATGTACTCCACACTGTTGTAGCCGTCCTCGTTCCGGTTGCTGCTCCGCGGATCCGACGGGTCCAGCTCATCGAGCGCGTGGGTGAAGCCGGGGTGGATGGCATTTTTGTTCCACGAATCCGTGATCAGCGGGAAATAGACCCCATCGGACGTGTAGCGACCCCGCATGTCCTGGTTGGCGAAGGCATACCCGAGCAGCGAGAACACGGCGCCCTCCACGCTGGTGCCGTTGCCCTTGAAGTAGGGCGTGCGGGAGAGCACCATCGGCATCTGGTACGGATTGGGGTTGGGCACCATCTGCCCGGCATTGCAATCGAAGATGCTGTCGTAGATGAGGAACTGCACGTTGCGACCGATCAGCTCGAACTGGTAATCGATGGTCGATGCATTGAACACGCCTTGCAGGAAGCCCGGCACACCGATGCTCACCGGAACCACCAGGCTGTCGCGCGTGATGGGCAGGTACACGTCGGACCGCAGCCGGGTGCTGTCCGGCATGATGAAATCCAGCGGCAGAGGCGTGGTCAGTTCGAACAGGTCATCGAGCTGGCCGTTGGGCTGGATCTGTGCGTGGAGCACTGCGCCATCGAGGGCCGCCAAGAGCAAGGCCAGCGCGATGGCGCGAAGGGGGATGGCGTTCAGCATGGGAGAGCAACGGCGTTAGGGATCACCGGCGATCCGAATATAAAAGTTGCTGGGAAATGACAATGGGCCGGGCCTCTGCAGCCGGGGCCTCAGACCGTCGGCCGGCTATGGCACAGCTTAAACGATCCAAGCCAGCGGTGCTTTGCACGGGCGCTGTCCGAACCCTTCCGCCTATACGACGTGTGGTTCAACGGCTCATCCCCGCAGGGAACTCCAGATCTTGCAATGCATCTTATTTTTGCTGCTCTAAAGCCATCAACAAGTTACCGCGTGATGAAGACCGCCTCTCCCCCCACCCGCTCCAACCGAGCGATGGTGCATTCCATCGCCTCCGTCGCTGCTTTGTTATGGCATGCCTTGCTCACTGCCCAGCCCACCGGCTGGAATAATGGCGGAGGCGATCCCGGCCGCACCGGCTTCGTGGACGTGATCGGCCCCACCGAGAACGTGACCCTGTGGCAGGCTACCGCAGCGGGTGGCTTCGGCTCACCGGTTTACATCGAGGGGGACCGCTTCGTTACGATGCGCGTCCTCGGCCTGGCCTTTGCACCGGTGGAATGCCGTAGCCTGGGGACCGGGGCGTTGCTCTGGAGCCGTGAGGTGACCGGCGGCACCGGCAGGTCGCTGCCGATCGGCTTCCGCGACGGACAGGTGTATGTGATGCGCCTCACCGAGAGCCTGGAGGATTCGCTCTTCGCGCTCGACGCCTTTACCGGCGACCGCATCTGGGCAGCTGCCACCACCATTTCGAACCACATCTCCTGTAGTGCCAACTTCGCTTCGAACGGTGACCTCTTTGTGGAGGGCTGGAGCTGGCCGCAAACCCAGGGCCGCATGCGCCGCATCAGCAGACTGGATGGCAGCCTGATGTGGGAGTGCAACTTCCAGCCGGTGAACATCGGTGCCTCTGAACTCACCGTGCGTGGCAACACCGGATACCTCGCCGAGAGCCTGAACGGTGCCGCCAACATCACGGCCATCGACCTCACCACCGGCGAACGACTGTATTCACATCCCATCAACGACACCCAGCCCGATGGAGGCGAGCAGTACTGCCCCATCGTGGTCAACGATGCCGGGGTCATCTTTTACCACAAGCTGGGCGATAACATCTCGGCGTTCACGGACGATGGCACCCAGCTCACGCTCCTGTGGGAGACCCAGATCCAAGGCTATGCGCCCTTCAGCCAGATGTGCCTTGGTGCCGACGGGACCCTGTACGCACCCTCCAACGGCCGAGTCATACGTCTGGATCCCACAACTGGGACCATCCTCAACATTTCTGGAGTTATCGCCCAGAACCCGCAGCTGTTCCAGATGCGTGCATCCTCTCCGGCCAACGGGGTGGTGTACGTTACGGATGGCGATGATGGCGTTCATGTCTTCACGCCCGACCTGCAGCCCCTGTGGAACGATCCTGTCCCCAACATCAACATCAGCGGCGTGACCATCTCACCGAACGGGCTCGTGGTGGTCACCGGGGCGGGTGTCCTCAAGGCTTACAAGCCCACGGAGACCACGACTTCGATCGCGGAGACGCGCGGTGCGGATTGGAGCGTTCACCCCAACCCGGTCTCCGATGTGCTCACCATCGCTGGCGAGGATGTGCAGCCCGGGGAGTCCTTCGCCCTGCTGGATGCCAGCGGCCGCATAGCGTTGCAGGGCCTGCTGACGGGACCATCAACGGCGGTGGGACTGGCCGATCTGGGCAGCGGCGTGTATTTCCTGCGTGCAGGACAGCGCACCATGCGCGTGGTGAAGGATTGAGCACACCCTCCTTCATACCGCATCACCGCGCGATGATGATGCACGCTCCCGGAACAGCTTCTCCGCCTCCACCACCAGGAAGACCACCGCGGAGAGCGCCGTGACCACCGCGAAGTCCTCCAGCGTAAGCGCCTCCGTGTGGAAGATGTCCTGAAGGAAGGGCACGAAGGTGACGGTGGCCTGAAGACCGAACGTGAGCAGCACCGTGGCGAGCAGCGCGGGGTTGGAGAAGAAGGGCGTTCGGAAGAACGAACGCTTGGAACGGATGGCCCACACATGGCCCATCTGGCTCAGGCAAAGCACATTGAAGGTGATGGTCTGCCAGTGGGCGTGTCCACTGCGGATGGCCCAGGACTGGGCAAAGAGGGTGACGGCCCCCATCAGCAGGCCCACACACAGGATGTGCCACCCAAGGCCATGGGCGAAGATGCTCTCCTGTGGTGCGCGGGGCTTGCGTTCCATCAGGTCCTTCTCCCCCGGCTCCAGCGAAAGGGCCAGTCCGGGCAGGCCGTCGGTGACGAGGTTGATCCACAGGATGTGGATGGGCAGCAGTGGGGTGGGCAGGCCGATCATGGGGGCCAGGGCGATGGCCCAGATCTCGCCGGTGTTGGCGGTGAGGATGTACTTGATGAACTTCAGGATGTTGTCGAACACCCGTCGTCCTTCGCGCACGGCGTGGGCCAGCGTGGCGAAGTTGTCGTCCAGCAGCACCATGTCGGCAGCCTCGCGGCTCACGTCGGTGCCGGTGATGCCCATGGCCACGCCGATGTCGGCGCGCTTAAGTGCCGGCGCATCGTTCACGCCATCGCCCGTCATGGCCACGAAGTGCCCGTGCTCCTGCAGGGCGGCCACGATGTCGAGCTTCTGCTCGGGCGAAACGCGGGCGATGACGCGCAGGTGGTCCACCCGTTCGCGCAGGGCGGTGGCATTCAGCCTCGCAAGCTCAGCCCCGGTGATCACGCTGCGCGGGTCGTCCGCTTCCGCAGGGCTCAGCAGGCCGATACGCCGGGCGATGGTGCGCGCGGTAACGGGATGGTCACCGGTGATCATCACCGTGCGGATGCCGGCGCCCTGGCAATCGGCGATGGCCTGCGGCACCTCATCACGCGGCGGGTCCTGGATGCCGGCCAGGCCGAGCAGCGTGATGTCGCGTTCCAGTTCGTGCGGGTCCTCGGGCAGCGGTCCGTCCGCCAGTTCGCGCCAGCCCATGGCCATCACGCGCAGGCCCTCGGCCGCGAGGCGGTCGGCCTCGGCACGCCAGCGGGGATCGGGCGAGGGAACCCTTTCCCATAAGGACTCCAGCGCGCCTTTGATGAAGAGCAGGTGGCGGCCATCGGGCTTGCGATGAACGGTGCTCATGCACTTGCGCACGGCGTCGAAGGGCACTTCCGCCACGCGGGGCAGTTGCGCTTCCGCCTCAGCCTTCCGCACACCGGCCGCCTCGGCATGCTCGAAGAGCGCGAGCTCGGTGCCCTCGCCCACCGGACCCTCGGGTCCCGCGAGCACATCGTTGCTGAGCGCCATGGCCTGAAGCAGGCGCTGGCGCTGCGACTCGTCCAAGAGCACCAGCTCCTCCACGCGCATGCGGTTGCGGGTTAGGGTGCCGGTCTTGTCGGTGCAGATCACGGTGACGGAGCCCAGCGTTTCCACAGCGGCCAGGCGGTGCACGAGGGCCTGCTGCTTCACCATGCGTGCCGCGGAGAGCGCGAGCGACACCGACATCAGCGCGGGCAGGGCCTCGGGGATGGCAGCGACGGCCAGCGAGATGGAGGTGAGCAGGAGCGTCATGGGATCGCCGCCCCGCAGCCAGCCCACGGTGAAGAGCACCGCGCAGATGGCGAGCACGGCGATGGCCACCACCTTGCCGAAGGCGGCCATACGCTTCTGCAGCGGTGTGGCGGTGGTTCCCTGGTCCAGCAACTTGGCGATGCGGCCCATCTCGGTGCGCATGCCGGTAGCCACCACGATGCCCTCGCCGCGGCCCTTGGCCACCACGGTGCCCTTGAAGCCCATGTTGCTGCGGTCGCCGAGGGGCAGGTCCTCCCCTTCCAGCTCACCGGGCTGCTTGGCGGTGTCGAGCGATTCGCCGGTGAGGGCGGCCTCCTGCATGCGCAGGCCGTGGCACGCGGTGAAGCGCAGATCGGCGGGGACCACCTGTCCCGCCTCGAGCAGCACCACATCGCCCGGCACC
>JBEICT010000166.1:0-7645 GCA_040383865.1 Flavobacteriales bacterium | reverse complement strand
AGGTCCCGCCAACCTCCAAATCCGTTCGCAGCAGGAAGGTGTCCCGTCCGTTGAAGTGCCAATCATGGCCCATCTGCGTGCAATCGTATCCCAGGAATTGCGGCTGGTCCACCCAAACGAAGCAGCCATCGCAGGGTCCGCCCAAGCTCGCTGGGCACGTATCGCAGACCACCCCGATGAGGTTCAACGTGTAGCGGATGGAATCCACCCCCAACATATCCACCCCCATCACCCGGATCTGGTTGCTGATGGTGTCCGTGCCGTCGTTGCTGTAGTTGTACCGGTAGGCGGGGTTGAGCAAGGCCCAATCTTGCGCCAGCGCGAGCTCGGCGGCCGCAAAGATCGGCATAGCGAGGAGGGTGCGCATAGCGTTCGGCACCCTGATGGTAATGGAATGGAGCTTCACCCCGCCTTCCCCTTGCCCTTCTTGTCTTGGAATCCGAAGGGGCAATGCCTACAGCCGCTCTGGCAGCAATAGCCGCGGCGCAGGTGGTACTGCTCGGTGAAGACCAGGTAGCCTTCCTCCGAGAAGTAGTAGTCGCCGTCCTGCAGGCCCAAACGCCGCATCCGTTCGCTGCGCTCGTCCTGTTCGTTGCTGTTGGCTTGCACGGTCTTTTCCCGAATACCCGGTACGCCCTTGGAACACCTGAACCGGGGGATGGTTCGCTGGGCAGGGCAAAGTTCCCGTCCCTGCCACGCGCTTTGCCCGTTCTGGCACGTTATTTACACGATCGGCTGTGCATGACCCGGTGGATGGATCGTGGATAACCCCTCTGGACCCCAGTAGTTTCGCACCTTGTAGAACCAGTGCCCGGACCGATGGTGAAGCGTGTTGATCTGTTGAAAACCCTGCTGCTGGCCCTGGTGGCCGTGCTCAGCACTGCCCTTTCCGCGCCCGGCCAGCCCGGCACCGATCGCATTACCGCCGAGCAGTACATCGAACAGTGGAAGGCCGTGGCCGTGAAGAAGATGAAGGAGCACGGCATACCGGCGAGCATCACACTGGCACAGGGACTGCTGGAGAGCGGAAACGGCAACAGCGAACTGGCCCGAAAGGCGAACAACCACTTCGGCATCAAGTGCACCCCCGATTGGACCGGTGGTAAGAGCTACCACGACGACGATGCCAAGAACGAGTGCTTCCGCAAGTACAACGATGCATCGCAGAGCTACGAGGACCATGCGAAATTCCTGCAGCGGTCGCGCTATGCTTCCTTGTTCGAGCTGAAGCCCACCGATTACAAGGGCTGGGCCCATGGGCTGAAGAAGGCCGGCTATGCGACCGATCCCGCGTATCCACAGAAGCTCATCAACCTGATCGAGCGCTACGAACTGCACAAGCTGGACCAGGGTGTGGACGTCACGTACCAGCCCGCTGCGAAGTCGGATCCCAAGGCCGCACCCGCGCGCCAGGGCCGCAAACCCACCGTGGGCGGTGATGTGGTGACCATTGGTGCCGGCCGATCGGTGGAGATGTTCGAGGGTCGTATCAAGTACGTGCGCGCCAAGCAGGGCGACACTTTCCGCAAGCTGGCCGATGAACTGGAAATGACCCATGGCATGCTGGCGCGCTGGAACGATATGGACAAGGAGGCCCCCTTGTCCGAGGGCCAACGGATCTACATCCAGCCCAAGCGCGCGGCCTCCAAGAGCGCGGAGCAGCACACGGCCAAGGGCGGCGAGACGCTGTGGGGCATCAGCCAGCAGTATGGCGTGAAGCTGGCCAAACTCGCCAAGTACAATGGTCTTTCCACCGATGCCAAGCTGACCGAGGGCCAGCGCGTGTGGCTGAAGAAGCCGAAGCGTTAGCCGCTCAGTTCGTAGTGACCCTGTGGGCCATCACCGCAGCGATCGTGGTGGCCCTTTGCTTGGCCTCCTCGGCCTTCGGACCTACGAAGATCTCGTCCACCGTGCTGGTGAATAACCGCACCCATTGCTGGAAGTCGGTGGGCTGCATGGGCATGTGGCGGTGCAGCTTCACATGTGCGGTCATGGGGTCACCCGTGTAGCCCTTGGTGCCGAACAGCACCATTTCCCAAAAGGAAGTGATCAGCGGGATGTGGTGGTCCCAGTCCATGCCGGTGAAGAAGTGGCCAATGACCGGGTCGGGGCGCGCTTTGCCATAGAACCGCTCAATGAGCAAGCGGACGTCGGCGCTGGATGTGATGTCGGTCCGGTGGTCCACGCGGACAAAGGTCTGTGGGGCAGGCGTTGCGCGGCTGACCAGTGTCAGTCGTTCTCGCCGGTGAAGCGCACCACTTCCTCCTTGGTGCCGAACAGCACCAGGATGTCGCCCTTCTCGGGCACGAAGTCGGGGTCCATGACGCCCAGCGCGCCCAGTTTGATGGAGCGGCGGCCCAGGAAGCTCTTCTCGCTCTCCTTGCGCAGCACCGTCACCAGGCCCAGTTGCCGTTGGCGCAGCTCGGCGATCTGGCTCAGGGGTTTGCCCACGAAGCGGTCGGGCACCACGATCTCGGCAATGATGAAACCGCCGGGCAGCTCGAACTGGTCCACCAACCGGCGCAGGTTCAGCTTCCGTGCCAGGCCCTCGGCGGCCTTCTCCTCGGGGTGTACGATGTCCGTCACGCCCATGGAGTTGAGCACCATCTCATGCAGGGGGTTGATCGCGCGGCTGATCACGCGCTTCACCTTCAGGTTCACCAGCAGCGCGGTGGTCATGATGTTGGCGCCCTCGTGCTCGCCGATGGCCACCACGGCGGCGTCCACCTCGTTCAGGGGAAGCGAGCTCACGGCCTGCGGGTCGTTGCTTTCCAGGCATACGGCATAGCTCACTTCGCCCTTGATCGCATCGATCTTCTCCATGTCGTGGTCGATGGCGATGACCTCATGGCCCATGCCGGTGAGCTTGATGGCGAGGTGCTTGCCGAAATTGCCGAGGCCGAACACTGCGATCTTCATGCGTTGTGCGCCGTAGCCCGGCGAAGGCGTTGGATCAATTGATGAGGATATCCTCCTTGGGGTAGCGATAGGGGGTGGTCTGTACCTGGCGCAGCACACCCACCAGCAAGGTAAGGGCGCTCACCCTGCCAACGAACATCACCACCACCAGGGCCACGCGTGCGGCATCGCCGAGCTGCGGGGTCAGGTTCATGGTGAGGCCCACCGTGCTGAACGCACTGAAACACTCGAACGCGATGGGCATGAGCGCCAGTTCCTTTTCCAGGGAGGCGATCACGGTGATGGACAACCCGAGGAAGATGAGCGAGAGCACGATGGCCGCGAACGCGCGACGGGTGCTGAGGTTGCTGATCTCGCGACCTCCATATTCGATCCTGCGCCTTCCGCGTGCTGTGGCGAAGATGTTGAGCGTGGCCACGGCGAAGGTGGTGGTCTTGATACCGCCACCGGTCGAGCCCGGCGAGGCGCCGATGTACATCAGCAGCAGGGTGACCATCAGTGTGGGCACCGAGAGCAGGCCGTAGTCCACCACGTTGAAGCCGGCCGTGCGCGGGGTGACGCCGGTAAAGAACGCCGTACTGATCCGGCCCCACCAGCTCTGATGCTCCACCAGCGCGCCGTTCCACTCGAAGACCATCACGGCCATGGTGCCTACGGCGATCAGGATCACGGTGACCTGCAGCGCCATGCGGGATCCCAGGTTCACCAAGCGGGGATGCCGCTGGCAGGGCGTTCCGGTGAAGAAACGCTTGATCCGCTCCCTGATCCACAGGCGCACGTACTTGCTGAAGTTGAAGATGATGCCAAAGCCCAGGCCACCGAAGATGAGCATCAGTCCGATGATCCACATCAGGGCATAGTTGTAGCGGAGTATGGGGTCGTACATGCCTGCGCTAAGGGTCGAGAAGCCGGCATTGTTGAAGGCTGATATGGCATGGAACACCGCGAAGAACAGGCGGTCCCCCGTGTCGACGAACGCGGTTTGGGGAACACTGTAGTAAATGAAGCCTGTTCCAACGATCTCCACTCCTATGGTGAAGAGGATGACCTGGGTGATGAACGAACGGGCGTTCACCAGGGAGGTGTTGGCAATGTCGCGGATACGCAGTTGTTCCTCCAGCGAAGTGCGCCCCTTGAAGAAGAAGGCGAAGAAGCTGGTGAACGTCATCACGCCCAGGCCACCGATCTGGATCAGGAAGAGCAGTACGCACTGCCCGGAGAACGTGAGGTCCTTGCTGACATCGATGACGCTGAGCCCGGTCACACATACCGCCGAGGTGGAGGTGAACAGCGCTTCGATGAGCGTGATCTGCCGGGTACCGGCCTTGGGCAAAAGGAACAACGCGGTGCCGATGGCGATGATGAGCACGAAACTGGTGGTGAACAGCAGCGCAGGATTGAACAGCGTGCTGTTGCGTCCGAGCTCCAATCGCGACAGTTCAATGAAGATGAAGCCCAGCAGGAACACCAGATTGGGCCAATGATAGGCGTGGTGCCATACGGCCATGCCCGCCGGTTTGATGAAGATGAGCAAGAGGGCCGCGAACAACCATATCAGTTCGGCCTTGCGGACATGCTGTTCCCTGAAGCTCGTGCGCAATAGGCTGCCGAGGGTCACAAAGGCCGCAGCGATCACCAGGCCGTAGCTCAACTGGTCGAGCAGTTGGGCCGTGGAGCCATCGCTGCGGAAACCGAACTCCAACAGGAACAGGAACACCGCCAGGATGATCACGGTGATGCGGGCCAGGCCGACCACCTCCTTTCGCAGCACGGTGCGTAGGAGCGTCTTTTTCATCGGGCCGGGCATGCGTGCCCGGAGCTTGTGGGACGCAAACTTAGTGGAGCACGGTGGTAGCGCGACATCTAAGGTGCGTTTGTCTTGCGGCCGGGCAGGGCCTGTGCGATCACCTGCCCGTTGCGCATCACGGCCACCACCTCGGGTCGTCCGTCCAGGTCGAGGTCGGCAATGGAGCACAGGGTTGCGCCATTCAACGGCATACCGGGCAAGATGCTTCCTTCGGGGTCCAGAAGCAGGACCTCCTCCCGCGTCGGCAGCACCACGCCTAACAAGGTGCCCACCATGGGTACATCGTACCACTGGACCGTGGACAGGGGAGGAGCTGCGAATCCTTTGCGCCAGACCGGTCGGTCCCCGTGCATTACGCGGATACTGTCACCCACCACCTGCGCCAGCTCTGGTCCTTCGGTGTGCCAGGGTACGCCTATGCTGATGGACCCTGCGCTGCCGTTGGCGAGCAGAGCGGTGGTCCCGCCCAAGGTGCTCCGGTAAGCGGTGCCTTGGGCATCGGTCCAGAGTATTTCAGTGCTGGACACGTCGGTACCGGCGCGCACCTGTTCCACCTTGGAGCCCTCGGGGAGTTCCAAGGTGACCTTTTCGCGTTCACTTCCGCGCCGGTCCAGCACCAGCACGCGGCCCGGTGCAGGGAATACCAGCAGATGGTCCTTGTTACGGATGCGTAGATGGGCGACCACGCTGGTGGTCGCATGGGCCGGCTTGGGCGCCTCCCAGCCTTTTACCGGCAACCCGTCCACACCGATGTTGAACAGTCGTCGATCTTTCATCGGCACGATCACCCGGTAGTCGCGCTGTCCTTCATAATCGAACACCGAGAGCGATGCCGAGGCCCCTTCCTTCAGGTTCACGGGGAATCCGCCCACGTCCTTCCCGTTGCGGTCGATCAGGTACACGCGACCGGCCGTGTTGAACAGCAACTGCAATTTCCCGTTACGGAACCGGTCCACTTGGTGCACGGCCCCCATGATCGGGCCGTCCAGGGTATACTGCCACAGCACCTTGCCGGCTGCGCTGATCAGGTGGATCCGGTGCTGCTCGTCCTGCACCAGCACTTCGCGGGTATTGTTGGTGTGGTTCACCACGATGTCCGGCTGGCGGCTCACAGGTGCGCCAATACCCACGCTCCACAGGGTCTTTTCGGTGCGCACCTCCAACGGGACATGCTGTATGCCCACCATGATGTGGTGCATGCCCCGCTGCCCCGGCGATAGCTGCACGGTGATCCCGCCGAACCGGCCCCAGAGGTTGGCCAGCGCTGGGGCCTTGCGCTGCTCGGAGGGCCTCAACTGTTGTATTCGCCCGGTGTAGGACCGCGACACATCGCTCCACCACTGACGTCCTGCGGTGGCGCTCATGCGCGCTGCCCATGCGCTGGTGCGGCCATCTTCCGCAAGACTGTTGCCGTCGTACCAGGCATCCACGGCCTGCGACAGCAGTTGGGGTGTTGCCGCGAACACCACCTGGTCGCCCAGCAGGGTCCACCAGGGCCTTTCCAGTCCGGCGAACGCGGAACCCAATAAGCGCTCGTGCTCCTGTTCCGTTGGAAGGCGCGTCAGCCGTTGCCCGCGATAGTGCATCGTATCGTTGGGCTGCGAAGCGGGGCGGTAGGTGGCCAGTGCAATGGCGGCCTTTTCGGGATCGTCCGTTCCGAAAAAGGCCCAAAGGGCGGTGGTGGAGTCCTTGCGGGAGGAAGCGATGGCCACGGTCCCGTGCACCCATGCGAGCAGGCCTTCGTAAAGGCTGTCATCGGCAACCATTTCGTTCGCCGCCACCCATGGCCGCGGATCGCTGATGTGGCGCATGTCCAATTGCTCGGCCCCTGCCGGTATGCTGCGCAGTAACGTGATCTCGCCGCTGCCTTGTTCCTCCAGGATGGTCCACGTCTTGTGAGGGCCATCAGGTGCCACCAGTCCGCTCATCAGCAAGGCGTCGGAACGGACACGTAGGTCAAGTGCGGCCCAGCCGTTGGGCATGTCCTCAAGCTCCTTCAGCGCGTCCGGTGTCCACCAGTTGGCGAGGAGGTTCCGTGTGCGTTCCAAGTGGATGAGCACGTGTGCGTCCGCGCCACCTCCCAGGGTGACGCGGGCCTTGGTCAGCAGGCTGTCGGCATGCAGGCCCTGGCCGTTCCGAAGTTCCAGCAGCGCCTCGTCGAGCACATCGCGCGAGGTGGCCAACAACCATAGTCCGTCGGCCTGCGCCATGGTCAGCCCGGTCAATGCAGTGTCCAGGTCAAGGTCCACGGCTGCGCCCTTCAGCAGCTGCTGAACGGTGGCCGCATCGATCGCCAGCGCATTGGTGAATGCGGTCAATCCGGCCTCATTAGGCTGGCGTGGGGCACATACGAACAAGGCTCCGCTGCCTTGTCCTCCCGTGCGTTGCACGCTCACCAGCACCGGTGCGTCGGCAAGTGCGTGGCGTAATGCCGGGTCGTCCTCCATGCGGGCATGGATGCGGGCCACGAGCCTGCCAGCGGCGGCCATGCCGGGCAGTTGCTCCAAGGCGTTCCAGTGCTGCGAGGTGTGCATCATGCGGTCCCAGCCAGCCAGCGCGTCGGGGAACTCCAGCACCATGGCGCTCTGTGCAGGCACTGCCTTCCACGGGTCGGAACTGTCGATGCTGGATGCGTTCCAACGGTACAGGGTCCATGCTGCCGCGCCGGCAATGAGCAGGAGCAGGAGTACGGCAGGAACGCGGCGCATGGTGAGCAGGGCTAGTGCGAAATTACCCGTGCCCGAATGCTGGAACGCCCCATCGGACGCGGCCTTTGCACAGCCGCGTGTGGACACGGGGCGACGGCTGTCAGAAGAGGTCGAGCTGCTCCTTCAGCAGTCGGAAGCTGCGGCGGTGGTGTTCGCAGGGTCCCACGCGTTCAATGGCGGTGCGGTGGTCCGGCGTGGGGTAGCCCTTGTT
>JBEICT010000165.1:0-7699 GCA_040383865.1 Flavobacteriales bacterium | reverse complement strand
GTGGTGATCACACCGTCAGCGATCTTGATGGCATCGAAGGGAAGCTCCTTCTTGCCCTGCTTGCCCAGGATCTTCACCATCAGCTCGCTCTCGGCCATGGCCGGCGTGTAGGCCACCTTGCCGGTGTAGCTGAATGCCTTACCCGTTTCGTAAGGGATCACCGTGTAATTACCCACGGCCTTGTCGCCCTGGAAGCCCACCATTTTGTAGGGGGTCTCGCCACCGGTGTAGGTCGGCGTCGGTGTCAGCTCCACCAAGGCCTTGCGGTAGAAGTACTTGCCCGGGAAATTGCCGTTGATGGTCACCGCCACGGAGTCACCCTGCACGATCAAGGGCGAGGGGTCGACCGTGTACTTGATGTTCTCAACGTACTTGTTCATTTTTCCCAAGCCGCCACAACCGCTGAGCACCAGCGCTGCAACAGTCGTCAGGGCCATGCCCTTGAGGTGACGCTTTTCCATGAATACGGTGCGATTTACTTGTTTTCGGCTGCAAGTATAATCACTTGTATCCCAGCAACGTCTGACAACCTTCAGCGTAGTTGTCCACAAGCAGTGGTGTGCATCACAATTCGGCAAAGCGGAAGCCCCCTGGCACATCCGCCTCCATTAGCTCCTGCAACCGACCATAGGCGTCCGGGTCGTGAAGCAGGTCCTTGTCACCCAGGTCCACCACCAGCACTCGTGATCCGCTGCTTTTCTGGAGGTGGTCCAGATAACGTTCCTGCAGTTGCATCAGGTATTCGGCCCCGATCTGCTGTTCGTAGCTCCTTCCCCGCGAGCGGATGCGATCACGAACGCGTTCCATGCCCAGATGCAGGTACACGATCAGCTCCGGCCTTGGCAGGTCGGAATACATGATCCCATACAGGTCGAGGAACAGGGCATATTCGTCCGGGGGCAGGGTAACACTTGCGAAGACCAGGGATTTACCGAGCGAATAATCGGCAATGGTGCACGGGCTGAACAGGTCCTGTTCGGTGACCCGTTTCAGCTGGTGATACCTCTGGGCCAGGAATGAAAGTTCCACGGCGAAGGAATAACGATCGGGCTCCTCGTAGAAGCGGGGCAGAAAGGGATTGTCATCGAATTCCTCCAACACCAGGCGGCCCTGTAGTTCATTGGCCAGCCGCCGGGCCAGCGTGGTCTTGCCCGCACCGATAAGACCCTCAACTGCGACGTAGGAATAGCGCATCAGGAAGAGACCGGTGTGGATCGAAGTTCATTCAGCAATTGAAGCACGGTCCTGCCCGCGACCGGATGCATCCATCCAGGAGCGATATCCGCAGCCGGGGCCAGGGCAAAGGATCGTTGATGGAACCTGGGGTGCGGCACCTGCAAGGTGGGCGCGTCGATGTGCTGTTGGCCAATGAGCAGGATATCGACATCCACAGTACGGGAGCCATAACGACCTGCAGCCGTTCGGTCGCGCCCCAGTTCGGACTCAATGACCAGGAACTCCTGCATCAGCTCAACGGGCCCTAACGTCGTGGACACTAAAAGAGCCCGGTTCAGGAACAGCCTGTCGCCAATGAATCCCCATGGTGCGGTCCAATGATCGCGGCTGCGGGCGAGCACTGGTCCCGCGCGTTCGCCGATGAGCTGTTCCGCACTGGCGAGGCTGAGCACCGGGTCATCCAGATCGCCGCCCAGCAACACGAGCACTTCCAAACCGTCCATGGGCCGGCAAAGCTATTCGCGCCTTCCATCCACGAGCGGTCCCGTTCATGTGATCAACGGCCACGTCTACTTCCACCGCCGATAGTTTCGAGCCCTCAACCTACCTGACCCATGCGCCAGTTCCTCAAGTTCATGTTCGCCTCCATGCTGGGCACACTGCTGGTCGGCGTGCTGCTCATCTTCCTGTTCATCGGCATGGTCGCCGCCATCGGGGCCGGCATTGCATCGTCCGAGAAACCGACCCATGTGGAAAAGAACAGCGTCCTGCACCTGACGCTGGACAAGGAGATCGTGGACCGTTCCTCCAAGGACCAGTTGGACCTTGACCTCGGCCCCTTCACGAACACCTCCACCATAGGGCTCAACAGCCTACTGGCAAGCATTGAACACGCGAAGACGGATGACCACGTCAGAGGCATCTTCCTTGACCTGGGCATGGTGGACGGTGGTTTCGCCACCCTGCGCGAGATCCGCAAGAAACTGGAGGAGTTCAAGTCCGAGAGCGGCAAGCCCGTGGTCGCCTTCAGTGAGTTCTATACGCAAGGCTCCTATTACCTGGCCACGGCCGCCAATACCATCTACCTGCAGCCCAAAGGCGACCTCGATTACCGCGGTCTTCGCAGCGAGTACATGTTCTACAAGGGCCTGTTCGAGAAGCTGGATATCGAAGTGCAGTTCATCCGGGGCAGCAACAACGACTTCAAGAGCTTCGGCGAGGTGTATACCGAGGACCACATGAGCCCGGCCAACCGCGCACAGATAAGACAATTGCTCAATGGCCTTTGGGACGACCACCTGACCGCCGTGTCCAGCAGTCGGAAAATGGAACCGGCACGCCTCAACACCATTGCCGACAGCCTGCTGATCCGTAACGCCGAACTGGCCATGGACCTCGGCCTGGTGGACGGTGTGAAATACCGCGACGAGGTGATGGCCGAACTAAAGACCCGCATGGAACTGGATGCCACCAAGGATGTGGAACTGGTGGAACTCGGCAAGTATGCACGCTCCTTCAAGGGCGGCATGAAGGGCAGCAAAAAGGACGGCAAGGAAAAGCTGGCCATCATTTATGCCCAAGGCGGGATCTCCAGCGGCAAGAGCAGCGACGGCACTATTGGCAGCGAGACACTGGCCGAGGCCATCCGCGAGGCCCGGGAAGATAGCAGCATCAAGGCCATTGTGCTCCGCGTGAACTCGCCCGGCGGTAGCGGCCTGGCCAGCGAAGTGATCTGGCGTGAAGTGAAGCTGGCCACCGGTGTGAAACCCGTCGTGGTGAGCATGGGTGATGTGGCCGCTTCGGGCGGTTACTACATCGCCGCCCCGGCGAACAAGATCTTCGCAGAGCCCACCACCATCACCGGATCCATCGGTGTGTTCGGCATCATCCCGAACATGAAAGGATTCTTCAACAACAAACTTGGCCTCACCTTCGATGTGGAGAAGACCCATACCTATGCCGACATGCTCACGGTGAGCCGTCCGCTGACACCGGCCGAAAAGCGGATCTTCCAACAGATGGTGGACGAGTTCTACGATGGTTTCAAGGAGCGCGTGGCCGAAGGGCGCAAACTGACCCTGGCCCAGGTGGACAGCGTGGGTCGCGGCCGTGTATGGACCGGCACCGATGCCAAGAAGATCGGACTGGTGGACGAGCTCGGTGGGCTGGAGGACGCCGTGAAGGCCGCTGCCGACATGGCCGGGCTGGTGGATTACCGGGCCGTGGAGCTTCCGGAACAAAAGGACCTGTTCCAGCAGATCATGGAGGACCTGAACAGCCAGGCACGCACCTGGGTGACCACCCAATGGCTCGGCGAGGATGCCGAACTGTTGGAGCAATTCCGCCGCATCCAGGAAGTGAAGGGTCAGTATGGCATACAGGCGCGTATGCCCTTCGACCTGATGGTCCAGTAAGGGACCGGACATAGCAGAACCACAAAGGGCCCCGGATCTCTCCGGGGCCCTTCGCTTGCCCTAACGATCAATTCACTGACCAAAACCTGCCTTTGTTACTGGACCGTTCGGGCCAGGGTTACAGGTTCCGAAAAAAATTCACTCTACCTCCACGTGAACGCCGCTCTGGTTGCGCACGTTCAGCACCCGGCCGTCCTCCCAGATCAGGTACTGGCCTTTGATGCCCATGAGCCTTCCGGAAACCTCCGGGGACTTTTCGAACGAAACGCTCGACACCTTCGGCGGGTAGGCCAGCACGGGGAACTCGAGCAGTTGGGGCTGCTCATCTCGCAGTAGGTGCTCGGCAAGATCATCGCGCAGGGTGGTAAGCGCCAGGGTGCGGGCGGTGTACAATGCATCCACATCGGGCCGAACGTGCTTCAGCATGGCCCGCCAATTGGTCTTGTCGGCGAACAGTCGCTTGAGGTCCACCTCGATGAGGCCCGCCAGTTGCCGATAAGGTACACGGGCGATGACCAAGGCCGCCACGGCCCCCTGATCGATCCAGCGCACAGGCACCTGTGTGCTTCGCGTTACGCCCACCTTCACGTTGCCGGTGTAGCTGAGGTAGACCACGTGTTCCGTGGCGTGATGGGCACGCTCCCACTCCGGGTCACGGCCTTCGCCCAAATGGGCCCGGCATAGCTCGGGCCGTACGATGCATTCGGCGGCCTCCGGGGCGTTCTGTAGACAAGGGTAGCAGAATCCCTGGCCGAACAGCTTCTTCACCCGGCGCCCGCAGCTTACACAACTGAGCACCCCCGTGGCCCGCATGGTGAACGGACCACCTATGTACGGCTCCAATTCCAAGGGTCCTTCGGCCAGCGGCAAGGCATAATGCACCCGCTCAGCGCCCTCATGGGCCACAAGGCCGGCCAACATCTTGCGAAGAGGTGATCCGTCGCTCATAATACGCTGTGCGTATTTTGGGCTGAAGATAGCCGGCCCCATCTTCGCGCTCCCACCGCCATGCCCGTCAACGCGCTCTTCTCTTTCCTGATCAAGAAGCGGCTACAGCAGATCGAACTGTTCCGCGACAACCCGGGCATGGCACAACTGGAGGTGTTCCACTCGCTGATCCAATCGGCACGGTACACCGAATGGGGTCGCAAGCACGGGTACGAGACCATCCAGGACCCTGATGCGTTCCGGGCCCGTGTTCCGCTGCAGGACTACGAGGATGTGAAGCACTACGTGGCCCGCCTCCGCAAAGGGGAACAGAACCTGCTATGGCCTACGGACATCCGGTGGTTCGCCAAGAGCAGCGGCACCACCAGCGATCGCAGCAAGTTCATTCCCGTGAGCCGCGAGGCCTTGGAAGGCTGCCACTACAAGGGCGGCAAGGACCTTATCGCCCTGCATTACCAGCAGTTCCCCGAAAGCAAGCTCTACCAAGGCATGAGCCTGGTGGTGGGCGGCAGCAGCAACATCGAACACTTGCGCAGCGACGCCTACAGCGGCGACCTATCGGCCATCATCATCCGCAACCTGCCCATATGGGTGGAGGTGCGACGCACCCCCGTGATCGAAACGGCATTGCTTGACAATTGGGAGGTCAAGATCGAGAAGATGGCGCGAGAGACCATGCGGGAGGATGTGCGCTGCATCGCCGGTGTGCCCTCCTGGACCCTTGTGCTCCTGAAGCGGATACTGGAGATCACCGGCAAACGGAACATCCTGGAGGTGTGGCCCAACCTTGAACTGCTCATGCACGGTGGAGTGAGCTTCAGGCCCTACCGCGCACAGTTCGAGGCGCTCATCCCCTCGCCCACCATGAACTATCTGGAGAGCTACAACGCCTCTGAAGGGTTCTTCGCGGTGCAGGACCGCCGCCATGCCGATGATATGTTGTTGATGCTCGACTATGGCATCTTCTATGAGTTCATCCCGCTCGACGAAGTTGGCCGACCCAGCCCGCGCACGCTGCTGCTCCACGAGGTGGAGGCAGGCCAGCAGTACGCCCTGGTGATCAGTACCAATGGTGGCCTTTGGCGCTACATGCCGGGTGATACGGTGCGCTTCACCAGCGTGAAGCCATATCGCATTCAAGTGAGCGGACGAACAAAGAGCTACATCAATGCATTCGGCGAAGAGTTGATCGTGGACAATGCCGACAGGGGCATGGAGGCCGCCTGCCTGGATACGAGCGCCTTGGTGAGCGAGTACACGGCCGCACCGATCTACATGGACGAACATGCGCTCGGCGGACACGAGTGGGTGGTGGAGTTCGAGCGGGCACCAACGGATGTGGCCCGGTTCGTGCAAGTGCTGGACAACACCATGCGCCAACTGAACTCCGACTATGATGCCAAACGCCGAGGGGACATGGCGCTTCGTGCACCATTGGTGCATGTAGTGGTGAAAGGAACCTTCCATGGCTGGATGAAAGCTCGTGGCAAGCTGGGCGGACAGAACAAAGTGCCCCGCCTTAGCAACGACCGCACGTTCGTGGAGGCCCTGTTACAACACGGGAACACATGAGGACCCCGGCCATTATCGCCACCCTGCTGCTGGTGACCGGCCTTGGGGCGCAGGACCCACAGGCACACCATGTCATCCCAGTTGCCGCCGACCTTTTCACCACGGACGACCTTGGCAATGTGTATGTGCTACGCGGCGATGAACTGGAGATCTACGACCAGCACGGGAAGCGGGGCCTGGCCAACAGCACCAAGACATTCGGTCGCATCGGTACCATCGACGCATTCTATTCGTTAAAGCCATTGGTGTTCTCCAGGGAGCAGGGCGTGCTGGCCATGCTTGACAACACACTGAGCCTGCAGGGCAGTGTGATCGAACTGCCCCGCCAAGGGTACCCGCAGGTCACCGTGGTGTGCATGAGCGTGCAGAACGGGTTCTGGCTCTTCGATGAACGGGAGCTGGCGCTGATCCGCACGGACCGCCAAATGCGGCAACTGGCCCATACCGGACGCCTGGACCAACTGCTCGGGCTCACGCCGAGGCCCACCTCCATGCAGGAGCACGACAGCCGCCTGTACGTGAACGATCCGCAGAACGGCATCCTGGTGTTCGACCTGTTCGGCACCTACATGAAGACGATACCGATCAAGAACGCGGATAGCTTCGAAGTGCGGGGCCGTGCCTTGTTCTTCTTTGCGGGCGGCCGATTGCAGCTCTACGACATGCGCTCGTTCGAAGTGTTGGACGTTCCCCTGCCGGAACTGCCCGACGGCCCTGTGCTGGATGCGCGGGTGGAGCGAGGCCACATCTACCTGCGCCTTCAGGACCGGATCATCATCCAGGAAATGGCGAAGCCCTGAGGCGGGGCACGACTTATCCACATCAGGCCGCGCGTGCCGGGGTGCGGATATCTTCGCGGTCCGCGTACAGACAACGTTCCCATCATGCATATCGCGATCGCAGGCAATATCGGTTCCGGAAAGACCACCCTCACCCAGCTGCTGGCCAAGCACTACAAGTGGGACCAACTGCAGGAGGCGGTGGACAACAACCCCTACCTGTTCGATTTCTACAAGGACATGCAGCGGTGGAGCTTTAACCTGCAGATCTTCTTCCTGAACAGCCGTTTTGAGCAGTTGCTGGAGATCCGCAAGAGCGGACGCAATGTGATCCAGGACCGCACCATCTACGAGGACGCCTTCATCTTCGCCCCGAACCTGCATGCGATGGGACTGATGACAACGCGTGATTTCGAGAACTACTTCCGGTTGTTCCAGAACATGGACAATGCGATCACCCCGCCCGACCTGCTGATCTACCTGCAGGCGCCAGTGGACAAGCTGGTGAAGCAGATCAGCGAGCGGGGCCGGGAATATGAGAACTCCATCAGCATCGAATACCTCAAGCGCCTGAACGAGCGCTATGAGGCGTGGATCCAGACATACGACAAGGGCAAGTTGCTGGTGATCGATGTGGAGGACAACCGCTTCCACACCGACCCAGAGGACCTCGGCCGCATCATCTCGAAGATCGATGCCGAGATCCACTGCCTGTTCCCGATGGAGACCACACCCAAGCCCGCAGTTAAGAGAGCTCCCAAGGCACCCGCAAAGCACTCAGCCAAGGAGGCACCAAATAAGCCCGCTTCG
>JBEICT010000164.1:0-7747 GCA_040383865.1 Flavobacteriales bacterium | reverse complement strand
GCATCCACCTCCATCACATCAAGCGTGGAAACCATGGCTCATGAGATAACCCGGACAAGCCACATCCAAACTCGGGCTTCGGACCATCCATGAATACCATATGTTCGTTCCATGGAACTCATGGAGACCCGGGCAACAAGGGCCGATAGCGAAGGACCGCTCAACTCCTGCGTCTGGTAAGCCAAAGCAGCAGGGGCACGATCAGCAGGAACCACCAAAGGCCCGGTTCGCTCATGCTCGTCGCCTCCTCGTCCACGTCCAGCCCGGCGTCAGCGCTGAGCGTCTCCTGTTGTTTCTTCATCAGCGCCACGCGCTGGGACTCGTTCTCCAGACAGATCCAGGCCGTTGGCGGCAACAGCGTTCGTGCCTGGAAGCTGCCCCGCACCAGCCCATGCCATCCGGTCTTCGCCCCTTCGCCGCGCAGCCTGTAATGGCGCCACTGGCCTTCCAGCACGAGCATGTCCATCCAATGGCGTTCACGGAGGTCGGGCAGGGGGGTGATCCGGCCGTGGTCCACCACGATGCTGGCCGCACTGTCGTCCTTCAGGTAGGCGGTAGGCGATCGGGCATCGGGCCAGGCGAGCACCTCGGGCACCTCAATGGTGAGCCAATTGCTGTTCAGGCCGCGATGTGGTGGCTCGAACGAACGACGCGTGCCATTGCCTTCCTGCCCCAGAACGATGAACGAGGCGCCCTCGGGGAGGCAGGTCGCCACGTCGTCCAGCTCATCGAGCAGCACGCCGTAGCTCTCTGTGGCATACGACGGCCCTCCGGTGGCAAGCACGATGATCGGTGTCGTGGGTGAAGGTCGGGTGCAGTTCTCCACCAGGATCCGGCGCATGACGCGGTCGCTGAAGAAGCCGCCGCGGCCCACATGGTGACGGTATCGTTCCTTGCCCTCAGCGTTCCATTGCACTTGTGTGTCGTACGCATCGCAGAGGTGAATGACCATGCTATCGGTATCGATCCGATGCTCCGCCACGAAGGCATCCACCTCCTGGATCAGCCGCTCCCGTTCGTCCCGCCAGCGCTCCGTGGCATCCAGTACCAGGTGGAACACGGGCTTGCGACGCACCTTGGTCAGCCCGGCCTTCACGCGCTGGGGCACGTAGGTCACGGCCTCATCAGGTGTTGTGATCGCAGTGGACGCGGTGGTCGTGGTCGTGTCGCCCAACGGGAGCCGTATACCGTTCAACTCCAGCATGAGCGGTTCGCGATGTAGTACCTCCATACCCGCCGTTCGCACTTCCTCCTCGACAAAGGGGAAAACGCGGTATTCCAGTTCATCTGGTGTGACATAGCGAAGGATCGATGGATCGCGCTGCACGTTCACGATCTGTCGGTACACCCATTCAGCGGCTTTCTTTTCAGCCAGGATCCCTGGCACCCGCTCGCCCGCAATGGTCAGGTACGTGTCGCTCACCCATGCGCCAGCGGGCAACCGGAAGCGGGTTACGAACTCACTGTTCGCCGGGCCCAGGTTGGTCATCCGTAGGTCCACCCAGGTCCTCCAGACCGACTGTTCGTGATCGAATTGGCTGTGTGCGACCGCACTGTCGAGACGAACATTCGAGGGTGGCGGTACCCTGCGGAACTCATCTTCATAAGCAGGATGCTCATCGTGGAAGATGAGCCGTAGTTCATCCAGCTTGCGTTGCCCAAGGGTCAGGTTGTCCAGAACGATCCGGTTGTAATACGGGGTCAGGAAGGGGGTGGCCGACCGCGACGACCAACGCTCCTGGTTCGCATCCACCTGGTCCAGGACCGCGCGCAAGGCATCGGCATCGATCGGCGAGAGAGCTGGCGACAGCGGGTCGGTATGGTACACATGCTCCAGCGCGGCATGCAGCACCGCGCGGTGATGCAGGTAGCTCGCTGTGATCGCTCCGGGTATCACGCCTAACGCGAGCAGGAATGCCCCCACGATCTTGCCCGTGCCATGATAGGCACGCAGGTGGCGCGCATCATCCGCCAGTTGCTTGCCCTGGACCAGCACCAGCAGCACCGGCGCCAGCAACAGGAACCCCAGCCCGAACGCGATGATGGCGACGACACTGAGCGGCACCCAGGGCACGAAAAGCACGAAGAAGTACAGCACGTAGATGAAGCCGATGCTTCGCAGGATGAACTGTAGGAAGCGGAGTCGATGATCGGTACTGGAGGGCCAGACCACCACGGTGCCGTTCACCAAGGCGATCGCATAGAACGCCCAATGCGATAGGTTGCCGAAGATGCCGCGCGCTTCCGAGGTGACCCCGCCGAACCCGACATTGTGGATGAACAGCCCGAGCAGCGGAAGCACAAGCGCCACCCCGATCCGCGTGAAGAGCCCTCGGTCCACCGAACGCGTGGTGGTGCGCAACACCAGGGCAGCTGCACCGCGGAACACGAAGAACAGGAAGGCCACGCAAAGGCATACGAGCACCACGACCCATACATGACGCTCAAAGTCGATGTCGAAGCGCCAGGGCTCGACCACTTGCACGAACAGGTAAATGCTCAAGGGAATGCCTGCCGCAATGAGCAGATCACGCAGGGGCGTGCCCTTGCTTTCATCGCGCAACGTGCCCGCCACCAGCACGAACAGGGCGTGCAGCAAGGGGATGCCCAACAGCCGGAACGGAAGTAGCTCAAGGTCATCAGCGACCATCCAGCGGGGCACATCCCAAGGTACCAGCACCCTGAACTGTTCCGTGAAGTACCAGAGCAGCGGCACATACGCCGCGAACACCAGGATGCCATACACGAAATGGACGTCCCGCTCGCGTTGCCACAGGGCCAGGGCGTACAGCAAGCTCATCAGTACCACACTGCCGAAGAGGATGCCGCAGCGCTTCCACTCCGCAATGCTTTCCGCTGGAAGTAGCGCGTGGACGGTGTGGTAGGTGTCGCCGAACAGGAGGGCGAGCACTGCGGCGGGCAGCACATGGGCAAGCAGGATGCCGATGGGGTTACGGAAGGGACGCATGCGAAGGGGTGGTGCGGTGGATCGAACGGTCGAGCAGGAGCGTGGCCAATACGAGCGCAATCAGGAACACGGCCGCTCCGAGCGCCTCGTGCAGCAGTGCGGACGGCGTGTGGCCGAGGCGTTGCAAGGCCACCATGCTCAGGATGCGACCGGTGTTGGTCAGCACGGTCAAGGTGTAGGCTGCAGGTAACATCAGTAGCGCCAGCAGTGGCCGCAGGCATCCGCCGTTCGTGCTTTTCAGCACCAGGAACGCGAAGGTGGCCGTGGCGATCACCATGAAGTTCGTGCCCGAGCACGACCGGTCGATCACCATGTTCAGGTCCGGGAAGAAGTAACCCTCGCCGGCCACCTCCACGAAGGCGGTGTTGCCAAGCAGTGCCACCAGATGGGCCACCGGTCCCAAAAGCAGCTCGAGGTCATCCACAGTGGCCGTGCGGTACCACCATTTCAACACGAAGGCCGCAGCCAGCAGGGATCCACCCATCAACAGGGTCTTCAGGCGCTGGCGGTCCATCATGTGCTCGGGGATGTGTGTGCAACGTGGCTTCTTCGCGATCCGTGCGTGCGGCGATCGTGAATGATCGTTAGATCGTGGGGTAAGTTGAGGCCTGATCGTGCAGGATAGCTTACCAAGGTGTGAGGTAGGTCAGATCGGCCGGCCCGGGGTAGGCCGTACCTTCGTGCCGCTCCGAAATACGATCCATGTCGCAACCCACGTTCGCCAAGACCGCTCCCGTTTTCTTCCAACGCCTCCGCGAGGTCACCGAGGCCTACTTCAAGGAGAACAACGTTCCCAAGACCGGCGACATCCGTCTCTACGCCAAGACCGCCATCCTCGCCGCCGCGCTCGTAGGTATCTACATGGTCCTCGTGTTCTTCACACCGGCCTCCGTGTGGATCTCGTTGGCGTTGTGTGCCATGTTGGGCGTGGTGGTGGCCAGCATCGGCTTCAACGTGATGCACGATGGCGCCCATGGCAGCTACAGCCGCAGGCAATGGGTGAACGAGATCATGGGACACAGCCTCAACGTGCTCGGGGGCAACGTGTACCTCTGGAAGCTCAAGCACAATGTGAACCACCACACCTTCACCAATGTGGAGGGCATGGACGATGACATCGACATCAAGCCCTTCATCCGCGTTCACACCGGGCAGAAGAAGTACTGGTTCCATCGCTTCCAGCACGTGTACGGACTGCTGCTTTACGGAAGCACCTACCTCTTCTGGATCTTCTTCAACGACCTGAAGAAGTACTTCACGGGCAAGATCGCCGACAACACGCCCATGAAGCCCATGAGCGTGAAGGAGCACATCATCTTCTGGGCCTCGAAGGTGTTCTACATCGGTGTGTTCCTGGTGCTGCCCATGTACTTCGCCGGCGTGGTGCCCACGCTGGTCGGCTACAGTGTCATGGTCTTCGTCACCGGCCTGGTGATCGCGGTGGTGTTCCAGCTGGCCCACGTGGTGGAGGATACCGACTTCCATCACCCGGAAACGGATGGACAGATGATCGAGAACGAATGGGCGGTACACCAGGTGGCCACCACGGTGAACTTCGCCACGAAGAACCCGGTCTGGAACTGGCTCTTCGGCGGGCTGAACTTCCAGGTGGAGCACCACCTCTTCCCCCGCATCAGCCACGTGCACTACCCCGAGCTCAACAAGCGCCTGAAACAGGTCTGTGCCGAGTTCAACATCCAGTATCGTGAGTTCCCCACCCTGCGCAGCGCACTGCGGAGCCACTTGATGCACCTGCGGCAAGTGGGCATGGCCTGAACTTGAGCCGCCAGAAGTGTGAAGGGCGATGCGGCATCCGCATCGCCCTTCGTATGACATGAGCGCTCTTTCGGTGAAGCGTCCCTCACTCCAGCACCACCGGCATTTCCTTCGGATGCTTCACCACGTACACAAAGCCGAGCTTCTTCGTGGCCTTCGGTTCCAGCCTGAAGTTCCACGTTAGGAACCCCTTCTGTTCATCCACCACGGCGCCGCCCTGGTCCTCGAGCTTCACTTCGATCTCGCTTTGGGGGCTTAGTGGATACTGGTCGCGCACTTCCAGCTCGATGGCGGTGCCCTTGGTGTTGCGCACGGTGAGGTCCCATCCGATGGTCACGGTCCGCTTGCCGCCCACCACGGCCTTCTGGTCGGTGGTCTTGCGTTTCACGCGTTCCACCACCACACCCTTGTCGCGGCCGAGGCTGATGTCGAGCGTATCTCGCGGGATGTCCAGCTGCAGGTAGCTCTCGCCCACGAAGGTGCCCTCGAAGAACACATTGGCCTGGCCGGGCAGCAGGTTGAGGTCCTCCCAACCGGTGGTTCGCGCATACAGGAAGGCGTCCTTGTCCAGCTTCGGTGTGGCGTAATGCTTGAACGTGGCGGGAATGCTGTGGCTCTTCACACCCACCATGTGCGGCACGCCATCGCTCGGTACGGTGAACGGCGTTTCGATCACGAACTCCACGGTGGTGGTGCGATAGGCCACTGTGTTTGCAACGGTGGTATTAGCCGCTCGCTCCTCGTACTTTTCATCATCCATCGCAACTCCTCCAGAGGCCACGCTAGGCGCAGCGTCAGCCTTCCGAGAACGACTACTGATGGTCACTTGCTGCAGGTATTGCGGGCGTGGAATGAACAGTGTCCACGGGTTGAGGCCGGGCATCACACCGCCCAATGTGGGGTTGCCACTGCTCAGGCTCAGGTTCACCTTGCTCCAATCCTCGCCGGTGTTGTTGGTCACCTGCGCCTTCATCAGCAGTTCGATGGGTTGGCCCACGCTCTTGGCGCGCAGGTCGTAGGCGGGTGTCCAACCTGCATTGCCAACGAAATAAGTGAGCGTGAAGGAGGCGTTCACTTCCACATCGCTCGCGATCTCCACCACCACTTCACTGGTGGGGCGTGGTGCCTGTGCCTGTAGGCTGCTCAATTGCTGGCGTAACTTCTCTGCTTCGGCATGTATCACCTGCTTCTTCTCTTCCTGCTCGAGCCAGCCCACTTTCATTGCCTTCATACGCTCGCGCACATAATCATTCACTGCTTGAAGTTGTGTCGCGGTCAATCCGTTCTGCTGTCCGCCCACAGCGCTGTTCTTCAGCAGGAGTTGCTCTTCGTTCACCCACACCTGTTGCACGCCGTTCTCGATATTGTAGTTGTGCTCAAGCCTCTTGATCTGGGCTTTCAACTCCTCGATCTCCTTCTTCTTGGGGCTTTCGGTCAGGTAGTTCATACGGTGGTTCACGCTCATGATCGTGTAGCCACCCTTACCTGTCACTTGTATGCTCTGTGGGTCCACTCCCTGGGCCAGCCCTGTGAATACGAACAAGCTGGTGCCTGCTGGGACCATGGCGCTCGCTGTGCGCGCCACTTGCGCTCCGCTCAGGAACACCTTGGCATCAACGATCTTGCTGGTGATGGAGCGTTCACCCTCGGCGGCGTGTACGGTGAAGGGAAGCAGGGCCGTAATGATCAACAAGTGGAGCGGTCGCATGGGGCTCTTTATCAGTGAATGGGTGGTCTTGCCTGTACAGTACACGCGTGTGCCGGTGAGGTTCAGGAACGCAGAACGGCCAGGTAGTTGGTCACACGGAATACCTCCAGGTCGGGCGCATAGGCATCGATGCGATGCAGTCCGCGAGGCAGCACCCGGTGAAGTTCGTGGGTGGGGTGTAGGAGATGGAAGAAGTCGTGGAAGAAGGTGCGCGAATCGATGTCGGCCTCGCCGAACTCGAACTGGATGAATTGGATCGCCCTGCGCTCGAGCAGGCTTTTGGCACCGCGCAATACGTGCAGTTCGTGGCCTTCCACATCGATCTTCAGGAGCAGGATACGGTCGATCCCATGCCGGTCTGCATGGGCGTCCAAGGTGGTCATGTTGATGGTCTCCTGCTCGCCGGGCAATTTTTGGGCCCTGGTCTCCGGGTCGAACGGATAGAGCGATGCGAAGCTTGATCCTGGCTTGGGTGAATACAGGTTCACCGTTCCGTCGGCATCACCCAACGCCTGATCGAATGCCCGCACACGCCCGGTGGATAGTTCGCTGGACAGCAGGCTCAACAGCTTGGGGCGTGCGGTGCTCGAAGGCCCAAAGCAATCCACCCGCACCCGCTCGCCCAGGATACGGAGGGCCATCGCCGTGTAATGGCCTTCATGCGCGCCCACATCGATCACCTGTGCTCCATGCCCGGGGTCGGCATGTCGGGCAACGAAGCGGAGCACATGGTCCTCGCCACTATGCCGGTGGTCCGCACCGCCGTAGTGGTTCATGCCCACGCGCGCCATCCGGGCCAGTCTTTCCCAGAACGGCTGCAGGGCCTCCGATCGCAGGGCACGCACAAGCCGGCTTTTCAACCCCATGCCGGAAAGTTCGCAATTCCGGACGCACCAGGAAATGAGCTTGTTCAGGTATCGGTCCGTGGTCCCGTGAACAGAACGGCCGCGCTCCTGGAGGCGCGGCCGTTCTGCGTAAGGGGATCGGTGCTTCAGGCCTCCACCACCACCTCGTCGAACTTCACGCCCACACGCAGTTCGTTGCGCACCACCAGGCGACCGTTCACCGGACGCAGGAAGTAGAGGGCATCCACTTCGCTCACGGGTTCCGGTGCTGCGGTGATGGCCATGAAGCCGAGGTCCCTGGCCATGCTCAGCACGGCCTTGCGGTTGATGGCGTCCAGTGAGTGTACCTCGTCCAGGAAGAACGGCACGCGTGAGAGGGGCGTCAGTTTCTTCGGGTCTTCCTTCAGCATGCTGCGCAGCACCAGCAGGTTGAACAGCACCTTGATGGTG
>JBEICT010000163.1:0-7750 GCA_040383865.1 Flavobacteriales bacterium | reverse complement strand
TTGGCTATGAAGCAGCCGAAGTCATCGTGTACGCAGGGCTCATACACCGTTCGGTATTCGATGATCGGGAACAGCACGAAGGCCTTGGCGGTCGTAAGCGCGCCATAGCCACAGCCAGTCGCCCCTTCTGGCCGGAAATACTGGTTCACGAGGAGCATTCCTTGCAGCTTTTCCTCCTGAGGAACAGCCTTGGTCCCTGCGAATGAAAGAGTGAAGAAAAAGCCTCCCAGGGAAGCGGTGAGGATGATCGGAAGGGCAAGGAGCAGGCCAAGCAACGCGGGACCCATTGCGTTAAGCCAGGTGGGGCGGAAACGATCGGAAAGTGCCTGGTAAACCATCCAGATCAAGCCCGCGAAGAACACCACGACATCGGTCCAGAAGCTATAGAGCGAGATGGGCGTGAACACCACTACTACTTGCCACGCACCAAGGCCCAAAAGGAACCACGCGTTGGAGAGGAGGAAGTGCATAGGTCGTTGAAACGATGATGGATCCGGGGATAGTCTGTTCTGGATCCTACTTGTCGATGAACAAGATGTTTGTCCGTGCGCTACCGGTCACGTCCCGCCTCAAGTTTCGCCCAGATCGAAGGCTCCATATTCCTTGCAAGACCAACCTGCTTTATCTGCCCAAGCATCTCGGAAGGACAGGGCAGACCGAGTTCGAACAGGATATCGCACAGATGCTCCAAGGCCAACCCATGTTCATTGAATTCAACGTATTCCATCAGGCGCAGGAATTCATCCTCAGGCAACAGATCCTGCGCGGACTGGATCAGTGCTAGTGTTCGGCGGTTGATCGAGGACTTCATTGGAATGCTCACCCCACCACCACTTCCGCCACCTTCAGGTCAAAGGGCGTGGTCACCTTGATGTTGTGCTCTTCGCCTTCCACCAGGTGCACGTCCACACCGAGGCGTTCCACCAGCGTGGCCTCGTCGGTGAAGGCTGGGTCGTAAGGCAGCTCGAAGGCCCGGCGCAACAGCGGCACGCGGAAGCACTGGGGGGTCTGCACGGCGCGCAGGCGGCTGCGATCGATGGCCTGGGAGCCTTCCTCTGTGAGCTCGCGCACGGACGAGGCGATGGGCACCACGGGAATGGCCGCACCATGTTCTTCGGCGGCCGCGAAGCAGCGGGCGATCAGCGCTGCGCTCACCAGCGGCCGCACGCCATCATGCACGGCCACCAGTCCTTCGTGGGTCACGGCCTTCAGTCCTTCCAAGGTGCTGTGGAAGCGCTCGGCCCCGCCGCTCACCAACGTGTGGGGCAACGCGAAGCGGTGCTCATCGCAGAGGTCCTGCCAGGTGCCGTGGTGGTCCTTGGGCAGCACCACCACCAGCTGCATCGCCGGGTCGAAGCGGTGGAAGGCCTCCAAGGTCCACATCAGCAGCGGACGCCCCCTCAGCGGCAGGAATTGTTTGGGCACAGCGGCCCCCATGCGTTTGCCGGAGCCGCCGGCCACGATGATGGTGGTGCGTTGCATGGCCCGCAAATTAGGTATCGACGCAGACCCGGTTCCTGAACAGCACCCGTAGCGTCGACCCACTGGGTCGACCTAAGGTGCTGTGGGTGCAAGCCCCACCAAGCAGGCCTGAGGGTTCAGATGATCAGCATCGCATCCCCATAACTGAAGAAGCGGTACTTGTCCTTGATGGCCACCTTGTAGGCCTCCCACACATGCTCATATCCACCGAAGGCGGCCACCTGCATCAGCAAGGTGCTCTCGGGCATGTGGAAGTTGGTGATCATGCTGTCGGCAATGCTGAAGTCGTGCGGCGGGGAGATGAACTTGTTCGTCCACCCGTTGAACGGCTTCATGTGGTTCTCCGTGCTCACGCTGCTCTCAATGGCACGCATGGTGGTGGTACCCACGCAGCACACGCGCTTCTTGGTGTCCTTGGCGCGGTTCACAATGTCGCAGGCCTCCTTGGTAATGATGGCCTGCTCGCTGTCCATCTTGTGCTTGGTGAGGTCTTCCACCTCCACGGGGCGGAAGCTGCCCAGTCCCACGTGCAGGGTCACTTCGGCGAAGTTGATGCCCTTCAGCTCCATGCGCTTCATCAGCTCGCGGCTGAAGTGCAGGCCGGCGGTGGGGGGCGGCCACGGCGCCTTCCTCCTTGGCGTAAATGGTCTGGTAGCGCTCGGCGTCGCTGGGCTCGGTCTCCCGCTTGATGTAGCGGGGCAGCGGCGTTTCACCCATCTCGGTGATGGTCTGCTTGAACTCCTCGTAAGTGCCGTCGAAGAGGAAGCGCAGCGTGCGGCCACGGCTGGTGGTGTTGTCGATCACCTCGGCGACCAGCTCATCGTCCTTGCCGAAGTACAGCTTGTTGCCGATCCGGATCTTGCGGGCCGGGTCCACGATCACGTCCCACAGCAGGCTGTCGCGGTTCAGTTCGCGCAGCATGAACACCTCGATCTTGGCGCCGGTCTTCTCCTTGTTGCCCCACATCCGCGCGGGGAACACCTTGGTGTTGTTCAGGATGAAGGTGTCCCCTTCGTTGAAGTAATCGAGGACGTTCTTGAACTTCTTGTGCTCGATCTTGCCCGTCTTGCGGTCCAGCACCATCAGTTTGCTACCATCGCGGTCCTTGGTGGGGTAGAGGGCGATCTGCTCCTTCGGGAGGTCGAACTTGAATGCGGTAAGTTTCATGTGTGCTGTGCGGGCTTACGGGCCCGGTCCGAGTAAAATGGGGGCCGAAGATAGCGTGATCGTTAAGCGAACGTCAAAGGGCAGCATCACCTTCCCGGTCAAGGGTTTTTGGACGGCTGGGACCGCCTGCTCGTCGCCCTTTTTTCAGCCTTGGTCGGGCCGGGGCGCAATGCGCTGTGCCCATGCCAGCGGGCTGTCGGCATCCTCCACCCGGTAGGGGCCGATGGCGGTGCGGCGCAAGGCGCTCAGGTGGGCACCGCTGCCCAGCACCTGCCCGATATCGTGCGCCAGGCTGCGGATGTAGGTGCCCTTGCTCACGTGCACTTCGAAGTCCACCTCGGCGCCACGGATGGCCGTCACTTCCAGCGCGGAGATCAGCACCCTCAACGGCGGCATGTCCACCAAGTGGGCGCGTTCCTCATCGCGCGCCAGCCAGTAGGCCCGTTCGCCTTCAAAGCGCTTGGCGGAATAGATCGGCGGCCGTTGCATCACCTCGCCGTGGAACTGTGCGAACGCCCCGTGGATGGCCGCCTCGTCCAGGTGTTCCCACGGGCCGTGGGGAACGGGCGTGGTCTCCAGGTCGTAGCTAGGCGTTATTGAGCCCAGGGTGATGGTGCCGGTGTACACCTTTTCCAACCCGGTGAGGGTGGGCAGCTGCTTGGTGCGCGGTCCGTAGGCCATGATCAGCAGCCCGCTGGCCAAGGGGTCCAGGGTGCCGGCGTGGCCCACCTTGAAGTTGCGGCGGCCCACCACACTGCGCATGGCCCCGCGGATCTTGTTCACGCAGTCGAAGCTGGTCCAGGTCAGCGGCTTGTCCACGAGGATCAGTCCCCCTTCGTCGGGAGTGAACACATGGTCCGCGCTGGTGATGCCTTCTTCCGCCGTCATGCCCGGTCCGGTATTGCTCAAAGCATCTGCATGGGCACGTCCAACAGATACAGTGCGATGATGGTGCCGCCCACCACGATACGGTACCACCCGAAGGCCTTGAAGCCGTGCTGGCTGAGGAAGGCGATGAAGGACCGGATGGCGATGATGGCCACCACGAAGGCCACCACGTTCCCCACGGCGAAGAGCTGCAGGTGTTCGCTGGTGAGCTCGCCGCCGTCCTTCAGGTAGTCGTAAATGCTCTTCACAGTGGCTCCGAACATGGTGGGTACCGCCAGGAAGAAGCTGAATTCGGCCGCGTGCTTGCGGGTGAGGCCCTGCGTCATGCCGCCAATGATGGTGGCCGCCGAGCGCGACACGCCGGGAACCATGGCCAGGCATTGCCAAACGCCGATGATGGCGGCCTTGCCGTAGGTCATGGGCTGTTCGCCGGTCTCCGTGCCACCGGGCGCCCAACGGTCGATGAACAGGAACACGATACCGCCCACGAAGAGCATGATGCCCACCACCAGCACGTTCTCCAGCAGCAGGTCCACCTGGTCCTTGAAGAGCAGGCCGAAAATGACAGCGGGCAGGAAGCCCACGAAGAGCTTGGTGTAGAAGTCGATGCTCTGGAAGAAGCGTTTCCAGTAGAGCGCGATCACCGACAGGATGGCCCCGAACTGGATGGCCACGGTGAACAGCTTCACGAACTCGTCCTGCTGGATCCCCATGATGGTGGACCCGATGATCATGTGGCCGGTGCTCGAGACCGGCAGGTACTCGGTGATGCCCTCGATGACCGCGAGGATGATGGCCTGCAGAAGGGTCATTGCGCCCCGTTGCCCTTGTCGCGCTTCAGGATGGCGAAGGCGATGAACAGGTAACCGGCCAGCACCACGATGGGTGCCACGGTGATCCGGCGGGGACTGAAGATCGCGCTCTCATCGAAGGCGTTGGGGTCGCCGTTGCCGCCTCCGGCCATCAGCAGGAAACCCACCACCACCACGGCCAGGCCGATGAGCAACAGCTTGTAATTGGTGCCGGTGAAGGGCAGGTCGTTGAAGTGGTTCTGCTTGGCCATCAGCTCCAGTGTAGGTCCTCGGAATTCATGCGAAGGTAGCGGCCCACGGCGAACCAAGTGGACGCCAGTGAGATCAGCAGGCCCAGCGCCAGCACCCCCACAAAGAGCAGTCCCAGCCGGAACGCATCGGTGAAGGCCAGCAGGTCGGGCATGTAGCGTTGGGCCAATTGCAGCAGGCCCACCAACAGACCGATGGCGAGCACGCCGCCCAGCAGCCCCTGCCACAGGCTCTGCCCCATGAAGGGGCGTTTGATGAACCACTGCGTGGCCCCCACCAGGTGCATGGTGCGGATCAGGAAGCGCTTGCTGTAGATGGCCAGCCGGATGGTGTTGTTGATGAGCGCAATGGCGATGATGAGCAGCAGCGCCGTGAAACCGAGCACGATCAGCGTGAGCTTGCCCATGTTGGCATCAATGTTCTCCACCACGGCGGCGTTGTACGCCACTTCCTCCACGCGGCGGTCCTGCTTCATGTGCTCCACGATCCACTTCAGGCTGTCGGGCCGGGCATAACGCGCGTCCAGGTCCAGCTCCACCGACGCCGGCAGGGGGTTGCTGCCCAGCACGCCCAGGAAATCCTCGCCGAGGTCCTGCTTCAAACGATCGGCGGCCTCTTCGGCGGTCACGTAGCGGGTCTCCTTGGTGAAGGGCTCGGTGTCCATCTCCTTGCGGAACTGCAATACGTCCACCTCCTTCAGGTCGCGCTTCAGGAACAATTCCACACGCACGTTCTCCCTGAAGTAGCGCTCCAGCGCCTGCGCGTTCAGCACCAGGAAACCCAGCACGCCCAGCATGAACAGCACCAGTGCGATGCCGATCACCGTGCTCACACTGGCGGTGCGGGTGCGGGCCTTGTAGTGGCGGTCTACTCCCATGGCGGGCAAATGTAGGGGCGAGTCCTGCAACTGCTCCGTGCTCGGCACGCTCTTCTACCTTCGCGCTCAGTAGCCAAGGAACATGCAGTACGACCATACGAACATCGAGCAGAAGTGGCAGGAGGAGTGGCGCAAGCGCGGCACCTACCGGGTGGCCAACGATCCGTCCAGGCCCAAGTACTATGCGCTCGACATGTTCCCCTACCCCAGCGGTGCCGGCCTGCACGTGGGGCACCCGCTCGGCTACATCGCCAGCGACATTGTGGCCCGCTACAAGCGGCACAGCGGCTTCAACGTGCTGCACCCCATGGGCTACGATAGCTTCGGCCTGCCCGCCGAGCAGTACGCCATCCAGACCGGCCAGCACCCCGCGAAGACCACCGAGATCAACCTTGCCCGCTACCGCGAACAGTTGGACCGCATCGGCTTCAGCTTCGACTGGGACCGCGAGGTGCGCACCAGCGATCCGGCCTACTACAAGTGGACGCAATGGATCTTCCTGCAGCTGTTCGACAGCTGGTACGACGCCACCGCCGACAAGGCACGTCCTATCAGCGAGCTCATCACACGGTTCGAGGCACAAGGGTGCATGGGCCAGGATGCCAGCGTGCTCACCGGTGATGTGGAGGCCTTTGTGGGTGAGTTCACCGCCGTGGAATGGAACGGCTTCGATGAGCGCACCAAGCAGCTGGTGCTGCAACGCTTCCGCCTGGCCTACCTCAGCGATGCCTGGGTGAACTGGTGCCCCGCCCTGGGCACCGTGCTCGCCAACGACGAAGTGAAGGACGGTGTGAGCGAACGCGGTGGCCACCCCGTGGAGCGCAAGCGCATGAAGCAGTGGAGCCTGCGCATCACCGCCTACGCCCAGCGCCTGCTCGACGGGCTTGACGCACTGGACTGGAGCGAGAGCATCAAAGAGGCCCAGCGCAACTGGATCGGCCGGAGCGAAGGCGCCACCGTACGCTTCCCCATCGGTGAGGACTTCATCGAGGTCTTCACCACGCGCCCCGATACGCTCTTCGGCGTCAGCTTCATCACCCTCGCTCCGGAGCATGTGCTGGTGGGCAAGTTCACCACGCCCGATCGCCAGGCCGAGGTGGAGGCCTACGTGAACAGCGCCAAGAACCGCAGCGAGCGCGAGCGCCAGGCCGAAGTGGACAAGGTGAGCGGTGTGTTCACCGGCAGCTACGCCAAGCACCCCTTCACCGGTGCCGAGGTGCCCGTGTGGGTGGGCGATTACGTGCTGGCCGGCTATGGTACCGGCGCCGTGATGGCCGTGCCCGGCGGCGACCAGCGCGACTGGCGCTTCGCGAAGCACTTCGGCCTGCCCATCATCGCGGTGACCGAGGGCGCCGACGTTGAGAAGGAGGCCGACGAGCGCAAGGACGCAATTGTCTGCAGCGAAGGTTTCCTCAACGGACTGAAAGTGCCGCAGGCCATCACCCGCGCCATCCAGGAGCTGGAGAAGCTGGGTGCCGGCGAGGGCAAGATCAACTTCCGCCTGCGCGATGCCGCCTTCGGGCGCCAGCGCTACTGGGGCGAACCGATCCCCATCTACTACCAGGACGGCATCCCGTACCCGCTGCCCGAGAGCGAGCTGCCGCTGAAGCTGCCCGAGGTGGACAAGTTCCTGCCCACCGAGGACGGCGAACCCCCATTGGCCCGCGCCAAGGACTGGAGCTACAACGGCCATCCGCTGGAAACGACCACCATGCCCGGCTGGGCCGGCAGCAGCTGGTACTTCCTGCGCTACATGGACCCGCACAACGAGGGTCGCTTCGCATCACCCGAGGCCATCAACTACTGGCAGCAGGTGGACCTCTACGTGGGCGGCAGCGAGCATGCCACCGGCCACCTGCTCTACTTCCGCTTCTGGACCAAGTTCCTCCGCGACCGCGGCCACATCACCTTCGATGAGCCTGCCAAGAAGTTGGTGAACCAGGGCATGATCCAGGGGGTTTCGAGGTTCATTCATTTCGTTCGCCTTGCTAATCAATCAGGTGGAGATGAAGCAATCCCGTTGGTGATGATTTCACAGAGCGATTACGAATCGAATCGCCGAGGTGAGGAGACGGACGCTCTTCAGCTGAAGCTTGGATCATTGCGTGACAGGATTTCCCAAGAGCGAAAAGGGAAGGGGCAGCAAGGGGTGGCAATAGCCAGCACCGTTCGAACGAATGTGGACATTGGAATCGTTGACTCAATCACGGGCTTCCTAGACAAGGAGGCGTTTTGCTCTTCACCCATGTGGGCAACACGGCCGCTTTTCTTGGAT
>JBEICT010000162.1:0-7815 GCA_040383865.1 Flavobacteriales bacterium | reverse complement strand
TGGAGACCGGCGAGCTTGGCACCTACGACAAGGTGCGCCTGGCCAGCGACATCGCCATCGCCGCCGGCGCCGACTTCATCAAGACCAGCACCGGCAAGATCAACCCGGCCGCCACCATGGAGGTGACGCTCGTGATGCTGCACGCCATCCGCGACCATTACCTGCGCACCGGGCGGATGATCGCCATGAAGCCCGCCGGCGGCATCCGCACCAGCAAGCAGGCGCTCCACTATTTGATGATGGTGAAGGAAGAGCTCGGTCCCGAGTGGCTCGATCCGCACTGGTTCCGCTTCGGCGCCAGCAGCCTGGCCAACGACATCCTGATGCAGCTGCAGAAGGAGGCCGACGGGCACTACCAGAGCGCGGACTACTTCAGCATCGACTAAGGGCCTTCACCGGCGCTCCCCACCGACCCCATGGACCGCATCACCATCACCCGCCCCGACGACTGGCACATCCACCTCCGCGACGGCGGAGCGCTGGCCACCACGGTGCCCCACGCCGCGCGCATCAACGGCCGGGCCATCGTCATGCCCAACCTGAAGCCGCCCGTCACCACCGTGAAGGACGCCATCGCGTACCGCGAACGCATCATGGCCGCCGTACCCGCAGGCAGCGCGTTCCAGCCGTTGATGACGCTGTACCTCACCGACCGCACCTCGCCAGCTGAGATCGCTCTGGCCAAGGAGACGGGTGCGGTCACCGCCGTGAAGCTCTACCCCGCCGGTGCCACCACCAACTCCGACTCCGGTGTCACCTCGCTGGAGCTCTGCTACCCGGCGCTGGAGGCCATGCAGCGGCACGACATCCCGCTGCTGATCCACGGGGAGGTCACCGATGCGCACATCGACATCTTCGACCGGGAGAAGGTCTTCCTGGACCGGCACCTCGCGCCGATCATCCAGCGCTTCCCCGAATTACGCATCGTGCTGGAGCACATCACCACGCGCGATGCCGCGCAGTTCGTGGCGGACGCCTCGCCCAAGGTGGCGGCGACCATCACCGCGCACCACCTGTTGCTGGACCGCAACGACATGCTGGCCGGTGGCATCCGCCCGCACCTGTACTGCCTGCCCATCCTGAAGCGCGGCACGCACCGCGAGGCGCTCCTCGCGGCGGCCATCAGCGGCAACCCCAAGTACTTCCTGGGCACCGACAGTGCGCCCCATGCCCGGCCCACGAAGGAGACGGCCTGCGGCTGTGCAGGCGTGTACACCGCGCATGCGGCCATCGCGCTGTACGCCGAGGTCTTCGACCGCGCAGGGGCGCTCGACAAGCTGGAGGCCTTCGCGAGCTTCCACGGCCCGGACCATTACAAGCTGCCGCGCAACACCGATCGCATCACGCTCACCCGGCGTGAGGTGCCTGTGCCCGCCACCTTTCCCTTCGACGGCGAGGAGCTGGTGCCCTTCCGGGCCGGGGATGTGGTGGGGTGGAGCGCCGCGCCGGCCGAGGCTTGAAACAGGACAGGGGCGTTCCGCCTGCACCCCGCTCTGTGCAGGGATGCCGGTACGCCCCGATCATCCTGATCAACGCGGCCCCAAGAAGCGAGACCCGGTCGGTAACAAGTACCGCCGGGCCTCTGAACGGGGGAGGTCTTACTGCTCCGGTATCGACCTGCCACCCCGGAATGGTCAAGGGTCCAACAGCGTGTTCAGTCCAAGCAGGCAGCTGAGGCACACGATCAGCGCCACCCACCACAGGATGGAGGAGATCTTGTTCCGCTTGTGACCGGTGCGTGGGGCCTGATGTTGCATGGCGCTTGCCTCGGGTACAAAGCTCCCGTGCTGAACAGGCCGTGTCCAACGTCTTATTCACGGGTGAGGGGCACGTCTTTTTCACGTAGTGCAGCGTGCAGGTGATGGCACCACGGAGCAGCGGACGGAATGATGCGGCTAGGCATGCGATGTTGTCGAGACGGGGGGCAGGGTGTTGCGTGGAAGGTGCGGGCCGTATACCAAAGCACCGGTCCCGTCGTTCATCACGGCATTGAACGTGTACTGCCCATGCGTACGATAGGCCTTCCCCTGGTGCTGATGACCTGCTTGACCACGGCCATCGCCCAACAACCCCGCTTCGAGCTCGGTGCGCAGGTCGGGCCTGGCCTTACCTCGCTGCGCGGGAACCGTTCCGTTGACCAGACCGATGCACTCCTCGCGCCAGCCGCTGGCCTTACGTTGCAGTATGACCTGTCGGAGCGGTTCAGCATCCGCCTCGGCGCCGGCTACCAGCGCAAGGGCGTCCGTGATGAGGTGCTCTTCACCGATGTGAACGGCACGCCCACGGGTACTGCCGATGTGGCCTACACCACGGACTTCCTCACCTTCCCGCTGATGGCGCGGTATGCCTTCGGCCAGGCGACCCGCTTCTCCATCGGGCTGGGCCCGTATGCCGGCATGCTGCTGCAGGCGCAGGAGCGATGGAGCGGTGAAGGGCTGGAGGGTGGCACCAATGACCGCACCGACGACCTTGAGCCGTGGGACTTCGGCCTCAGCGCCAGCGCGGGTGCGGCCTGGTCGCTCGGCGGCAACCTGTGGCTCAACGCCGAGGTCCGCTACGACAAGGGCCTCACCAACATCAGCGCGCTGCCGGTGGTGGATGATGGCAGCATCCGCACGAACGCAGTGAGCCTGCTGATGGGCTGCAGCTATCGGTTCGGGAAGGCGCTGTAGGGGCCCCAAGGCCGTATGGCCGTGGCCGCGGGGGCTCCTACCTTCGCTCCTCGCCTCCGCTCCCACAGCTCCGGCGACCAACGCATGGCCAAGAAGAACGCCCTCGACCGGACCCTCGCCCTGCGTCCACCGATCGCCTGATATGGCAGGAGCGTGAACAATGATCCGGGGACTTCAGGAGTTGTTCCTGCGCCTTCACGCACATGCCGTCATTGATCGCTGGTGAGCACAAGCCCTTCTTACTTGCATGGGTCTTCGCCGCGGTCATTCCACCTGTTCAGTTGTTCGGCCAGGACGACCACGCCGCTTCAGCACCTGTCCACACCTTCGGGTTCTTCTTCAGTCCGGCGCTTTGTTATGCCAACCCGGAATGGCCCGATGTGAGTGACCTGCCAGCAACCTATGCGGACAGCATTCCGGACTTCCTTGACTCACCACAGGCCGGGTTCAGCTTGGGGGTATTGTGGGAGCATGAGGTGAAGGGTCCTCTTTCAGTGCGCGTACTCCCGACCCTTCTATTGTTGAATGGCAACCTGAACTACGCGTATCCCGATGGTCGGGCAGGAGAAGTGCCACTTGAGCGGACGGAAGCAGCGTTGAGCGCACAGCTTTTGGTCGGAGGTAAGTTGCCCGGTGGAGCCCGCGCATACATGGGGCTTGGTCCCATGATAGGATGCGATCTCGCCACGGACCCGGCAGCCCAACGGATCGCGTTGCGTTGGGACCTTGGTGGTGGGGTTGAGTTCCGGGTCGCCACGTTCCAGATGGGTGTTGAGGTCTGCGGCTCATGGCAGCCTCGTGCGCTTCCTGTCGAGCCGGGCGTGGTGGCTCCAACGCGTCTGGTCGAAGGGCTGTATTGGAACACGCAGTCATTGAGGCTGGTTTTCAAGGCCTGATCAGGACGTGGGACAGCGCGGCAGGTTCTTGGGAACTTGGCTTCGCTCCTCGCCTTCGCTAACTCAGCTACGGCGATCAAGTGATCGCGGTGCGGCACAAAGATCCGAGCCGTTCCATCGCCGCGCCATGTGTCATTACACGGGTACCCTATCCGTGTTCTTTCACGGGTAGGGGTGCGCCGAAGTTCTCGATGATCGATCGCAACGAGCACGCTTCCTGCCGAGAACACAAGTCTGGACGTGGATATTACGCGCCGATCGTTCCACACATGGAGGAAGCGACCGGGTCACTGCACCACCAACCGCGTCACCTGCTGCCATGCCCCGCCCGCGACGATCAGGGTATGTACCCCGGGTGCCAGGTCACCCCGCACCAGCTCAAGGGTGCTGCCATTCACCTGTCCGGACCGGAGTAAGCGTCCTATGGCATCGTGGACGGCATATTGCTGTGCAGAGGCAGGCATTTGGATCACGCAGCGATCCGTCATCGGGTTCGGGAAGGCGACCAAGGGAATGCTGGCCTCCAACGTGCCGATAGATGCGTTCAGGTCGCAATTGCCGATGACCTCCACGGGTGCGGATCGCGGCCATTGATCGCCGGTACCCTGCTGGCCGTTGATGTTCGAACCCCAGGTCCAAAGCGTTGCATCGGCCCGAAGGGCCCACCAGTGCTGGTTGACGCTGACCTCGATGACCTGGTCGATGCCTGTCACTTGGGTGGCCGTGGTGCCTGCCGCGCTGCCCCATGTCCACACTGTGCTATCGCTCCGTACCGCGGCGAAGTTCAAGTCGCCCGCCGAGATGCTCACCACGTCAGAAAGCCCCAGTACCTGGACCGGGACATCGGAATTGGTGGTGGTTCCGATACCCAGTTGTCCACCATCATTGCGCCCCCAGGTCCATACGGTACCATCGCTCTTCAACGCCATGGCGACCTCCGTTCCGCTTGCGATGGCCACCACATCGGTAAGGCCCACGACAGGAAGCGGGATCGCCGTGCCGTTCGTGTTGCCCGTGCCGAGCTGGCCATACGCGTTGTAGCCCCAGGCCACCACCGTGCCATTGGCGCGCAAGGCCATGGCGGAATTCCCACCTGCTGAGATCGCGATGGCATCCGTGAGGTTGAGGGTTTGAACCGGGGCCCACATATCCCCTCCTGCGCCGATGCCCAGCTGACCGTAGTAGTTATACCCCCAGCCCCAAACGGTGCCGTCCACCTTCAGTGCATAAGAGGAACCGTTGGATACAGCGATCGCCACGGTGCTGTCGAAAGCGGCGAAAGGAACCTGTTGGTTCGCTGCGCTGCCGTTCCCGATCTGTCCGTTATCGCCGCGGCCCATGGCCCAGAGGATGCCTTGGTCATCAAGGACCAGCGAGTGCGAACCGCCGCTGGCCACGGCCTGGACACCAGTGAGACCACTGATCGGGGTGAGCGTAAAGGACCCGGTCTGCGTTCCATTGCCGAACTGTCCGTTGCCGTTGTTGCCACCGGCCATGGCCGTGCCATCGAAGCAAACGGCCAGGGAGTGCTGACCGCCAGCGCTGATGGTCTGGGCCGTGGCGTTGAACGCAGCGTGGGTCAGGATGACTGTTCCGAGAAAGCGAAGGAGGGGTGTAGCGTGCTTCATGACCGCAAAGGAGCTACGAACAGCGGTACAGGCCCACCCCATGAAAGTAGAGGCGGCAGCGACTGTTACAGGCAACCCTCCACGAACATGGGGTGGTGCAGCCACCCTCACCCGGATAGTCTTGTGCTCATGTGCCAGCTACGCTTCGGATCATGTGGTCCACGCTCGGCCAGGGGTGTGAAGTACCTGGTCCCGTTCATGCTTATCTTACTGTTCCTTCCACTCAACGCGCTGCCTCAGACGGGTCAATGCGTCAGCGGAGGATGCACGAATAGTGTGCTCTATGGCACACCGATCGGAGGTACTTCCCTGAACTACTTCAACCGCACTGCTGGCATGCAGCTTGCGACCGGGAACAACTTCCTGTCGTTCACCGTGGTCGCCGGCCAGACCTATGAATGGTCATTCTGCCCAGTGGATGGTGCGGTCCTGCCTTACGCGCCGGAGGATGTGAATGCCACCCTGATTGACGCGAACAATACCGTCCTCTGCTATTCGAACGATGGATGCGGCGCGTTCCCGAAGATCCGTTGGGCCGCCACAGCCACTGCCAACGTGAAGCTCGTGCTTCGCATGCCCGGCTGCACCACCTCTTCAACAGGTCCCACCTACAAGCCGGTGTGGCGTTGTGTCAGTTGCGCGCCCCCGTCACCCTACATCCTGCCTTGCACAGCTGCCCCACGTGTGTTGTGCGGCACGGCCTACACCGCAGCCTTCGATGCTGCCGCCGGCACCTATTCCATGAGCAGCTGCGGCACCGCGAACGGGCGCGAGCGCATCTTCTGGTTCCGCGCCGCATCATCGGGTGGATCCACTATTCAGCAAACGGCGTCCCACACTGCCATCAAGTGGTATTTGCGTTCGGGTGATATGGGGTGCGATTCCACCGGCTGGACCTGCATCGGAACGTTGAACGGGGCAGCTACGAGCCCTACCTTCCCTGTGGTGGCCGAGCAACGGTACCTGCTCATGGCCGAGCCGTCGACCATCGCTGGTGGCAACGTCTCGTTCACGCTCGATTGCATACCGGAACCTCATCCCTGTGCATCGCCGCAGGTGGTGTCATGCAACACGGTGTACACTGTCACATTGCCGGCGGGTTGGGGCCTCCTGGATGAAGCGAGCAGTGCGTGCACGGCGGCCGTGACCGGAGAGGAGCGTGTGTTCCGCTTCACGCCACCGGCGAACGGCACGTATTCCATCGTTCAGTTGTCATCGAGCGCGGCGTGTTCATGGTTCACCAACGGTTCGCAGGACGACCCATGCAACCTCACGAATTGCATCGGAAGTGGGAGCGGTGCGCAGGATCACTCCATCCAGATGCTGGCCCACCGTGACTATTTCCTGCGGCTTGAGAACAGCAGCACCACCGCTGCACTGGACGTCTCGTTCCGCATCGATTGTTCCCAGGTGGTGAGTCCTTGCGGCTTCATCACACCGCTCACCTGCGGCGTGGCCACTACGGTGGACCTGGCCGGGAACGGCGTCTGGCACTACCCACAGGGCGGTTGCGGGTTCCCGACCATCGGACAGGAGCGGATCTTCAGTTTCACACCGGTGAACACGGGCATCTACACCTTCCATCACCAGGCCGGACCGTCGTTCAACGACATCAACTACTTCGTGAAGCCACAGTCGGATGGCTGTTCCACGACCGGGTGGACCTGTGTGGGCCGTATGCTCGGCAACAATGGGTACACCAACGGCATCGATCTCATCGGCGGGCAGGCTTACTATCTGCTGCTGGATGCGGGACTGCCGGATCCCGCGACGGTGAGGTTCAGCGTGGGGTGCACGGCCACGGGTCCGTGCGCCACGGAGGTCCAACTCACGGATTGTGGTCCCTTCATATCGGCTTCAACGCCCTCTTTTTCGGGTGTCTGGAACCAGCAGGCGGAGTCGTGCGGAGGTACGGCGCTGGGCACGGAACGGGTGTACAGTTTCACGGCCCTTTCCGGCGGAAGTCGCTTTCTCGAGTTCGATGTACTACCGGGTGCAGTGCGATGCTGGGTGAAGCCGGCTTCGGGTGGATGCCAGCGTACGGGATGGACGTGCATCGGAAGGTATGCATCCGGCGCGAGCGATCGCTTCCCGGTCACTGCGGGCGAGTCCTACTTCGTGCTCATCGATCCTGTGTTCACGACAGGCGGGACCTTGCGTCTGCGCTTGGCCTGTGCCTCGCCGATCACGCCATGCGGTTCGGGGATCCTACCGGTCGAATGCGGCGTGAATGTGAACGCGGTGATCCCGGCAGATGGTGGATACCATCACCAGATCAACACCACGTGTGGCGGTTCTTCGCCGGGATGGCAGCAGGTATACAGTTTCGTGGCCCTCACCACCGGGGCGCACAGCATCGCTCAGAGCAATGCCACACAGGGCATGCACTACTACTATCGTCCAGCGTCCGTTCAGCCATGTGGCTCCGATTCCGGTTGGACCTGCGCAGGGTCTTTCGCTGCGAACACAGCGGGCCAGACACCGATGATGAACATGACCGCCGGTGTCAACTACCACATCATGCTGGCCGCCACGTCCACGTCGGGTGGCCAAGCGATCTTCCGAGTGGAGTGCGGATACCCTGATGCATGCGTTCAAGTGGAGAACATGGTGTGCGAC
>JBEICT010000161.1:0-7982 GCA_040383865.1 Flavobacteriales bacterium | reverse complement strand
GGTGGTGACGTGTCGGATCCGCAAGGCGCGGAAGGTGCATTTGCGAGAGGCGGGGGAAGTGGTTGCGAAGGCGTGAGCGATGCGACTGTCAGCCGCACCAGCGTTCTTGCTCGTGTCTGCGTGTTGTGCGCAGTCGAACTTCCCGGACTACATAGTTGATCAGCACAGACACCTGGTGGTCGCCTCGGGCGAGGTTCCATTGCACGATGTGGACATACATGAACTGCCTGACAGCGTTGTGTCGAACGCTCAAGAGATTGATCGACAACTGTTGTTCGAGGGCAAACAGTACCTCAATGAGCGAGCGCGCAACAGATGGAAGGTGAGTGCACTTCTTGAGCAATACAAGGGTGGAAAAGATTACTCGCGCGAAGAGGAACAACGGCAATACGCGTATCTGGATTCGCTGGAACTGGTCTACCCCGAGTTCACGTACGACCAATTTGACCTCCTCACCGACCAGAACATGCGTTTCATTGCCGATCTACCCGACTCGGCGAGCTTCTGGGCGCAACCCCTCGTGCCTTGGGCAGCGAAGCCTTCGCACTGGTACTCATTCTTCATATACACTGGCGGGCTGTTGCATGGCGAGAGTTATGTGTGGAGCATCCGGTTCCATGTGGATGAAGCGGGCCGGATCGGTGAGTGGCAGGAAATGAAAAAGACCAACCGTGCACCTGATGGCGTCAAGAGGCTTTGAGCGCAAGGTTTTCGAGTCATCGGCGCTGATCACCGACGAGGTGAAACCCGGCATCCTCAGGAGCACCTTCCACTTCCTGGAGATCATGCTCAACATCATCACCAGTAGCGTAAGTGATTCACTGGCGATGTGCCCGGAGTATAAGGTGGTGATCCCGCTGAGGCGGGACAGACTTTGTCGGATCAGGAAGGCGAAGAAGGCGCAATTTCGGGAAGCATGCGAATTAGTGCTGAATGCGTGAACAATGAGCTGGACCTGGCGCGAGTACGATCCCTTCCGTTCTGAAATAGCAGAGCGTGGACCTATAACCGCCGCTGCGGCCGTTGATCTGTTCCAGAAATATGATTGGAAGACGCAGTTAGCCGCCACAGCCGCTAGGCCGAAGGATGTGGTTTGCGCTCCCGGCTTTGAGCTTACGGACAGCGTGAGCAGGACTTTCTACGTGGGCGGTGCAGGTGACGGCAACAGTCACAGTTTCGTTGTCGGCTACATACGGCCCATGATGGTGCGCAAACTCACATTCATCGGCTTCAAGGAAAAGCTTGACCCGAAGCACTACTCCGATATCGAGATCGGCACAGGTGAAGAAGTGCTCGTGCTGCTCAATGCATTCCTTGAGAACCGGACCGAAGAACTGAACAAGCGCTTTGGTTAGCCCGCGACTTCCCGGTGATCATGCTGAACGTGCATACCAGCAGCGTGAGCGATTCACTGGCGATCCCGCTATGGCGGGACAGGTCGTGCCCTGAGTACAAGGTAGTGATCCCGCTGAGGCGGGACAGGCTGTGCCGAATCCGGAAAGCGAAGAAAGCGCACACCTTTGCGCAAGGCCGTGGTGCCTGATCAGGTAGATGGTGGAAAAGGGTGGAAGGTTCATGATACGCCTGACCATCGCCAAGAGCCTTATCGTGTTGGGTGCCCTGCTCGGGATCCAACCGCTGGCGGTCTTCTTCAGCGTGCCCATCTATGCGATCGGTGTGTTGCTTCTTTGGAAGACCACCATGGGCCGTTCCGTAAAGCTGCGTTGGACCTTGATGCCATTGGTTGCCATTGCTGTGGTCTGGATGGCGATCGTCATCATCAGTAAGGCATTGGGCCGATGAGCACACCGCAGCAGTTCGTGCGCCCGTTGCCGTGAGGCTGTGACTCATGCACCTCACGCCAACACCTCCCCAACCCGTCCCCGTATCGCCGCCTCGAACTTGGCCCAGCTCAGGTCCGCATCCGGTTCGCGCACGCCGTTCACACCTTGCTTCGGGTTCACCACGGCGTACCACGCGGCGTTGTAGAGGCGCTTCATGAGCAGGCGGCGCAACCAGATGGAGGCGCGTTGTTGGTAGGTGGCGCCTACAAAGGCATCGTCCACGGAGAAGTGGGGTTGCTTGAGGCTCTTGCCGCCGCCGCGCGACTTGTCGTCGTCCTGCATGAAGAACACGAAGCCCAGCCAGGGCGGCCGCGTGCCGATGAGGCCTTGCTCGGCCGCTTCGAGCAGGTCGGTGGCGTTGCCGAGGGATTCCTCGGTGCGGTTGTTCATGTTGTTGCCGTAGCTGCCCAGGATGCTCTTGAACTCCACGGCCGCCACCAGCACGCCCTGGTGTACCACCACCACATCCCACTTCTTCTGTGGGCGGTAGAAGCCGGGGATCTCCAGGTTGCGCCCACCGCAATGCACGCTCTCGGCCGGCATGCCCGCATCGATGAAGATGCCGCGCACCAGTTCGGAGAGCGGATCGAGATGGCGACCGGATGTGACACCTGCACGCAGGCCGAGGTCCTTGTTGCCGCCTTCGCGGGCCTTCTTCTCGGCCTTGGAGCGCAGCTTCCACAGCGCCAGCACTTCCTTGCGCGGGTCCTTCTTCATGCTCACGTGATGCTGGGCAGTGCGTTCAGTTGGTACGCCTGCAATGCGGCACGCGTGGCACCGGCCCGGTCGCGATCACGGAAAGCCCGGCGCAGCGCATAACGTTGTGCATCGTTGAGGCTATCCGGCGCAGGCACGCGGATCATGCGCAGGTATTGCGACTGGAAGCGCATGGTGCCGTTGCGCATCTTCACGCCATAGGCGCGAACGAAGAGCTCGGCCACTTCGGAGAGCAGCAGGCCACCGAGCACTTCGAGGTCCCAACCCGTGCTGGTGATCCAGTAGAGGTTGTGGTGCGGGTAGCGCTGCGTATCGAGCACCGGCGAAATGGTGCTGCTCATGTCCTGCAGCACCAGCTTGGGCCGTTCGCGCAAGCCTGCATGCACCTTGTCGATGGTGGCGTACCAACGGTCAGGGCGCCTCTGGGCCACATGGCGCTTCTTCAGCGCGGTGGCGTGTTGCTGGAAATAGGCGCTGAGTTTCGGGTAGTACGCAAGGTCCACCAATTGGCCCTCCGCATTCCAGGGGTTCACCAAGTACTCGCCTTTCCATTGTACGCGGCCAGTGGTTATATCCGCCGACATGAGCAGCGGGATGAGCCGCTCGGCCTCCACGCCATGTGCATCGTCGGTGATGAAGACATCGTCCGCGCCGGTGGCGATACCGATGCCCACCTTGGTGCCGGTGGCCGCATCTTCCAAGGGATGGAAGCGCTCGGCCATGTCCTCCAGAAAGGCCAGCACCTCAGGCGAACCGCTGGGCCAGATCTCTTCGGTGCGGAACCAATCGGGCAGCACGCAGGCGGAGAATAGGGGGTCGCGCACCATACCAGGTGCATCCTGGCCGAACCAGTCCTTCAGTCGTGCGCCGCCCCGTTCATCCAATTCGGCTTGTGCAGAAGCGTAAAGCACGCGCCCTTGCTCGCCGTTGCGGATCAGGGTGATCGCCGGGTACGCGGACACCGGCTCTGCAAAGGCATCCACGCCGTGCATCTCGAACATGGCGTCTACCGCATAGTGCTCGCTGATGAGCTTGCGCAGTTTGCGTCCGTAGGCGTTGTGCTGCCAGCGGTCGGCCACGATGAAGCAGAGGCGGCCGCCCGGTTTCAAGGAGCGCAGTCCTTTCTCGATGAAGCCGACGAAGATGTCGGTGCCCATGGTCATGGTGCTCCACAGGCGCATGTATCGTTCGCGCCGTTCTTCGGGGATCTCCTGTGCCCGGATGTAAGGCGGGTTGCCCACGACTAGGTCGAAGTCCGCGCCATCGGCAGCGAGCAGGTAGTCGGCATGACGGATCCACTGCGCAACGATCCCGTCCACGTCGACCCAGCCTTCCTTCAGCAGCAATTCCGCCAATCGTTCGCGCGCGGCTTGCACGTTGCGGCCTTGCAGGTCGTAAGCGCGGATGGCGTTGCGGGCGTCGTTCAAGGTGAGGCCGTGCGCCTGCAACGAATCCGACAGGCGCTTCACGATGCGTTGCAGGAAGGCGCCATCGCCGCAGGAGGGCTCGAGGAGCCGGATCTTCGACAGGTCATGCTCCGCACGATAGCCGCAGAGATCGAGCATGAGGTCCACCACCCAAGCCTTCGTGAAGACGGCCCCGTGGTTGTCGCCTTCCTCGATGGGCGGCAGCGCCGGAACGAGTTCCAGGAGCTCGCCTTGGTCGAGGAGGGTGAGTTGGGTGGGGGGCATTTACGGGTGGAGCGACGGGAATGTCGTCGCTACTCCGATCTCAAAGTAATGCATGCGCACCACGACTTTCCATCTCACCCCTGTAATGATCCACCCCCCTCCTGCTACCAATAGGGCAAGAACGAACCCATGGAACAGGCACACACCCCCACCAAGCCCGCCCCCGCCAACTGGAACCGGGTCGGGTACATCGCGTTCACCCTGGCCGGTATCGCCTTCACCTTCTGGGGCAGCGACCGCACGCAAGGGCCCATGTTCATGGCCCTCGCACTGGTCTTCGACCCCTACGACCAGTCGGTGCCGTGGAACGAACGGCCGCGGTGGATGAAGCTGTTGCTGATCGGCCACCTGGGCCTCGCGGCCGCGCTGCTCGGGTATGTCATGGCCCGCTGAGCCCGACCTTCGGGGACAATGGCCGACGAGCAGCGCTTCCTGGAGCTGATGCAGGCGCACCAACGCATCGTACTGCGGCTGGTGGGCCTGTACGCGAACGATCCGGAAGAGCGCAAGGACCTGGAGCAGGAGGTGCTGCTGCAGGCGTGGAAGGGCTTTCCCTCGTTCCGGGGCGAGGCCAAGTTCAGCACCTGGCTGCACCGCGTGGCGCTGAACACCATCCTCACCCAGAAGCGCCGGCCACGGCTGGTGGAGCGCAGTGAAGCGCTGGAGCGGAGCGCTGCGGCCGTGCACGACCCCGCCCCTGCGCACGACGACGCCGAACGCCTGCGCCAGGCGATCCGCCAACTGCCCGAGACCGACCGTGCCTTGATCGCCCTGCACCTCGATGGCTTCGACAACGGCGAGGTGGCCGGCATCCTCGGCATCACCGCCAATCACGTGGGCGTGAAGCTGCACCGCATCAAGACCCGCCTCACCGAACTCCTTCAACCGCACTGACCATGGACCTTCAACTCGCCTTTGCCCAACTGGCGCCCCGGGACCCCGCCTTTGAACAGCGGCTGCGTAGGACCACCTCCGAACGCCAGCGATCGAACCATCCGGTGTGGAAGTTGCGCCGTGCGATCCGCCTGAACCTGGTGTTCGGCGTGCTCATCACGACGGGCTACCTGGCGCTGTTCCCATTATTGGGCCATGTGGCGGTGCTGGTCTTTTTCGCCCTTGTGTTCATGTATAATGTGTGGAGCATCGTGCACACCTTCCGGCTCTACAAGCGGATACCGGCCCACGTGCCTGCGGACCATGACCTGCTGAACGTACTACGCGAGCAGGCCGAAGCGACCACCGCATGGATGAAGCTGCACCAACGCACCGGTTTGATCATGTATCCCTTGGCGGTGACGGGAGGCTTCCTGCTGGGCGGTATGCATGGCTCGGGCCTGTCACCCGCCTTGTTCATGGCCAAGCCCCATGTGCAGCTGGCCCTTGTCGTCGCACTGGTCGTACTTGTTCCCCTGTGCCACTTCCTGGTGCGCTGGATGACCCGGACGGCCTTCGGAGTGCATGTGGAAGCGATGCGCGCGCGGATCGCGGAGCTGGAGGGCAATGGGGCCCATTGAGCTGCGCTTGACCAATCCTCCAGGGAAGGGGACCCACGGGGGAAGTGGCTCCCGCCTCTCCCCCCGGATCAATCCTCCGCCGCGCTCCCGTCCCCGCACATCCGCACGATCTTCGGCGTGAACGAACCGATCACCTCGATCAGCTCGCGCTGGCTGGCCATCACCGTGGCGATGTCCTTGTAGGCCATGGGCGCTTCGTCCAGCCCGCCACCGATCAGCTCGATACCGTGCTGTTCCAGGTGCTTCTTCACCACCGAGGGGCTGATCGTCTCCTTCGCCTTCGTGCGGCTCATCAGGCGACCCGCGCCGTGGCTGGCGCTGCCGAGGCTCTCCACCACACCGGTGCCACGCACGATGTAGCCTGGCGCCGTCATGCTGCCGGGGATCACGCCGAGCACACCCTTTCCGGCAGGCGTCGCGCCCTTGCGGTGGACGATGACATCTTTCCCGTCGTGCATTTCCTTCCACGCGAAGTTGTGGTGGTTCTCCACCATTGCCGCCGGCTTCTCACCCAGGGCCTTCGCGATCCGTGCATGGATCTGGTGGTGGCAGGCCGATGCGAAGTCACCGGCCAGGTTCATGGCCAGCCAGTATTCCATGCCTTCAGCGCTGTCCAACGAGAGCCAGGCCAGGTTCTGCGCTTCCGCAGGCAGCTTGCACAGGTCCTTTGCCACGCGGGTATAGTGCGCTGCGATGCCGGCACCCAGTCCACGCGAACCGCTGTGTGAGAGCAGCGCGAGGTACTTGCCTGGTGCGAGGCCGAACTCGTTCTGCGCATCGCTGATCTCCACCACACCGAACTCCACGAAGTGGTTGCCACTGCCGCTGGATCCCACCTGGCGCCAGGCGCGGTCCTTCAGGTGCTTCACCACGGGAATGGTGCTGAACTCCTTGCGCTCCAGCACGTCATGGTCCATGCGCTTCTCATGCACGGCACGACCGAAGCGGGTATGGTCGATGAGCAACTGCTTGAAGTTCGCGCGGTCCTTCTCCAAAACATCCGGTGCGCTATGGAAGATGCTCAGGCACATGCGACAACCGATGTCGACCCCCACGCCGTAGGGGATCACCGCGTTCTCCACGGCGAGCACGCCACCGATGGGCAGTCCGTAGCCCTGGTGCGCATCGGGCATGAGGGCGCCGGCCACCGTCACCGGCAGCTTCATGGCGATCTCCATCTGGTGGATGGCGCCGGGTTCGATGTGCTCACTGCCGTAGGCGCGATAGTCCTTGCGCGGCACCAGCTCATGGATCGCCTCGGCCTTCCGGTCCTGCATGCCGGCAGGCAAGGCGCGACCGGTCAGCGCATCCGCGATCGGTGCGTACAATTCGTGCTCCGCGTAAGCCGCAGGGTCCGCAGCGATGCGCGCCAGCTCAGCGAGCACCTCCTCCGTCTTCGTCCTGCGGTGGTGCTTCAGCATTACGTTGAGGCGATTCCGATCGCGCGTCCTTCCGGAAAACCGGCGGCGATCAGGTCCTTGCCGTGTAGTTTCAAACCTTTCATGTTGTTGCCACCATTGCCCCGGTGGTGGAAGGGTGTTCAAAGTTGTTCATTGATGCTGAGCCCTTCACGGTAAGCCCATTTTTCGAGTATCGCGCGTGCCGATGGCTTCAGCTGGGTATTGCGTTTGGCCTTGGCCTGCACCACACGCGACGTATGGATCTGCACTTCGATCGTACCCCAGCGTTCGACATTGCCGATGATGTCCTCTGTGCGTATGGAGAAGATGGCCGTGCTGCGTCTCGAGCAGGCGCGGTCGTAGGTGGCCACGCAATGCTGGAGGATCCGTCCTTCGTTCACCAGGTCCTGAAGACTGAGGAGCTCGACCACTTTCCACGATAGTTTCTCGTGTGCCTTTCCGGTCGTATAGCTGCCCTCCATCAAGGTGCAAGGTGCCCAACGACGGTCCGCCACGGTACCCGAAGCGCGGGCGACCTCCCGGTGCCATTGGTCGGAGAGGCGGGTGATGGATGCAGCCGTACGACCGCCCAGATCGATCGGCCCATCGGCCTCGAAGCGATGGGCGAGCATGTCCACGACCTCTCCCAATTTGCCCGGGATGGGCAACGGATGGGCAACGAAGAATTGCACTACGCGACCCCAGTAGTCCTCATGAGCGAAGCCATTGCGGCCGATACGTGAACAGATGACCTCTCGCGCCAAGGCTTCCGATCCGTAAGCACCGGTGACCTGCGCCCATCGCAACGCTTCTTCG
>JBEICT010000160.1:0-8057 GCA_040383865.1 Flavobacteriales bacterium | reverse complement strand
TTCAGCAAGTGCACTGGATAGATATCGAAGGGGAACACGGCCTCGTACTGTCCGCTCATCACGAACGCCCGCTCCTCCCCGTTCTGGTTGGTGTCCAACCGGAATTTCTTACCGGGCATCACCCAAGTGGGAAAGCTCCGATTGGCGCTGAACTTGTCGAAGCCCGGGGCCGCCCAGCCGTCGGTGATGAAGAACTTGGGCTCATCCCCCTCGGGAAGCAGGGTCACCTGCGTGTGATATGCGCCCAGGAAGCCGTCGGCCGCAACCCGTTCGCCGGTAAGTGCATTCCCACTGATGTAGCGCACCTTGCCCTCCACATGGCCTGCAATGTCCTTTACCGGAGCACCGATCACCGTCCGGATGTACTTGGGCGTTCGTGCTTCACTTCCTGTGAGGGCCACCACGCGCGAAGCGTCAAAATGGCCCGTACGGAATAAGCGACCAATGAGGAGCACGTCCTGCACACCACAAACCCAGACCACCTCTCCTTTATTGATCGGAGACACGTGGTGGATCTGCACACCCACGTTACCCGCGGGGTGAGGGCCATCGAACGTGTGTCGCACAACACCTTTGGCATCGAGGAACTCGCGAGCCGTGGTTCCCGGACTGATCCCCAAGTGCACCTTACCCTTGGTGAGCTTGCCAAGCGCATCAAGGCCTGCTTGGAACTCATCGCCGTGGTTGCGCACAACGAAGTCCATGTCGGGTGCCAAGGGAGCGCTATCGAAACAGGAAATGAATATGGCCTTGGGCTCCTGAGCGGGGTTGGCCACCACGTCGAACGGACGCTGGCGGATGAACGCGAACGCACCGCTCTTCAGCAGCTTCTGCATCACCGTTTCGCGGTTCATGGTGGATGCATCACCTGCACCAAAGTCCTCATGGGTGCAATGGGCATCGGCCAGTACGCGCACCTCGAGCACACGCCTCTTCTCTCCACGCACCACTTCGGCCACCTCACCGCTCACCGGGCTGGTGTAAAGCACCCGCTCGTTGTATTTGTCGCAAAAAAGCGGCGTTCCGGCCTTCACCCGATCGCCGGGCTTCACCAGTACTTTGGGGACGAGGCCGTGGAAATCGGTCGGTCTTAACGCGACGACCTTCGCGGGATCGGCTTGGACAAGGACCTGTTCGGCATCACCTTTGATGCGGATATCGAGTCCCTTCCTGATCCGGATGGTGGTGGACATGGTGCGGTAGGAGCAACTGTCCTTTACGGACAGGCGCGGCAAAAATAGAACCCTTTTCGACATCAGCGACATTGGTCACAAAAGCTACAAACCCCTTGTCCAGCAAGCACTCCAGCACATTGCTATCCGCCTTCTTGGGCACGCCATTGTTTCTGTCCCTCTGCTTTGCAGTGCCGGTTATCACCCCTGCAGCACCAACAGGTCCCAGTGAGCCGATCTCCACCGAAGAGCGCACCTATTCCTCAACCATCCGCACAGTGCAATTGTTCAAGGCCGGGTTCGAGCTTGCGGCGCCGGTCATCCAGATGGGCAGTGGCGAGGCCTTGGTACTGCGCTTCGATGATCTGCAGGCCAACACCGAGAACCTCTCCTACACCCTGGTGCATTGCGATGCCTATTGGCGACCAAGCGACCTGTTGCCCGGTCAATACCTGTCCGGTGCCATGAGCGACCTGGTGCCGGTGGGACGCCAGAGCTACAATACCCTCCAACCGTTCATCCACTACGAGATCACTTTCCCGAACACCATGATGCGGATGGAACGGTCCGGCAACTACGTGGTGAAGGTGTTCCGGGACGGGGATGAGAACGACGTGGTGCTGGTGCGCCGGTTCCTGGTCCATGAGCAACTGGCCGATATTGAAGCGCAGGTGCTTGCCAGCAGGCAGGTGGACCAACGGGATGTGGCCCAACAACTTGACTTGAAAGTGGTGACCTCCCGATTGAACGTGCAGGACCCCTTTGGCGAGATCCATGTGACCGTGCTGCAGAACATGCGCTGGGACGATGCCCGTTCTGGTCTGCGTCCACGCTATGTCAGGGGAAGTGAACTGCTATATGATATGCCCGAGCAGGCCCTGTTCATGGGGGGCAATGAGTACCGCAACTTCGACCTCAAGGACCTGCGGCAGCCCACGCAACGAGTGGCCCGGGTGGAGCCCGGCCTCGGTGCCGGTCCCTACCATGCCTGGCTGTTCCCCGAAAGCCGGCGCACCATACGCAACTACAACAACCAGGCGGACCTGAACGGGCGTTACCTGGTGAGGAACGACATGGTGGACGGCGACCCGCTCGGGGCGGATTATGTGCACGTGCACTTCACCTTGCCCATGGAAACACCCCTGATGGACGAGGTTTACATCTACGGTGGCCTCTCCGACTTCCAATGCCAGGAGGCCTTTCGCATGTCCTGGAGCGCCGAGGCCCAAGGCTACACGGCCGAAGTGCTTCTGAAACAAGGGTTCACCGACTTCAGCTTCGTTACGCTGGCCCGCAATGCCACCGTCCCGGACATCACGGCCATTGAAGGTTCTCACTACCAGACCGAGAACGACTACCTGGTGCTGGTGTACTTCACGGACCACCAACGACGCTGCGACCGCTTGGTCGGCATGCGGTTCCTGAACAGTCGGCGGGGTTGACCGGTCTCCTTTACGATCGGTTGACATTGAGTTGAACCATTTCGGTCGACCTTTGTCCCATTCTCCGGAACGGCCGTGAACCAAGGCCAACGAGCCCATGTCCTTGTCCCCCTCATTTTCCTCCCTCCGTTCCTGGTCATTCTTAGGGTTGTTGCTGAGCGTTCTGACAGCGAACGCTCAAGTACCGACGAAGTGCTTGGAGATCGAAGGTGTACTGGTGGATGCCTGCAACAATGCGTGCAGCGGTGCCGAGGAAGGTGAGAATGAGATGTTCCGGTTCATGACCGGGCCCTCGCCGATCGCACTTGGCCAATTGAACGCGATCTGGGCCACCCCCAACACGTTCCTGGGCTGGGTACAGAACGCGACCACGGCCAGTCTGACCGCCCAGTTGAACGCCACCATTACCAACTGTGGCTGGCTGATCGAGCCCCCGAACGGCATCATACCGGCGGGGAAGCGCGTCTTGGGCATCACCAGTACCAATATGTGCGTGGCCGGCAATTCGTTCGCGGCACTCAGCGATACCCTTTACGTGATCTATCAGAGCCCCGGAAATATCATGGGGCACTTCAAGAACACGAACAACACCAACGCCATCACCAACTTCCCCAGCGGCACCCAGAGCTTCCGTACGTTCATTTTGAGCGTACCGGGCCTTTGCTCCGATTCGGTGACCTACAACATTTCCCAACTGGTGAATCAAATGGGCACTTACGGTGGTGGGTGGGTGGAGAACGATGGCTCGAGCCTGACCGTTTCATGGCCCGGTGCACCTGTGGTGGGCTATGTGAACTACGGTTGCCAGGCACCGATCATTCCGCTGGAGGCCGACATAACTACCGTGCCGCAGCCCGTGCCTTGCGGAGGAACACTGTCGCTACAAGCCTTGGCCACGGGCAACATCAGTTCCGTATTCTGGACCGGTGGCACCGGCAGCTTCAGCACGCCATCGAGCACGTCCACCACTTACACCTTGGGCACAGGTGACAGTGGGGGCGCAGTGCTGTCCTTCTGCGTCATTAGTGCTTGTGGCGATACGATCTGTGACCAGGTGCAAGTGCCTGTCATCGCAGCTCCTGTTCCTTCAATAACATCAGACCCGGCCCCCATCCCCTGCGGTGGGTCGGTCGAATTGGCCGGTTCGGTGAATGGCGATGCGATAAGTATTTACTGGACCGGCGGTTCGGGTACGTTCAACCCTGCGACAGGAACAAGCACCACCTACTCGCCAGGAATCACTGAATCAGGGATCGTCCAGTTGTCGTTCTGTGCGGTGAGCAGTTGCGGCGATACCGTATGTGACCCGGTCTTGCTGGAGATCAGCGGCGTTCCCACGCCCACCATCACGGCCAGCGGCCCCACCACCATTTGCGAAGGCAGTTCGGTGGATCTGACAGCATCCGGGGCCACCAGCTATGTCTGGAGCACCGGTGCGAACACAGCGACCATTACGGTTTCCGATGCGGGCGCCTATTCGGTGACCGCCTCAAACGCCTGTGGGGATGGTAGCGCCGAGATCACGATCACGGTGACCTCCACCCCCACAGCGACATTGACCGGCCCGTTAACGGCCTGCCCGGACGAAAGCGTTATCCTGGAGGCCACCGGTGGCGATACCTACACATGGAGCACCGGCGATTCCGGGAACACCACCACTGCTACCGGACCTGGCACCTATACGGTCATCGCTTCGTCAAATTGCGGATCGGACCAGGCAAGCTGGACGGTGGAACCGGGCCCGACCTTCGCTCCATTGTTCTCAGTGGACTCTCCCATAGGCTGTGCCCCTCTCTGCGTAACGTTGACCGCCACCGACCTTGGCGAAGCGAGCTATACCTGGAGCGCTGATGGTGCGGTCATCGGAAGTGGACCAACCCTTGAATACTGCTTTCCCGCCGGCACACCGGACATTGCATTGACCGTGGACGGCAACGGTTATGGCGGCCTATGCGCTGGCAGTGTCACCGTGGTGGATGCCATTGAAGTGCTTGCCTTACCTGTGGCACGGTTCGTTGCATCGCCTCCCATTACCACCATTGAGGCCCCCACGGTCACGTTCATGGACCAGAGCACCGGGGCCACGATACGCAACTGGGACTTCGGCACCGGCGAATTCGGCACGGAGGGCCTGATATCCTACACATACGACTCCGTGGCCTGCTACACGGTGCGCTTGACCGTGGCGAATGAATTGGGCTGCAGCGACAGCACCTTGATGGAAGTGTGCGTGGAGGATCCCTTTGTGCTTTGGGTCCCGAACGCCTTTACGCCCAATTCCGATGTGATCAACGATGGGTTCCAAGTGGTGACCAGTGTGGCTGAACCCACCGTCTTCGAATTGTCCATTTATGATCGTTGGGGCGCGATGATCTTCACCACATCAGATGTTCGCGAGGCATGGAAAGGGGAAGGCGTACCGCTGGGCGTATACGTCTGGAAAGTGCGGATGAAGGACACGGCAGGTCAGGACCGACAAGCCGCGGGGCATGTCACCTTGGTGCGCTGAGCGCCTCGCTATTCCCGGATCACCGACAGCCTGTTGCCCGATCGGGTCAGGTAGATGGTGTACACGCCGGCGGACAGTTGGCTGATGTCCAACATGGACCGTGCGCGGAGCGTTCCGCCCCCGACGAGGAGGCCTTTCGCGTCAAACAGCAGATAAGGCTCGTCAGTAGAAAGTTCAGGTTCGATACGCAACTGGCCTTTTGTCGGGTTGGGTAGCGCGCGCAAGGGAACAGCGCGCATCACCTCAGGCAAGGCCGTGGAGCAATCCAGATCGTAGAGCACAACGGTATTGTTGCCGCTGTTCGGGATGCAGACACGGTTGTTCACGGCATCGAAGTCAATATCCGCCGGATTGCTGAGCCCGGGCACGCCGAGGTCGAAGCCTGCAGCAGTGAACGTGGGCTCGTAACGAGTGATCCGGTCGGGCGTCCAGGAGGCCACCAGGAAATTGCCCAAGCAGTCGATCGTTACCCCATCGATACTGGCAAGTCCGGTATTGGCGACCAATGTGGTGGCGGCGCCGGTGTTGCGGTCGAAGGCCTTGATCGGCGCATTGCTTCCCCAAAAAACCACCACGAGCCGCTCGCCAACAGCATCCCAAACAATGCCGTTGGGCTGCCCCCCCGTGCTCGTCACAAGGGTCGTGTGGCTGTTGTTCGCCACATCCACCTTGTAAATACGCTGGGCAGCCGTGGGGAAATCCGTGATATACAGGAACTGGCCGTCCGTGGTGATGCCGTTGCAGAACGAACCGCCCAGGTTCCGGTTGAACACCAAGGCACCATCGGAAAGGCGATAGCCCTTCACGCCCCCTCCGCTGCACGCGAACAGGGTATCACCCATGATCTCCAACCCATAAGGAGAAGGGCTTACAGTAACGAAGTCGCTTACCACGCCGGCCTGATCCCGTACCTTGATGATGCCACTGCTGGTATTGCTAACGAAGTAGCGGTCACCCACGGGATCGTACTCCACGCTTTCGGGACCGCTGTACTGGGCCTGTGCGGCCATGAACAGAACGCCTGCTGCAAGGAGGGACACGGCCCGGGGCGAGATCATCATGCTGCAAGGGTAGTTGCCACCACTGGGGCCACCAATAGGCTTCAACCGCAAGTTGTCAACAGTTTGTTCGTTATCCGGTAACACAACTCTCCCTGTCAATGAGGCTAACTTGCGCTTCGGAACCATGGGCACAGCAACAACGAACGGGATCTTGATCTCGGCGGAGAGCCGGTTCGAGGGTGCGCACAGCGATCCGAAGAGCAACCGGTTCCTGTTCAGTTATCGCATTCGTATCGTCAATCATGGCACCGACACCGTGCAACTGTTGCGCAGGCACTGGATCATTCGTGACAGCCTTGGGCCGATTAGGGAAGTGGAGGGCCCAGGGGTGGTTGGAGAATCGCCTGTGCTCGCTCCTGGTGAAGAGTTCACGTACAGCAGCGCCTGCGATCTGCGCAGTGGGTTCGGCCGCATGGATGGGACCTACCTGATGCAACGCACTCCGCAAGGTGAACAGTTCCGGGTCACCATACCGACCATCTTGTTGGCCTATCCCTATTCGGCGAATTGACACCGGGGTCACGAGGGGGCACAAGGGCCATCCAATGGTCCGTTCTACATTTACAAGGCCATGTTCACATCATCGTCCCATCAGTACATGAGCACGCTGGGTTTGCGGCTCTTCGCGCTGTTCCTGGTGGCTGCGCTGTTGATGACGCCCAAATTGGTGAACGGGCGCACTGGCTTTGCCGTTTCAGATGAATATGGAGCACCACCGGCTCCTATGAGCGAAGAAGAGGAGGAAGTGCGCCAAAAAAGCATTTCTGCCTGGTGTGCCGCTCTTGCGCAGTTTCCCCCGAAAGGAGGTACGGACCAACGACCGGGAACGAACGTTCGCCCCCATGCCTCACCAGTAAGCGAAGTCCCGCACCTGCCCCCCTGGTCGGCGAACTGCTGATATCCGTTGGTGGCCCGTTCAGCTGACCATTGATTCGCTGGACCGGAGATCCAGGTCCATACATCCTTCCTCCTTTCTTTCATGACCTCGAACCCTTTCTTGACCTATTGGAAACAGGACCTGCCCGCATCGGTGGTCGTGTTCCTTGTTGCCTTGCCCCTTTGTTTGGGCATAGCCGTTGCCTCGGGTGCTCCACCCTTTGCCGGCATCATCGCTGGCGTTGTAGGTGGTATCATCGTGGGCGCACTGAGCGGCTCACCGCTCGGAGTTTCGGGACCCGCTGCAGGTCTTACCGGTGTCGTGCTGGCCGGAATAAGCGATCTCGGGAGTTTCCAAATACTGTGCGCTGCTGTGGTGGTGGCGGGAATCCTGCAGGTGATCCTCGGGTTCTTCCGTGCCGGTATCATCGCCTACTACTTCCCCAGTTCGGTGATCAAGGGCATGCTCGCTGGCATCGGCATCATCATCATGCTCAAACAGGTGCCCCATGCCCTGGGCTACGACCGTGACCCGATGGGTGATGAAAGCTTCGACCAACCGGACAAGGAGAACACCTTCACCGAGATCTTCAACGCTGTCCAGGACCCCAGTTGGGGTGCGCTGACGATCACATTGCTCTGCGCGGGCCTCATGCTCCTCTGGGAACGTCCGGCCATACAACGCAATGCGTGGTTGAAATACCTACCCGGCCCATTGCTCGCCGTGGTCGCGGGCATGATATTGGCCCGGCTTTTCAGCGGTTCGGCCACACTGGCCATCGGTGCCTCGCACTTCGTTGACCTGCCCGACCTGAACAGTGGCGACCTAGTGCTGTTGCCCGACTTCAGCGGATGGAACAGACCCGCTTTCTGGACCATGGCGTTCACCATCGCGATCGTGGCCAGCATTGAGACATTATTGTGCGTTGAGGCCACAGATAAACTGGACCCATGGAAGCGCGTTACACCGGCCAACCGTGAACTGCGGGCGCAAGGG
>JBEICT010000159.1:0-8073 GCA_040383865.1 Flavobacteriales bacterium | reverse complement strand
CTCCATACCTTGTCATCAACCTGCATTTGCTACCGGTGAAAAAGATCGCGTTCCTGCTGCTGCTCGCAGTGGCTGTCCTCATTTCATGCACCAAGGACCCCGTGGCCGATGTGGTCCCCGTGGAACCCGCTGATGGCGCGGAGAAAGTGGTGTTCGACCCCGCCCAGGTCCCCTACCCCGCCCTGAGCACCTACCGCTTCTTCAAAGGGCCCATGGCCGCACAACGACCTGTGGCGGAAGTGTTACCCTACGAGCCGATCAGCGCCTTGTTCACCGACCATGCCGAGAAGGCCCGGTTCGTTTGGATGCCCGCTGGTGCCAGGGCCACCTACGATGGCGATGGCAATGTGCTGCAGTTCCCTGAGAGCAGTGTGTTGATCAAGAACTTCTACTACGATGGCGTTCAGCCCGGGAACACGCGCCGCATCATCGAGACGCGCATCCTGTTCAAGCGCAACGGACAATGGGAGTTCGCCGATTATGTGTGGAACGCCGAACAGACCGAGGCCTACCTGGACATGGCGGGCAGCACCACGCCCGTTACCTGGACCGACGAGAACGGTACTACGCGCAGCATCAGCTACCGCATACCCAGTGCGGGCGAGTGCCAGATGTGCCACAAGATCGGCAACACGCCGGTACCCATCGGCCCCAAGCCGCAGAACCTCAACGGCGATCTCGCCTACCGCGACGGCGTCCAGAACCAGTTGAAGAAATGGGTGGAGCATGGTTTCCTGGAGCCGGGCTACCCCAAGAACATCATGACCACCGTGGCGTGGGATGACCCCACCGAGCCGCTGGCCTTGCGTGCCCGCAGCTACCTGGACGCCAATTGCGCGCACTGCCACGCACCCGAGCGACAGTGCAGCTACCGAGCCGTTCGCTTCCAATACAACGACAATGGAGGGGCGGCCAACCTGGGCATCTGCATGGAGCCAGAGGAGCCCGTGGAGCCCAGCATGACCTACAACATCGCTCCCGGCAACGTGGCGCGCAGCATGTTACACTACCGCATGAACACCAACGATGAGGCCGTGCGCATGCCGCTGATCGGTCGCTCCATGGTGCACACCGAGGGCGTTGCCCTGATCCAACAGTATATCCAGTCCCTGAACCAAACCTGCAACTAGAACCACCGATGAAGAAACTCTCCTCCCTGCTCGTTGCGGGCCTTCTGGGCACCCTGCCTGCCCTGGCCCAGGACAACTGCCTGACGGCGATCCCGATCACGGCCGGCACCTACGTGATCGACACGATCGACGGGCCCGAAGTACCCCTGCCCGTATGCGCCAGCGGTGGCAATACCGCCAATCGCGGGGAATGGTACGTGTACACCGCCCCCGCCACGGTGAGCGTGACGGTAACGAGCGACCTGCCGGTGAACACTGCCGTGACGCCCGGCCTCGACACCCGCGTGCATGTCTACACCGGCACCTGCGGAGCACTGAGCTGCTATGATGGCGACGACGATGCCGGCAGCGGCTACCTGTCCGTGGCCCTCTTCAACCTGCAGGCCGGCCAGAGCGTGTACATCGCCTGGGACAATCGCTGGGAATCCCGCGGATTCAGCTTCTCGGTGATCGAAGGGCCGCCCTTTTCCGAGGCTGTCAGCTTCTCTAACCTGACCGTGCCTGTGACCGGCACCATGCGCGCCGCCGTGGACATGAACAACGACGATCTGGATGATGTGGTGGGTATCAACACGGAGACCATCGACAACGTGGCCTACACCACGGGCGTGACCATTGCCTACCAGCAAAGCGGGGGTGGCTTCGCGGCCGTTTCGTACCCCACGCCCCAGATCCCGAACACCCCCTCTTGGAGCCTTTGCGCCGGCGACCTCGACGGCAATGGCTGGAACGACCTGCTGATCGCGGGCGGCAGCAAAGTGACCCTGCTCTTCGCCGATGCCGACGGCAATGGCTTCAGCAACGACACCACCTACAACCAGTATGTGTTCTGCCAGCGAAGCAACATGGTGGACATCAACAACGACGGCCTGCTGGACGCCTTCAGCTGCCACGACGTGCAACCCAACGTGTACTTCATCAACAACGGCACCGGCACCTTCACCTACTACCAGGGTGGCCTGGGCGATACGCCCAACGGCGGCAACTACGGCAGCATCTGGACGGACATTGATGGCGATGGCGATGTGGACATGTTCATTGCCAAGTGCCGCGGCGGTAACCAGGTGACCAGCACCGACCAGTTCCACCGGAACAATGGCGATGGCACCTTCACCGAGGTGGCCGCACAGTACAACCTGGCCAACTTCACGCAGACGTGGAGCGCAGCCTGGGGCGACTTCGACAACGATGGCGACATGGACGTGATGGTGGGCGCCAGCAGCTTCAGCGCCGGTGGCCACAAGCTGATGCGCAACGACGGTGACACCTTCACCGATGTGACGGCCGGCAGCGGCTACGACACCTTCACCGGCACCAACATCGAACACATCACGCACGATTTCAACAACGACGGCTACCTGGACATCATGGGCGGCGGCAGCACCATCATGATGAACAATGGTGACATGACCTTCACGCCGAACCCCGTGGGCTTTGATGTGGGCGCTGTGGGCGACCTGGACAACGATGGCTACATGGACATGCAGACCGGCGGCACGGCACGCATCAACAACGGTGTGGGCAACAACTACATCCGCATCATCCCCCAAGGCACCGTGAGCAACAAGAACGCCATCGGCGCCCGCGTCACCATCACCACCGCATCGGGCACGCAGATCCGCGACATCCGCAGCGGCGATGGGTTCCGCTACATGAGCTATCTGGGAGCCCATTTCGGACTGGGCCAGGATGAAGAGGTGCTGCAGGTGACCGTGCGATTCCCCTCCGGCATCGTGAACACCATCGACAACCCCGCCATCAATGGCACGGTGACGATCGTTGAGGACGTCAACACCAGTGTGACCACCGTGACCAGGGAGCAGCTGGTGCTGTTCCCTGTGCCAACGGCCGACCTGCTGTTCATTTCCGGCGACTACAATGTGAACCAGCCCGTGCGCGTGTTCGACATGAACGGCAAGCTGGTGAAGCAGGCCGTGGTGAACGGCAACCACATTACCGTGGGCGGCCTTACACCCGGCATGTACGTGGTGGAAGTGCAGACCAACGACGGACCTGTGCAGCGCAGCTTCGCCAAGGAATAAGCAACACCAACAGGAACCAAGGAAGGCCGGGGACCCAACCCCGGCCTCCTTTTCACCGTGTAGAGGATCGAACGGGGGCTTCCCGAGATCAGCAAGGCAACGTCCACACAGCCACCACGCGTCATCACCTCCGGTAGCCCATGTTACCTTCAGGCATTCGTATGTACAGCCCTTCCGTGAGACCGCTCGCACTTTTCACCCTGCTCGCCTTGGTGGTCCTGGCCGCCTGCACCAAGGAGCCGCTGACCGGCACGCCCGATGAAGCCATTGCACCCGAGGCGGACGCCGTGGTGTTCGACCAGGCATTGGTACCCTACCCCACATTGAGCACCTACCGGTTCTTCAAGGGGCCGATGGCCCAGCAACGCCCGGTGGCCTCGGTGCTTCCCTATGAACCCATCACCGCTCTGTTCACCGACTATGCGCACAAGTTCCGGTTCGTGTGGATGCCACCCGGCGTGCAGGCCACCTATAATGGCGACCACGACATCCTGGACATGCCCGATGGCGCAGTGCTGATCAAGACCTTCTACTACGACGGCGTGCAACCGGGGAACACGCGCCGCATCATTGAGACGCGTTTGTTGTTCAAGCGCAATGGCCAATGGGAGTTCGCCGACTACGTGTGGAATGCCGAGCAGACCGAGGCCTACCTGGACCTGAGCGGCAGCAACACTCCGGTGACGTGGACCGATGAGAACGGCGTGACGCGCAGCATCAGTTACCGCATTCCGGCCGAGGCTGAATGCCAGACCTGCCACAAGGTCGCCGAGGCCTCCATGCCCATCGGTCCCAAGCCACAGAACCTGAACAGCGATCACGCCTACAGCGATGGCGTGAAGAACCAGCTGGTGAAGTGGGTGGAACAGGGCTACCTGCAGCCCGGTTATCCGAAGAACATCAATACCGTGGTGGCTTGGGACGATATGACCAAACCATTGGATGACCGTGTGCGGGCCTATCTGGACATGAACTGTGCCCATTGTCACACCGACCTACGCCACTGCAGCTACCGGCCCATGCGCTTCGCGTGGAACGAGAACGCCGACCCGGTGAACCAAGGCGTGTGTGTACCGCCGGATGACCCCATTGAGCCCAGCATGACCTACATCGTGGCGCGCGGCAATGCGGCCCGGTCCATGTTGCACTTCCGTATGTCAAGCAACGACGAGGCGGTGCGCATGCCCCTGATGGGCCGCACCATCGTGCACCAGGAGGCGGTGGACATGATCGCCACCTGGATCAACTCCATGCCCGTGCCCTGCAACTGAACCGACCGGAACCAGACCTCCCTACCACCATGAAACACCTGCTACTACCTGCACTGGCCTTGCTGGCCGTGGGCACCGCAAGGGCCCAGAACACCTGCGCTACGGCACTGCCTGTTGGCCTGGGAACACATACCGTTGACGCCATCAACGGCACCCAGCCTGCATCACCGCTGTGTATCGGTGCTGCTGCAAGCATGGCCGAATGGTTCACCTTCACGGCCACCGTGGACACCGCCATGCAGGTCACCTCCTTCCTGAGCGGATACCCCACAGTGGATACCCGTGTTCATGTGTACACCGGTAACTGCGGTGCACTGACCTGTCTGGCGGCCGATGACGATACCGGGCCTGGCTACAGCTCCATCTGCAACTTCAATGTCACCGCAGGCACCACTTACACCATCGCCTTTGACAACTACTGGACGGCGAACGGATTCACTTTCGCCCTCGTGGAAGTGGCACCCCCCACTCCACCGGTGGAGCTCATCAACTTCGGCTCCACCTCCATTGCCACCAGTGGCCTCGGAGCGCTGGACATGAACAATGATGGACTGGACGACATCGTTGGCGTGAGCACCAATGCGGTCACCATCCTGAAGCAATTGGCCACGGGCGGTTTCCAGACCAGCACGATCATGACCACCCCGGCCGTGAACACACCTTCTTGGAGCTTTGCCGCCGGCGACCTGGACGGCAATGGCTGGAACGACATGATCTATGGCGGTGGCTCGGGCGCCACCATCATGTTCGCCAACAGTGATGGCACAGGGTTCAACCAGTTCAACTTTCCCGACAATCCTTACATATTCTGCCAGCGCACCAACATGGTGGACCTGGAGAACGACGGCGACCTGGACGGCTTCTCCTGCCACGATGTGGACGCCAATGTGGCCTTCGTGAACGACGGATCGGGCAACCTCACCTTCACCCAGGGCGGCTACGGCCCCACCTGCGGCAACTACGGCTCACTGTGGACCGATTGGGACAACGACGGCGATCAGGACCTCTTCATCGCCAAGTGCGGCTGCGACCCGGTGGACCAGATCATGCGGAACAATGGTGATGGCACCTTCACCGAAATGAACGTGGCCCTCGGCTTCGCGGACAGCCACCAGAGCTGGAGCAGCGCATGGGGCGATTTCGATAACGACGGGGACATGGACGTGTTGATCGGAGCCAGTTCAAGCGGCTATCACAAGCTGATGCGCAACAACGGCAACAGTACCTTCACCAATGTCACCGCTGGCTCGGGCATCGACAACTTCACGGGCCAGAGCATCGAGTGGACCACCCACGATTTCAACAATGACGGCTGGCTGGACATCCATGGAGGCGGCGGCATGTTGATCAACAACGGCGACATGACGTTCCAGTTGGACAACACCGTTCCCGGGAACGGCCCGGTGGCCGACCTGAACAACGATGGCTTCCTGGACATCGTGAACGGCAGCACGCTCCGATTGAACCAGCCCAACGAGAACAACTGGATGCGCGTTCGCCTGATCGGCACCGTGAGCAACAAGAGCGCCATTGGTGCACGCATCACCATCACCACGGCCTCGGGTTCGCAGATCCGCGAGATCCGCAGTGGCGACGGTTTCCGTTACATGAGCACCCTGTACGCACACTTCGGTCTCGGCACCGACGAGGAAGTGCTCCAGATCTCCATCCGCTGGCCTTCGGGCATCGTGCAGGTGATCGAGAACCCGGCCATCAACACGCTGCACACCATCACCGAGGAACTGCAGACCAGTGTAGCCACGGAACGTGGTGCCGAGGTGCGCGTGTTCCCTGTGCCTGCCACCGATCAACTGACCGTTACCGGGATCGCCCCGAACAGCCTGGTGCGTGTGATCGATGCCGCAGGCCGTACGGTGATCAGCACCACGCTGAGCAGCAACCGCCTCAATGTGTCGGCACTGACCGCCGGCACTTACGTGCTGGAAGCCATAACGAGCGAAGGCCGCGTGGTGCGGACCTTCAGCAAGGAATGACCCGAACAACCTGAACAAGAAGCCCCGGCATGCAAGCATGCCGGGGCTTCTTGTTTCGAGGACCGTGGTGTGGTGGCACGTGCGCTGTGCCGAGCGTCAGACCCGGCGGAAGACCAGATCAAAGAACAGGCGGTCCACCTGGATCTCATGCAACACGCCGTTGCGATAGACGTACCGGTTCACATGCCCATCGGGCAGGGTAAGCTCATAGATGCCCGCACCGACCTTGGCCAGGGCACAATCACGCAGCACGCTCTCCACATAGATGGTGGTCTGGCCTACAGGCTCCTCGTAATACATGCGTGCCGTGGTCCACGAATTCGCGGAGGCAGCAGGTACTACGCGCCCGGGGTGCAGGTAGCCCACCACCTTCGTTCCCTGTGTGCGCATGCTGCTGCTGTCGCGGACCTCGTCGTTCACGCACACCGCGGTGTGGCAGGCCGCCAGACGCCCACCCACATACTCCGTGGACATGGCCGTACGGATGTGCTGCGGCCAGAGCACCATGACCTTGGATCGGGAATTCATGGAGTAATGCGTCCGGTCGCCACTGGTACGGCGGTCCACGAACACCTTGCCCACCATGTCATCGCCTTTCCAGATCGCGAACGTCGAGGGCTGACCCATCACCGTGCTGCAGGTCAAGGCACACACCAAGGCAAACAGCCAAGCCGTGAACCCGGCGAAGAACGGGCGCCTCATGACCCCGGGACCGGTGTCGGACACGCTCCGCTTTTGCTCCGATGGTGTTGGCATGTGGAGTACAAGGTACAGCACGACCGGAACATCCCCGATACCTGACCCTGGTCAGTCGGCCAGCATGACCCGCAACCAGGCCAGCGCCTCCGCTTCACCCTCGAACATGGCCGTATCGAACACCTGCGGATAGTAGCTGAAGAAGAGCTTGGACAAGGAACCGGCCAGCGTGTCGTTCACCACCACCGCCAGCGCCACCAAGGTGTTCTGCTCGCGTTCGGGTTGAAAATGATCACGCGTGGTGATCTCCACCTCGAAGTCAATGTCCTTGGGAAACACAGTGAGCATGGCATGGGGCCCGCCCGCACTGAGCTCTGCACGGGCCTTTCGGTTCTCCTCGGATCCGGTACGGTCCAACCGGGCGCCTTCCCGGAAACGTTGCAGGATGAGGCCCGGCTCCACCAATGTCATGGTGGCCAAACGCGTCTCTATGGTCCGTAACACCTGACCCATGGCAGGTTGAAGTTACGCCGTGGTGGAGCGATCGCTACCAGCGCAATACCAATTTGCCCGTGGTACGGCCCGAGGCCAGGTCAACGTGGGCCTGTGCCAGATCGCCCGCCGGATACTCCTTGTGCACATGCGGCCGCAACACGCCGCGTACGGCAGCAGCCACGGCTTCATGCATGCACCTGGCCACCAGCTCCGGCTTTTCGTCGCTCAGCTTGAGCATATTGATGCCGAGCACACTGCGGCTTTGCATCATCAGGAAGATGGGCACCAGGAGCCCCATACGCCATACGAAACGCAACGTACCGAACAGGCCCAGCGCACCGCGCTCTGCGCCACCGAACAGCACCAGCCGTCCGCCCGCTCCCAGCAGTCGCATGTCCGACCTGTAGGTGGATCCACCCACCGCGTTGAAACTGACATCGATCCG
>JBEICT010000158.1:0-8094 GCA_040383865.1 Flavobacteriales bacterium | reverse complement strand
CACCACCCAGATCACCGATTCGAGGTGGAAGGGGTACACCAGGAAGAGCAGCGCGGCCATCCACGCCACCACCGGTCCGTGCATTGCGGATAGCCATTGGCGCGCCAGCAGCAACACCAGCCACGCGTTCACCCCATGAAGGGCCACGTTAAAGGCATGATAGCCCAGGCCGCCAGGCCCGTGGAGCGCATGTCCCCAAGCGATGCTGAGGTCGGACAGCGGTCGGAAGAAGCCCGTGCGCCAGGGCTCGCCCAACACACCGGTGCGCCACACGGCCACATGATCGTCGCTCAGCAGCCCGATGCCCAGCACGGGCCAGAACAGCACGAATGCGGCCGCGACCAGCACCAATGGTTCCCACCAGCGCTTGCGGAAATAGGGTCCAAGGGCCATCGGTGCCAAAGCTAGCGGCCCGCACGGCGTAAGTTCGCCCCGATGCCCCGTCGCGCACTGTTCATGGTCCTTGCCGCCTTCGGGCTCAGCGTCGTAGTTCGCGCGCCCTTGCTGAACAGGCCCCTGAGCGCCCACCACGAGTTCTGTACGGCCATCACGCTGATCACCCTGCACAACTGGTGGACCGATGGCATGGCCGCGCATGCCGGAGCCCCCACCGGCGTGTTCGTGAACGAGGCCCGCACCATGCTGCCGCCTGCGCAGTACGATGCCAACGCGCAGGCCCTCGCGCTCTACTACTTCTCGCACCCTCCCCTGGCCTTCGACCTGCCGTACGGGCTCTTCGTGCTCACGGGCACACCACCCAATGCGCTGGGGCTCGAACTGTTCAATGTGTTCTTCCACCTTGTCACCGCGCTGTGCCTCTACGGAGCATTGCGCCAGGCCACGGATCCCGGTTCCCGAGCACCCCTCTTTGCGACATTGCTTTATCTCTTCATGCCCGCTCCGCTCTGGTTCCACAGCAACGCCTACATGGGCGACATCTTCGTGCAGAACACCTGGGCCCTGCACCTGCTCGCGGCCATGGTGTACTTCCATCGTCGCGAACCTGCCGACCAGCTGCGCCTGGCACTCGTCGGCCTCACGCTCTTCCTGACCGTGTACACCAGCTGGGTGGGCGTGTTCGCTGGTGCGGCGAGCGGTGCGCTGGCCCTTTGGCTGGCATGGCGTGGTCATGATCGTCGTTGGCTCAACGTGCTTCCGGTCGTCGCTCTGGCCATTATCGCCGCGCTCGGCCTTACCGCGTGGCGTTACACGCAGCTCGTTGACCTCGATGCCTTGCTGGGCTATTTCGCATCGCGCTTCGAGGTGCGTGGTACCACGGGTACGGGTGTTGACCTCATGGGGTCGTTGCGCGATCTGGTGCTCGTGAACTACCGGATCGGTTACCTGCCGGTGATCCTGTTGCTGCTGGGCCTGTTGGTCTGGCTGAAGAAGAGCTCGCGAGGTCTTTCACGTGTGTTGGACCAGGGGACCATGCCGTTCGTGGTGCTCACCGGACTGCCCGTGCTGTTGGACCATGCCGTACTGCTCCCCTACGCCGAGCACGATTTCGCAGCGCTGAAGGGCGGACCGCTGCTGTGCGGGCTTGGAGGACTTCTACTGGACCGCCTGCCCGCACGATCGGCCTATGCCTTGCTGGCGGCGACCTGTGTGGCCGGTGTGCTGTATTTCTATCGCACCAATCCACTGCCGGCGTACGATGGTGGCCGCTATACCATGGAGCGCGATCTGGGCGAGGCCATAGGTCGCGAGGCGCGTGTGTATGAGGTGGTCTTCTTCGAAGGCCCTGCACCCGAACCACAAGTGCTCTGGTACGCCAAGCGCCACATCGTTCAGGTGAACAGCAGCGACGAGGCCTTGCGCTTCCTTCGCGAGCGCGGCTTACACAAGGGCGTCATCTTCCGCCCAACGCCCAAAGGGCTCCGGCACGAACGTGTGGAAGATCTCTAAAAGGTCTTGACCGTCAAGGCTTCTTGATCTCGAAATCCTCCAGGAACTTCGTGGTGAAGTCACCGGCGCGGAACTTCTCGTTCTGCATGAGCTGCAGGTGGAAGGGGATGGTGGTATGCACCCCTTCGATCACGTACTCGCTCAGCGCACGCTCCATCTTGGTGATGGCCTCCTCCCGCGTTTGTGCGCTCACGATCAGCTTGCCGATCATGCTGTCGTAGTTCGGCGGAATGGTGTAGCCCGCGTACACGTGGGTATCCACCCGCACGCCATGGCCACCGGGGCTGTGGTAGCTGGTGATCTTGCCCGGCGTGGGACGGAAGTTGTTGAAGGGGTCCTCCGCGTTGATGCGGCACTGGATGCTGTGGCGCGTGGGCTCGTAGTTGAGGCCGCTGATGGGGATGCCGGCAGCGATCTTGATCTGCTCGCGGATCAGGTCGTAGTCGATCACCTCCTCGGTGATCGTGTGTTCCACCTGGATCCGGGTGTTCATCTCCATGAAGTAGAAGTTCCGGTCCTTGTCCACCAGGAACTCCACCGTGCCCACGCCCTCGTAGTTCACGCTGGCGGCGGCCTTGATGGCGGCCTCGCCCATCTTCTTGCGCAGGGCCTTGGTCATGAAGGGGCTCGGTGTCTCCTCCACGAGCTTCTGGTGGCGGCGCTGGATGCTGCAGTCGCGCTCGCTCATGTGGCAGAAGGTGCCGTACTGGTCGCCCGCGATCTGGATCTCGATGTGGCGCGGCTCCAGGATGTACTTCTCCATGTACATGCCCGGGTTCCCGAACGCTGCACCGGCCTCCTGGCTGGCCTTCTCGAAAGCTTCCTGGAACTCCTCCTCCTCCTTCCAGACCAGGCGCATGCCTTTGCCACCACCACCGGCAGTGGCCTTCAGGATCACCGGGTACCCGATGCGCTTGGCCTCTTTCTTGGCCAGCGCGATGTCCGTGACAAGGCCTTCGGTGCCCGGAACAACAGGCACCCCGGCCGCGATCATGGTCGCTTTGGCGGTGGCCTTGTCGCCCATGGCCTCGATCTGCTCCGGTGTGGCGCCGATGAACTTGATGCCGTGCTGCTGGCACAGCTTGCTGAACTTGGCGTTCTCGCTCAGGAAGCCGTAGCCCGGGTGAATGGCGTCCGCATTGGTGATCTCCGCAGCAGCGATGATGCGCACCATGTTCAGATAGCTGTCCTTGCTGGGCGGCGGGCCGATGCACACGGCCTCATCCGCAAAGCGGACATGCAGGCTTTCCTTGTCCGCGGTGGAATACACGGCCACCGTCTTGATGCCCATCTCGCGGCAGGTGCGGATCACGCGCAGGGCGATCTCGCCGCGGTTGGCTATGAGGATCTTGTTGAACATGTGGTGAAGGGATTAACCGCAACGGCGCAACGAGCGCCACGTGGGGAACTGAGCACGGATCGTGACCTGCATTTCCGTTGCGGCCGTTGCGCCGTTGCGGTTCAAAAAACTACGAAGGATCGACCAGGAACAACGGCTGATCGTACTCCACCGGCTTGGCATCGTCCACCAGCACCTTCACGATCTTGCCGCTCACCTCGCTCTCGATCTCGTTGAAGAGCTTCATGGCCTCGATGATGCAGATGGTCTTGCCGGGCTTCACTTCGTCGCCCACGTTCACGAAGATCGGCTTGCCGGGCCCGGAGGCGCGGTAGAAGGTGCCGATCATCGGGGCCTTGATGGTGATGTACTTGCTGTCGGCGGCAGGTGCCGGGGCGGGCGCGGCAGCGGGGGCCGGGGCCGCCACGGGCGCAGGAGCGGCAGCAGGCAGTGCGGCAGGCGCAGGGGCCGCCACGGGTGCGGCGATCACCTGTACTTCCTTCTTGCCGGCGGGTGTCTTGATGGTGATCTTGAAATCCTTCTGCTCGATCTCCACTTCGCTCACGCCGCTCTTGGCAACGAACTTGATAAGGTCCTGGATCTGGGTAAGGTTCATGAGAGTGTTCTCTATGGTGGTGGCCCGGCTTGCGCCGAACGGAGGGGCCAAGATAGTCAGGTGGAAGATCGCTGCGCGCCGTGGTGGTCAGGGCCCAAGGAATCGCACCGTTCCCACATTCCCTATGCGGAGCAGATGGACGCCCCCTGGAACGGCAGGCAGAGGCAACTGGAGCGGTTCGCCCCCCACGGAACGGACCTGCCGCCCCCAGACAATGCGCCCAGCAACATCGAGCAGCATTACCTCGTGTTCGCCGCCCGGCACACCCACCACCTCAACCATGCCATTGCCACGGCGGCACGCGCGTAGTGCGGAGCGGGGCAGAGTGAGCTGGGCCCCCAGCCCAACAGCCACCGAACAGGTGTCGGAATACACGCTGCCAATGAACTTCACCGCACAGTTCACCGGCTCGCCGTTCAGGTTCACATGGCAGCTCGCGAAGAGCGTATCGTGAAAGAACTCGATGGTGTTGATCTCCGGCTCGGGGCCGAGCGGCAGGCCGCACCAACGTACCCCATCCCAATAGGCGATGCCCGGGCAGGGTACACCACCCGCGTAGCTGAAGGTGCCGCAGGCCCAGAGCTTGTTGTCGTATACCTCCAGTTCAGAAGCGCCCACCAGGTATAGGTAGGCGCCATCGATGCCTTGGAAGCCCGTGCCCACGGGATGGAAAGCTTGCCCATCCCAGCGCATGATGCCATGTCCGGCATTGCCTGCTGCGATGGGGATGCTGCCGCTCACGTAAAGCTCATCGTTGTAAACCGCCAAGGCGCGGCCAGCGCCAAAGCCGCTGAGTATGCCGGGAGCCACGGGCAGCCACTCCCCATTACTTAAGTAAGCGATGTGGTTGGGCCCCTGCGCGCTGTAGCTGATCACGCCCGTGGCATACAATGTGCCGTTCCATTCCACCAGGTCTTGAATGTAGGGTGGCGATGCGGTGTTGAACACACCCACCGGCTCCCAGTGCCCACCCACGCGCTTGGCGATACCTTGGCAGCTCTGGCCATCCACCACATCGAAGGCCCCGATGGCGTAGAGCTCCCCATCGATTGTCTTGAGGCGGTAGGCCCAGCTACCGCCAAAATCCCCGAATGGCAGCCAAGCCATTCCATTCCAATAGGCAAAGTGTTGCACAGACAGGTCGCCGTTCCAGCCCGCAAAGGGCCCAGCGGCTATAAGTGTATCGTTCCAACGCGCCATCGTTTGCACGCGTCCGCCGAACACACCCAGTGTATCCCACTGGCCATTGGTGTAAACGGGCACAGCACCATCGTCGAACTGAAAGTCGTTGTCCAATGAGGACTCCCCACAGAAGTATAGGGCATCCGCAACTGTGTCCTTGTGGATATTACCCATTTCCAAAATGCGGAAAGGCACCCCCGCAGCCTCCCATTGGGCCTGCAGACGCAAGGTGAGCAGAAGCACGGCAAGCAAGCCTGCGCTGCGCGCCATCGCAGCCATCTAGCGGGTTACCACAAAACGAGCCTTGCCGCCCTGGGTATGGAACACGTAAGTGCCCTGTGCCAACGCATGCAAGGTGGCACCCCAGGCTTGGTCGTTGCTATTGGCAAGCCCTGTGGCTACCGTGCGACCCAGGGCATCCAACACGGCATAGCGATGCACACCGGCAGGCAGGCCGCGGACAACCAATTCTTCATCGACCCACGATGCGGACAAGGAGGCCGATGCGCTGTTGATGAATTCGTGAACGCCCACCGCGTTGAGGGCATCAGCGCAAATGGAGGCCAGGAAACCCTCCTGGTTGCCGCCCTGCCAGATATCCTCGAAATAGAGAACGCCGCCACCATCATCCAGCGGGAAGTAGCTCGTGGGGTCGGCCTCTTTGCTGGTTACACCCACCAGGTAGATGTTCCCATTGAGGTTGCGGTGCAGGATGTTGAAGATCAGTTCCCGGTACACCGCGTTCGCCTCACCGCCGTAATAGCTGCCGTAGAGGAATTCGCTATTCACACCAAAGGCCAGCACGAAGGGATCCTTGTACTCGGTGGAAAGCCCGTTCACATCCGGGTAGATGGATGCCTGGTCGTACAGGCCGGTAAGGGTTTGGTGCAAGGCATTCGACCCCGCGTCTCGGGCGGCGCCAGCCACCAGCAATTTCCCCGAGGGGTCGAAGGCGCAGGAGATAAGGTCCACAGTGGAGCTGCCGGTGCCATTGTGTACATAGGTGTGCCAGGTGCGCGAACGGTCTTGGCCAGAGAAGCGCGCGATGAAGCCCGGACCGATGCCAGGCGGCACACTGTTCTGGTACCAACCAGGGCCTTCAACTACGTCGAGGTTCAAACCGCCCCCGCCCACAAGGACGATATCATTGGTGAGGGGATCCAGGGCCACGCCGTTGTGGAAGCTGAAGTCGTAACCGATGGTGCCCACATAGGTGCTCCAGCGCGCCGCGCCGTACTCATCGAACTCGTAGAGATAGCAGTCGTCTAAGCCGAAGGGACCTTCGGAATACGAGTTGTTGGCGTAGGGCACCAGATTCAGATCCTCGCTGTGGCTCATACCGGAAACCGCGATGCGGCCGGCGCGTGCATCCACATCATAAGCGGGATCGTTCGCGGTGCCCGGTATGTGCGTGCGCCAGGCGTGCTGATCATCCTCATTGAACATGGCCACGAAGCCGTCCTCCTCGTTGCTGTAAGCCCAGTACGTTGAACCCACTGGCGGGTCCACATCTAAGGCCGGAACCGTGCTTCGGGTGCTGCCCACGATAAAGATCTTCTTGCCATCCAGCCCGTCCATGCCATTGATGTACACGTCGTTCTGGCCGTAGTAGCTGGCCCATGTTCTAGTTCCGAAATTCTTGTTCAATCGGGCAATGAAGCCTTTGTAATCAGGCCCAGTTGCTGTGCCTTGGTAGAACTCGTTCCCGTTGGGGTCATCTAACACCGGTAGTTCCTCCGAATCCGAAAAGCCCGCCAAATACAGTTCGCCTTCTTCCTTGTGCCCAATGGCCGTTCCGCGTGTATCATCGGCGGCGGCGTTGCCGCCGAAGAAGGTCTTCCAAGTGATATTATCAGTGTTGTTGAAGCGCATGGTGTAAGCCACGGTACCTGCTTGTGAATAGTTAGTGCCCGGCGCTTGAGGGAAGAGCGTGAAGCTGGAACCGGTCGTTCCAGCGATATAGAAATTGCCGTTCTCATCCTCCACGCTCTCGTACACATTGTCGTTCTCGTTCCCGCCCATGTAGGTGCTCCAACAAAGGCCGAGTTCGTCATAGAACGACGGGCCGAAGGGCGGTACACCTATCTGGAAGACCAAGGGCCATGCGGGGTTGTAGCTCTCCCACTCGAAACCCACGACACCTGTACCGTTGTCAACCATGTAATTGGCCACCCAATTCACGGGGATGATGGTCCCATTGCCATCCACCTGATACGCTTGCACAAAGGGTATCACCATCCACTTCTCGTCGTAGTAAAGCTTCAGGTTTCCCCACAGGTCCACGTTCATGCTATCCTGACCGGCGAAGGCTAGCTTCAGATCGCTGATGTCGCAACCCGGCCGCATGATAAAGGCCATCTTCTGCCCCTTGCTACCGCTGTAGAAGTGCATGTCGATGTCATCGTAGATGTCCTCATAGACCACGCGACTGTAGCCGAGCACTTCTGTAACGCCGCTGCTACCGCAATGAGCCATGTAGAAATTCTGGTGCCAGTCCTTCTGTACCACACCCAATGGTGACACATCATGGGCACCGCTGCCATGCGGCCACATGTCCAGCCGGTAGATGGTATCGGTGGTGGCGATGTTCGTATCCACGCGCGCCACCGTGAACGAGACCAGCGATTTGTCCCTGAGGTATGCACGCGGGAAGCCGCCCTCGGAATAGAACTCAACATCAGTCGGGTTGCCCGAAGTATCGATTACTTGTCCTTTATTCTCCCAGAAGCCAATCGCTTTGCTGTAGTCCTCATCGTAAAGGTCGGGCGGGACGTACTGCGCGCTTGAAACACCTACGATACTGCATATGGCAATTGGAAGTGCGGCTTTGGCGAACATAGTACATCGGGTTGAAAGACCCACGAATGTACTGTCCACAATGAAAGTCCGTGCTTATACAGGCCAGCCGTTCAGCCTCCGTAGGCCCACTTGATCCAAATGGCACCCCAGGTGAAGCCGCCGCCGAAGGCCGCAAGGATGATGTTGTCGCCCTTCTTCAGGCGGTTCTCCCACTCCCACAGGCACAGGGGAATGGTGCCGCTGGTGGTGT
>JBEICT010000157.1:0-8094 GCA_040383865.1 Flavobacteriales bacterium | reverse complement strand
TTCTCCATGTACTCGCTCATGTCGATGCGGATCAGTGCGTCCTCGGTATCGAAGAGGTAGCGCGCGAGCTCCTTGGCCAGCTGGGTCTTACCCACACCCGTAGGACCAAGGAAGATGAATGAACCGATGGGGCGGTTGGGGTCCTTCAGGCCGGCACGGTTGCGTTGGATGGCCTTCACCACCTTGCCCACGGCATCGTCCTGTCCGATCACCTTGCCCATCATCTCCTCCTTCATCCGGCGCAGCTTGCCGCTCTCTTTCTCGGCGATACGGGTGACCGGAATACCGCTCATCATGGCCACCACCTCGGCCACATTATCCTCGGTCACCGTGGTGCGGTTGCTCTTGCTCTCTTCCTCCCAGGCCTTCTTGGCCTTGTCGAGCTCTTCGAGCAATTGACGCTCACGATCGCGGAGCTTGGCCGCTTCCTCGTAGCGCTGGCTGCGCACCACCTTGTTCTTCTCCTCTTTGATATCCTCGATCTTCTGCTCCACTTCGAGGATGTTCTTCGGCACTACGATGTTGCTGATGTGCACGCGGCTGCCTGCCTCATCCAGGGCGTCAATGGCCTTGTCAGGCAGATGGCGGTCCGTGATGTAGCGGTTGGTAAGCTTCACGCAGGCCTCCACGGCCTCGGGGGTGAAGTTCACGTTGTGGTGGTCCTCGTACTTCTCCTTGATGTTGTTGAGGATCTGGATGGTCTCGTCCACGGTGGTGGGCTCCACCAAAACCTTCTGGAAGCGGCGTTCCAAGGCGCCGTCCTTCTCGATGTACTGGCGGTACTCATCCAGGGTGGTGGCCCCGATGCATTGGATCTCGCCACGCGCCAAGGCGGGTTTGAACATATTGCTGGCATCGAGACTGCCACTGGCGCCGCCGGCACCCACGATCGTGTGGATCTCATCGATGAAGAGGATCACGTCCGGGCTGTTCTCCAATTCGTTCATCACCGCCTTCATGCGCTCCTCGAACTGGCCGCGGTACTTGGTGCCGGCCACCAAACTGGCGATGTCCAGTGCCACAATACGCTTGCCGAACAGCACCCGGCTCACCTTTCGCTGGATGATCCGCAGGGCAAGGCCTTCGGCAATGGCGCTCTTGCCCACGCCCGGCTCACCGATCAGCACGGGATTGTTCTTCTTGCGCCGGCTCAGGATCTGGCTGACACGTTCGATCTCCTTTTCACGTCCAACGATGGGGTCCAACTTGCCCTCCTCGGCCATCTTGGTCAGGTCACGCCCAAAGTTGTCCAGCACGGGCGTTTTGCTCTTGCTGTCGCCCTGCTTGCGCTGGCCTGCACCACCGCCACCGGCGAATCCGCTGCTGTCATCATCATCGTCGTCCGTGCTCTGCGGGCCTTGAGCCTTCGGTGGCTTGCTGGTGTAGGTGCTGTCGGTACTTCCTCCGTTGGCCAGGATGGCGTCCACCTCGTGCTTCACGCTCTCATAGTCCACATGGAACTTGTGCAGGGTGCGCGTGGCCAGGTTATCCTCGTCCTTCAACATGCTCAGCAGCAGGTGTTCGGTATCGATGTTCGGGCTTTTGAAGAGCTTGGCCTCCAGGAAGGTGATCTTCAACATCTTCTCGGCCTGCTTCACCAAGGTGATCTTGTCCTTGTCAGGCGGAGCCATGGCACTGGCCGGCTCCATGGAACCTTCGACCATGCGCCGAAGCTCATCGAGGTCCACCTCCAACCGCCGGAGTATCTTTACGGCGTTACCCTCGCCGTCGCGAATAAGCCCGAGCAGGATGTGCTCGATGCCGATGTAGTTATGTCCCAGGCGCAAGGCCTCTTCACGACTGAAGGTGATCACGTCGCGGACCCGGGGGGAGAATTTGGCGTCCATGCTGGCTCGTTGGGTTCGGTTCAGGAAGCTCTACTGAACGATGCTTGTTGTCCTTGCGAAGTTAGCCTCGTACTGAGCGGGGGCAAGCTATTCAACGCGCCTTTCGCCCTTCGGTTCGCAGGGGCCGGTTTTATCCACAGCAAGGTGTGCGGTGTGTGAATAAGTTCTAGGCCTTTAGGATCGTGCATTCGGACTACTTTCGGGCTCCCTTTTGGGAAGCCTGTTCAACAAGGACCGGGCCACTGTGACGAACTGACAGATATGGCAGAAGGAGAGAAGATCATCCCGATCAACATCGAGAACGAAATGCGCACCGCCTACATCGATTATTCGATGTCGGTGATCGTCAGCCGGGCCCTGCCCGACGTGCGCGACGGACTGAAGCCGGTACACCGCCGCGTGCTCTACGGCATGCAGGACCTGGGCGTGCTCAGCAACCGCCCGTACAAGAAGAGCGCCCGTATCGTGGGTGAGGTACTGGGTAAGTACCACCCGCATGGCGACGGCAGCGTGTACGACGCCATGGTGCGCATGGCCCAGGACTGGAGCCTGCGCTACCCGTTGGTGGACGGCCAGGGTAACTTCGGCAGCATCGATGGCGACAGCCCGGCAGCCATGCGTTACACCGAGGCCCGCTTGAAGAAGATCGCCGAGGAAGTGCTCGCCGACCTGGACAAGGAGACGGTGGACATGCGCCCCAACTTCGACGATTCGCTCGAAGAGCCCAGCGTGATGCCGACGCGGGTGCCGCAATTGCTGGTCAACGGCGCTGCGGGTATCGCTGTGGGCATGGCCACCAACATGCCGCCCCACAACCTCAGCGAGGTGTGCGATGGCATCCTGGCCTTCATCGACAACAAGGACATCACCACCGAGGGCCTGATGGAGCACATCAAGGGCCCCGATTTCCCGACGGGCGGTGTGATCTACGGCGTGGATGGCATCCGCGAGGCCTACGAGACCGGTAGGGGCAAGGTGGTGCTGCGCGCCAAATGCCACATCGAGGAGGATGACCGCACGGGCCGCGAGACCATCATCGCCACCGAGATCCCCTACCAGACCAACAAGGCCGTGCAGCTCGTGAAAGGTGTGGCCGACCTGGTGAACGACAAGCGGATCGAGGGCATCAGCGATGTGAACGACTACAGCGACCGCACGGGTATCCGGGTGGCCTATGAGGTCAAACGCGAGGCCATGGGTACTGTGGTCCTCAACCAGTTGTACAAGTACAGCTCGCTCCAAACGAGCTTCAGTGTGAACAACATCGCGCTGGTGGGAGGGCGGCCCATGCTGCTCGGCCTGAAGCCGATGATCTCGCACTTCGTGGACCATCGCCTCGATGTGATCGTGCGCCGGACCAAGTTCGACCTGCGCAAGGCCGAGGAGCGTGCCCACATCCTGGAAGGTCTGCTGATCGCGCTGGACCACCTGGACGCCGTGATCGCCCTGATCCGTGCCAGCCAGACCCCGGACATCGCCCGCGAAGGCCTCATGGGCCAGTTCGGGCTCAGCGAGATCCAGGCGCGGGCCATCCTCGACATGCGCCTCCAGCGCCTCACGGGCCTGGAACGCGACAAGATCAAGGAGGAATATGCCGAGCTGATGAAGCTCATCGATCACCTCCGCGCCGTGCTGGCCGATGAGACGTTGCGCTACAAGATCGTGAAGGAAGAGACCTTGGAGATCAAGGAGAAATACGGCGACAAGCGCCGCACCGAGATCGTGCACGCCAGCGGCGACATGCGCATCGAGGACCTGATCGCCGATGAGGCCGTGGCCGTGACCATCAGTCACCTGGGCTATATCAAGCGGACGGCCCTGGCCGAGTTCCGCACCCAGGCCCGCGGCGGGGTGGGCAGCAAAGGCGGCACCACGCGCGACGAGGACTTCCTGGAGCACCTGTTCGTGGCCACCAACCACAACTACCTGCTCATATTCACGCAGAAGGGGCGTTGCTACTGGATGCGTGTGTTCGACATCCCCGAAGGCACCCGCCAGAGCAAGGGCAGGGCCATTCAGAACCTGGTCCAGCTGGAAGGTGACGACAAGGTCGTTGCCTACCTCAATGTAACGGACCTCAAGAGCGAGGAATACCTGAACAGCCACTTCGTGGTGCTGTGTACCAAGAAGGGCATCATCAAGAAGACCACGCTTGAGGCCTACAGCCGTCCACGGGCCAATGGCATCATCGCCGTAGGGATCCGTGAAGGTGACGAACTGCTCGAGGCGCGTCTGACCAATGGCAAGTGCCACATCATTCTGGCCAGCCGTGAGGGAAGGGCCGTGCATTTCCAAGAGGACGATGTGCGCCCCATGGGCCGTAATGCCAGCGGCGTGCGTGGCATGAACCTGGGCGAGGAGGCGGACAATGAGGTGATCGGCATGATCGCCGTGGACAACGCCGAACTCTCCACCCGCCAGGTGATGGTGGTCAGTGAGAAGGGGTATGGCAAGCGCTCTGCCATCATGGACGAGAGCGGTGAATATGCCTACCGCATGGTGAACCGCGGTGGCAAAGGGGTGAAGACCATGCAGGTGACCGACAAGACAGGGAACCTCATTGCCATCAAGGACGTGGAGGCCGACGACCAGCTCATGATCATCAACCGGAGCGGACTGACCATCCGGATGGGCCTGGATGAGCTGCGGGTACTTGGTCGTGCCACCCAAGGTGTGCGGCTGATCGAACTCCGCAAGAACGACCAGATCGCGGCTGTTGCCAAGATCGACGGGGCTTTGCGTGAAGAGGAGGAAGCACCTGGTGAAGGTGCCGGAACCGAGGGTGACGAAAGCGCAAGCCCGGATGGCACCGAACTTGATAAGGGAACCAACGAAGAATGATCTGAACACACCGAACAGCGAACATGAAAAACCTGCTGACGATCGTACTGGCCACGGCTACGATGGGACTTTATGCCCAGAACGCCAACGTGGTGAGCGCCTACAACGAAATGAAGGACGGCAACCTGGCCAAGGCTGCCGAGTATATTGAACCGGCCATCACCGATCCCAAGACCAGTGTGTCTGAGAAGACCTGGCGCTACCGCGGCGATATCTATCGCCTCATTGCCCTGGGCGAGGATGCTGCGCTGAAGCAGCAATTTCCAGAGGCCATTGACCGTGCCATCGAGAGCTACCTGAAGGCCAACGAGTTGGACACCAAGGGAAGCTACAAGCTGGAGAACGGTCGTGCGCTGAGAGCCATGCAGGGCGCTTCGCTGAACGCGGGCAATGATGCTTTCGGGGCGAAGGACTACGACAAGGCCATTGCTTGCTACGGCCAGTCCGAGAGGGTGGCGAAGAGCTTTGGCGAGGCGGACACCAATGCCGTGTTCAACTCAGCGCTTGCTTATGAGTCGAAGGGCGATGCGGCGAACGCGATCAAACGGTACCAGGAGGCCTTGGCCATGGGCTACAACAAGCCGGAGATCTACCGGTACATCTCTGGTCTGCAACGGAAGACGGAGGATAATGAAGGCGCCTTGACCACGATCCGAGCTGGACGCACCAAATTCCCTGATAACAAAGATCTTATCATGGATGAGATGACGCTCTTGCTGGCTCTGGACCGTGCCGAAGAGGCAGAGGGCAGCGTGAAGCTGGCCATCCAAAAAGACCCCAACAACGCGATTCTGTATAGCGTACTGGGTGGGCTGTACGACAAGAAGGCGGCCGAGGCCAAGGACGATGTCGAGATCCAGAAGTGGTACGGTCTGGCTGAAGAGGCCTATAAGCAGGCCATTGCCAAGGATGCCAACTACTTCGACGCCTACTTCAACATCGGTGTGCTGTTCAACAACCGTGCGGCCAACGAGTACGAGAAGTGCAACAAGTTGAAGAGCGACACGGATTACGTGAAGTGCAAGAAGGTGGCCGACGACATCTACCTGCAGGCCGTGCCTTACTTCGAAGGTGCGCACCGCTTGGATCCCAAGGACCAACAGACCATCCAGCAGCTGATGAAACTGTACGCCAAGACGAATGATCAAGCGAAGTACCAGGAAATGAAGGACAAGCTTGGTAAGTGAGCATACGTAGCGATCACGAAAAAGGGCCGGAGCGATCCGGCCCTTTTTTATGGTTCGATCGTGCGTATCAACCGCTACCAAGCTCCGATCGTCCTTCAGGAATACTTGCCCTAGATGCTTTTCCGCATCAGTCGCAGGACCTGAGCAAGGGCGTGCTCAAGGGTTCACCGGGAACGCTCCCAGATGATATCCTCCCGATGCGGGGGCATCTTCTCTGGATCGATGGCGCTCGTGGATCCGTTCCGGCTGACATGGAACGCGCTGAAACCCGCATCCCGGAGCAGCTTGAAGATCTGCGTGTTCAATGCGTTGCGATCCGATCGGATCTCGGTCTCGACCATGATGGTATCGATGGCCCGGGAGGCTAACATGCGAGATGCTCCCTTGAGGGCCGGCAATTCTGAATCCTCGATATCGAGCTTCAGGAAATCGATGTGGGTGATCCCATAGGCGGCGCAGAGATCATCCAAACTGGTCACGCTCACCTCCACAGGAATACGGTCGCCGGGGGTACAGGCACCTTCCAACGCGGCATATCCATGGCTGATCACGCGCGGCGTATCGAAGAAGGTGAGCGTGCCGGAACGGTCCGTGAGCGCCATTGGCAGTAGGTCCCAACCAGGCACCGTTCCCGGTGGGTTAAGACGCTGGACGCGAGCGAGACAGGTGGGGGAAGGCTCCAAGGACAGGACCCGGCCACCGGGTTGCACCATACCCTGAACCTGGGCGGCGAAATAGCCGATGTTACAACCTGGGTCAAGTACCACCATGCCCGGTTTCAAGCGCTTGCGCAGGTAGTTCATGATGTTCTCTTCGTACAGGTCGAAGAGCATCATACGATGGTACTGTATGTCCCTGTCCAGCTCGACGGAGATCCCATTTATCCTGCGCACGGTCGAATGTGCGGCGGACCATTGCCCGACCATATCGGCCATTCTGTGCCGGCCCCGGACCGGGAACTGCTTCATCAGCCAACGCAGACCGCCTTCAGTAACGCTTCCGAGTGTTCCCATCGACGCGAAAGTACAGGTTGGGGGCGCTAAGCCATTTTACCATCGTATCGGTCGTTGGCCGAACGATCATATATGGACGGTATCCGTGACGGGCCGTATCCAATAGCAATGGATCCCGTCTGAATTGCCGGACTACGAATGGCGAGATCGAGGGGATATGCGAATGTGGGTGCCGCACGTGGAGCAACTTGTTCCGATAGGATGGAATGGAGGTGAGCGGCTCACTATCAGCAATATACAACTTAACATAATATAAATTATGCGCCAGAATAATCGAGGTCGTGAAGCGGGGAAACGCCAAGCCCTAGGTCTGTTGGGACCATCATCCGGCCATCCACCACCGAGATCCCCTTCCACGGATCGTTCTTCAGCAACCATGGTCCGTCCAAGTCCACTACATCGGCAAGTCCGGCCAACTGCGCCATTGCTGTGCAGCCAAGCGAGCTCTCGCTCATGGAGCCCAGCATGACCTTCAGGCCTAGTTCGCGAGCTCGTTCAGCCAGGCGCTTCGCCCGGTCCAATCCCCCGCACTTCATCAGCTTGATGTTCACCCCTCCGAACGAACCGGCCACCAGGGCCATGTCCGCCTCGGTCTGAAGCGATTCGTCCGCAAAAACGGTAACGCCAGCGACCTTGGATAACTCGGCGCTGTCCGTATCACACCCAGCCTCGAACGGCTGTTCAAAGCCGATCAATCGTTCCATGGGTATTCGTTCCACAAGCGCCTTTGCCGCTGGCACCGATGTCATTCCTTGGTTGCCGTCCAGGAGCACTTTCGCGGTCGTGTGCTCCAGTACAAGCTCCAGCCGTTCGGGTGCCCTGTCATCGCCGACCTTGAGCTTGATCGCACCTGTTCCGGGAAGTTCCTGAAGCTTATGAAGAACCTCCTCGGGCAACCCGATACCAAGCGTCATGACCGGTATTGCACATTCAGGTATCGTAGTCTTTAGTATTTGATATGCAGGAATATATGTACTCTTTCCTAAATGATCGATAAAAGCCATCTGAAGCCCTGCTCGAAAGGCTGGCATGTCATCCAGGAAGGTGTGATCGGCCAGCGCTTCACCCAGCTTGATGGTTGACCACGGGCCTTGATCAGCAAGTACGCGCAACCGTTCCATAGCCCCCGCAACGGTCTCCTTCACGTAGGGCGGCAAGGTCACCTCGCCGTACCCGGACACGCCGGCCTCCTCCAAACGGATGAAC
>JBEICT010000156.1:0-8175 GCA_040383865.1 Flavobacteriales bacterium | reverse complement strand
CGAAGACCGCTCAAGAAGGCGGCCTGTGCCACCAGTTCGGCCGCACGACCATGGTCAGGATGACGATCGCGGATGGCATTGGTGAGAATGACCCGTGGACGATGGGCCCGGATGGACCGGACAACCATCATCAGGTTCTCCTCGGACACACTGAAAAAGCCATCGGCCATACCTAACTGATAGCGGAAGCGAACGCCCAGTACGGATGCAGCTGCTTCCGCTTCATTCGCCCGAAGTTCTGGAGTACCACGCGTACCCAGTTCACCGGCGGTCAGTTCCACAAGACCGACCGAACGTCCAAGGGAAGCATGGTGCAGCACCGTTCCCGCCATACTGATCTCCACGTCGTCAGGATGCGCAGTAATGCACAGAATGTCCACCTGCTCACGGGATACGATGCTCATGGCTTCCATCCCGCAAAGGTGCGCACGGAGCAGAAGACCTGGTCGCGCGTCACTTCAACCAGCCGATCACCTCCTCATCGAACGGCCCCACACCGGAACCTAGGGACTTGACCAAACGGCCCTCCTCGTCCACCAGGAACTTATGGAAGTTCCATTTCACGGCACTGTCCATCACTCCGTTCTGGGCCTTGCTGGTAAGCCACTGGTACACCGGATGCTGCTCGGCGCCTTTCGTATGCACTTTGCTCATCATGGGGAAGCTGACGCCGTAGTTCTTCTGGCAGAACTGTGCGATGTCCGCCTCGCTCCCGGGGTCCTGTCCCCCGAAATCATTACAGGGGAAACCAATGATGACCAAACCCTTGTCCTTGTAGGCCTCATAGAGTTCCTGTAACTGCTTGTACTGCGGTGTGTATCCGCACTCGCTGGCCGTGTTCACCACCATGACCTTTTTCCCCTTCAACTGGGCCATGTCGAACGGTTTCCCATTGATATCGGTGGCGGAAAGCTGATGGAAGGACATGGAAGGTTCGGTCGGGTTGGTGGTCGTGGGTGCTACCTGAACACTATTGAAGCAGCCCAAGCTCAGGACCGCGGCCATGGAAATGGAAAGGAAGTGGTTCATGGTGCAAGTAACGCCCAAAGTTCGCGATCGTTCGCTTTGGGTGAACGGTCATGGAACCATGGAGACTGTTCAAGCCGGGTAATTAGTGATGGTATCTTTTCTGCATCCGCCACGTATGAAGCGCCCATGAAGAACTGGATATTCCTGCTGACCTCCTTGACCTTCGGTCCGATCTGCATGGGGCAGGACATGATGCGCATTGTGGACCCATCGTCGATCGTTCAACACGCCGAACTGGCCAAGGACCCAATGGCCAAGGCCGGATTGCAGGCTGCCGGACTGGATGAGGCCGCCATGGGTGAAGTATTGACCCTGAGCGATGAACGCCAATGGCCTGAGGGCCTTCGAACAGACAGTGCCCGCGCGGCCAACGCGAACGCCATCCGCAACTACGCCGTTCGCCGGGTGTGCGAGTATTCCACGGACGAAGGACCGCTGACCATCGTGGCGGTGCGCTCCTTGGAGAATCTCCACATGCCAGAAGAGCTCCGAAGCCGGAACGACCTCTATTTGGTGATGCGCAGTGGTGGGCTGCAAGTGCTGGAGAAGGATTCACAACGGCCGGCACCGAGCCGAGGCCCCGGGTGGCGCAACCTGCCCACCGCGGTCATCATCAAACCGGACGACCTGTTCGCGACCTATGACCTGGCCTCTGACAGCCTCACCTTGGCCGCCTTGGAAGCGCAGGGATTGAGCCGACCGGAGATCGAGGCCGTGATCTTTCGGAGCCATGAGCGCAACTGGCCCGATGGCATCGACAGCTTCGATGAGCGATACCCGAGGCTGGCCGAGATGAAGAAATACAAGGCCCGACTGCTTGCTCGTATTGGTGAAAAAGTGATCCTGGTGGTCCCGGCCGAACTGAACCGCAAGGCCCCGAGCGGCCTGCGTCCCTTTATGGACATTTACCTGGTGTACAGCACATCTGCCGTGCAGGTGAGGTCGAAGCGCAAGTGAGCGCGCGGCTACCTTTGACGCCGTGAATACGGCGGAGATAGCGCAATTACTGCGGTTGGAAGTAGCTCTCGACCTGCGCCAGCGCGCGGCCTGGGGGGGCATGCTTCTTTACGTCGTGAGCGCGGTCTATGTGTGCTTTTTGGCCGTGAAAGGCGGATTGGGCACTGCCACCTGGAACGCACTTTACTGGATCATCCTGCTGTTCGCAGCCTTCAACGCCCTTTCCCGCTCCTTCCAACGCGAGGAAGGAGGCCGGCAGCTCTACCTCTATACCCTCGCCGACCCTCGGAGCGTGGTGCTGGCACGTACGCTCTACAACGGCATCACCATGATGGTGCTCAGCCTGCTGAGCCTGATGTTCTATGCCCTGTTCCTGGGAAGCGAGGTCCTGTCCGAGGCCGACCTTCCCCAATTCCTGCTCGCCGTGGTGTTGGGCGGTATCGGGTTCGCCACGGTGCTCACCTTGATCTCGGCCATTGCCGCCCGGGCGGGCAACGGTCTGGGCCTGATGGCCATCCTGGGCTTCCCGTTGGTGTTGCCCATGCTACTGGCGGTGATGCGCGCGAGCAAACTGGCCTTGGACGGAGTGGCCTGGAGCGTCACCAGCACCTATTTCGGTGGACTGCTCCTGCTGGACGTGATCACTGTTACACTGGCCTGGGTGCTGTTCCCGTACCTTTGGCGCGACTGAGCGATGAAGCATTGGTGGTGGAAATTCCTGGCGATCGCATTGTTGCTGGTCGCATCCATCGCAGCCCTCTGGGTGCCGCTCTCCCCAGCCTTGGTGCACGTGTCCCCGGGCCGGATCGCTCCTGGTGAGGTGGTCATCCATGTAACGGGCTACAACACGCGTTTCTCGCCGGATATGCGTGTCTTCCTGGAGAACGATGGCCAGCAGGTCTGTGCGTCGCAGGTGGAAGTGATCGATGCCCGCCATGCCCGGATCGTGATGAACGTGCCCAAGGGGTTGCGCGCCTCCATGACCGACCTTTCCGTCCAAGGACTTCGTTATCCCGGGGCATTCTACAACGATGACCTGGGCGATGGCATCGAAAGTGCCCCCTGTGGAAATGTGAACAAGGTGGACATGGCCTCGCTGGCGTTCACCTTTCCGAACCGCAGCATTCTGTACGAGAGCATCCGCAACCTGCATTTCCACGTGCCCATGTGGTTCACCATGATCGCGCTGATGGGCATCTCGGTCTGGCATAGTATCCGGGGCCTGGGCGGAAACTCGCTGGAACGGGACCGCAAGGCGGTGAGCGCAGTGCATGTGGGCTTGCTGTTCTGCGGTTTGGGTCTTGCCACCGGGGCGTTCTGGGCCAGGGCCACCTGGGGGGCGTTCTGGACCAACGATGTGAAATTGAACGGAGCGGCCGTGACCGCGTTGATCTACCTGGCCTATCTGGTCCTGCGAGGGTCCATACCCGATGCCCACAAACGCGCACGGTTGTCGGCCATCTACAACGTCTTCGCGTTCATGCTGTTGGTGCTCTTCCTTTTCGTGGTGCCGCGCCTCAACGCCATCGACAGCCTGCACCCCGGCAACGGCGGCAACAGCGGCTTCAACGACCTCGACCTGGACAACCGCCTTCGGTTGATCTTCTATCCGGCCGTGGCGGGATGGGTCCTGTTGGGAACATGGATGTATGACCTGCGCCAGCGATCGGCACGCTTGCGCGAACTGATCGAACAATGAGGAACTTCTCCTTGCTCACCCTTCTGGCCCTGAACACCCTTTCGGTCCAAGCCCAGGACGCCGCTCCCGGTTGGCTGGAGACCACCCTGTACGGCAATGGCAAGATCAACGTTGTCATCCTGGTGGTCGCGATCATCCTTTTGGGTGTCGGGCTGTGGATGTTTTCCATGGACCGTCGGCTGCGACGGATGGAAAAGGACCTGAAGAAGTAATACCAACACAACACCGCACGACCATGAGACGCAGCCACATCATCGCCATCGTGATCATCGCGGTGGCCGTTGCCGCCTTGGTGGGATCACTGTATGACAGCAGCACCTACGCCGACCTCGACAAGGCCTTGGCCAACCCGGGCAAGGAATATCATGTGGTGGGCGTGCTGGACCGGACACAGGAGATCGTTTACGAACCCAGCCAGAACGCAAGCCTGACCACCTTCACCCTTCAGGACCTGAACGGCAAGACCTGCCGGGTGTTCCTGGCCAAGGCCAAACCGCAGGACTTCGAGCGCAGCGAGCGTCTGGTACTGATCGGGGAGGCCACGGAGAACGGGGATTTCCATGCTCGGGACATGCTGATGAAGTGCCCGAGCAAGTACAATGAGGACAACAAGGTGAACGGGTGAAAGGGAAATACCTTTTGTGACGAAGCGGCGCTGGCACAGCGAGCACTTGCGCCTTTGGTTCAGCGCTTCATGAACCTCGCAGAACGCATTGTTGCCTCTGCAACCACCCTTACGGTGTAAAGACCAGGGCTCAGGGCCCCTACGGTGAACCATGGCCCTTCTGCACTCGACCGAACAGCGGTCCTCATGACGACAGAGCCGGTCATATCGAGCACTTCCACCAGATCCCCTCCTTCAGCCTCAATGGACAGCCACAAGTGCTCGTCCGCAGGATTGGGAAAAACGGTGAATGCTTGATGCAGGCGGCGGTGAATGGGACGCACAGGCCCCCAAACAACGCTGCCATCCAGATCGATCATCTTCAACCGATAGTAGGTAAGGCCATTCAGCGGGGCCCTATCGTGAGACACGTAATCGCGAACCTGTTGGCTATACCCCGAGGCCATGACCTGGGCTACTGCCGCATAGTTCACGTTATCGATGGATCGCTCCACTGCAAATGCCGCTGCACCCTCCTCCTGGGCCGTGGTCCATTCCAGGCGTACATGGTCGTACTCGTTGACCGCTTCAAAACGCAATAGTTCCACCGGCAGAGGGTTCATCAAACTGGAACTGGCCAGCGTGAACGGGCCCAATGCAGTTGTCGTTATAGCGGTGGCAATGCTGCCGGAAGCGAACGTGCCCACAACGCTGCCCTGGCCCAGGTCGCGCCAAAGGGACCCATCCCACCGCGCCACACGAAGGTCAGCCATCCAATCGACCCCGCAGCTGCGAGGCGTACCCCAGCTTAATGTCACTACCACTGCGCTGGTCCCGTGGGTCCGGTCCAGTTCCCAATACTCGCATTGGCTCAAGTGGTCGAGAGTGGACTCCTTCAGGTCGGTATCCCAGTTAGGGTCGGGATCCGCACGTCGGTAGCGTGCTGTGAAATGCTCTGACGTCAGGGCTGGTGCAGAGATCGACAAAGGAGCTGAGGCCCCACCATTTCCGAGCGGAAAGGTGAATGCGGCCGCCCCGATCTTGCGCACCCAGCCATCCGCATAGGAATTGTAGTCTGCGGGGTCGGAGACCGTGCATGAAGGCTGCAGGATGAGCAGCCCATTGGAAACACTGGTAGCGGCCATGGGCACTATCACACCTTGCACGAATGAGATGGACTGGCTCACCACAAGATCGGCGAAGAGCCGCACACGCGCGCCAGCACCACTGACCCTCAGCACCGGGACCTGGAATGGGAGTGATGGACTGCTTGACCAATCCCGCTGGCCGGTCCCGATCACCTCTACGGCACCTCCATTGTTGCCGAACGTTACAGGCAATAGGGTCCCTAACATGCTCAGATTACCGGCGAAGCGAGCATTGTTATTGTAGGCCACATGCAGCGCACCGCTTCCGGAACGCTGGAACCATGCCGGACCAAGGAAGGTATCAGGCTGCAAATGCGCCATAAAGAAGTCACCATTACCCAGCTGGCGGAGGCGAAAATCCCCATGGAATGTATTTCCACCGCGACATACGTTGACCACTGAGGCTGATCGCACCGCATCGAACGAACCCAGAAAGACCGAACCGTCAAGCAACAGTCCAGCGCTGGTCACTGTAACGTCCCCTCCAAAGCTCGATCCTTGATCAAAGCGCAACAAGCCGTTGCCCGTAAGGTTAAGGACCTGCGCGGTCGGGCCAATTTGCTGAAAGTTCCTGAAGGAAAGCACACCGGCATTAAAGCCCGAGTTGCCCACTGCGATCGAACGCCCGTTGGCCAAGGTCGCACTGCCACCCATCATGCCGAAAAAAATACCCCCTGAGCCTACCGAACTCACACGGATATCGCCTTGGAACACATCCGTTCCAGTGGAATGGAGCCATACCGCTCCCGGTCCTGTAACGGTAAGGTCCATAGTGCCGAGAAAGGAGTTGCCGCCCGTGGAGGCATCCGCACCACCACCGGTCTTGACCACACGAATTGGAGCTTGGAACGTACTGCCATTCAGGAACACGGATGGCGCGATAATCTCCAAAGCCCCTTCAAAGGAGCACCCCTGCCCGATAATGGCACGCGCGGTCCCGCCCAGGTTAAGGGCCTGTGCCGTGTTGCCCAACTGGGTCATGCCCCGCAACTCCAAAGTGCCAGAGCTAAATGATGCAGGATCGCAGCTCATTGACGCGCCCGATGCCAAAATTCCGTTGCCAGTAGTGGCTCCGAAGCGAATGGCGCCTGGACCGGAGTTATTGAACACGATGTTCGACTGAAAAAAGTCGGTACCAGTGGCATGTAGCTGAAACTCTCCGGTGCCTGACAGAACGATCTCTACAGGCCCATTGAACGTATTCCCACCAGTACTGGCATCCAGCATGGCCCCGGTCTTGTTCAGGTTCAAAGGACCATTGAACGAACTACCGTTAACGAAGATCCGTCCTGCAACGGCAGAGACAGGACCATTGAACGTGTTGGGGCCTTCGAATCTCAACGCTGCAGAGGATGACAGGAAAAGAGCCTGGGTGGCGCCACCGGACTGAACGATTCGGCTCAAATGAAGCAGCCCGCTCGTGAAGCCACCTACTACCGTGCTTATGGATTGACCGACCGGGATCGTGCTGGAACCACCACCCAGACCGAACTGGATGCCACCTGAACCTGAACAAGCAACGACCACTCCGGCATTGTACACGTCGGACCCAAAAGCAGCCGGGTTCAAAAACCCCGGGCCGGAGACCCTGAGCAATACAGGCCCGTTAAAAATGCAACCACCTGCCCCATTATCGGATCCCGCTCCCGTCTTCGTAAAGTTGGCAGCACCGTAATACGTGCCTCCATTGAGAAAGATGCGCGGTGCGCTGACGGAAAGAGCCCCCCCGAAATTGCATCCGGACTGGAACGAGAGTTGGGACGTGCCACTGAGCACTAAGCTCTGCGCAGCAGAGCCCTGCTGGTTGAAATTCCGCAACTGCAACTGCCCGGATGCGAACCCTGCGGGCCCCACGGCGATCGTCTGACCAAACGGCAGAAGGGTGGTGCCGCCACTGCCTCCGAACTGTATGGACCCAGAACTGAGGCAGGCCAACAGTACCCCACCTTCAAACCTGGTCAACCCCGTATGGGACAATGACCATAATCCCGTTCCAGCCTGTACCAGCGAGACCTGCTGTTGAAAAATGGTGGCTCCAGTACAAACATCGTTGCCAGTACCTGTGCGGGCAAGAAAGACCGGTTGCTGAAAAGTCGAACCATTGAACACAATGGACGTAGCGGTTCCGGTAACCGAAACTCCAATCAATGCACCATTGAATGCATGCGTTCCGCCAGGAGCATTGAGTTCCAAGGTGCCTTGGGACATACCCCCACCAACATAGTTCCCAGAACCGGTCACCGTAAGGGTATGTCCGGCCAGGTCGACCAGTCCTGAACTGATGCCGAAGCCGGTGATCGTGCGTGGTCCATCAAGAACCAGTGGATTCGGAGCGGCTTGGACCTGAACATTGTCCAGCGGACCCGGCACTCCGAGAGGGAACCAGTTCGTTGGCACTGTCCACTGAGTGGAGATAGCCCCGGTCCATGAATAGCTTACTTGTCCTATTCCGATCGAAATGAAGCCAACGCAAGCCACCAGCGAGGAGACCAGCCTTGATGATACAGCCGTAGAATAGGTCGTTGTTCGAGCCAAGCTAACCTTGTGTGTACCCCTTACTACGATAGAGTGACCGAAATGGATATAAAAGTTCATTAGAAGAACCCGTGATGTTCACGATGTGTTTGCAGGTATCCGATGAACGTGTACATTTGCAGCCGCCTCGCTGAAAAGTGAGGTTGAACGGACCGGTAGTTCAGCTGGTTAGAATGCCGCCCTGTCACGGCGGAGGTCGCGGG
>JBEICT010000155.1:0-8231 GCA_040383865.1 Flavobacteriales bacterium | reverse complement strand
GCCTGGAGCTCAGGATGGTCATGAAAGCGAGCCCGTTGAATACTACCAAGCCAAAGGCCGGAAGCAACATACTCTCCCATTTCCAGATCGAACCAACTATGAGCCCGTTGAATAACCAGACAAGAATTGCGAGTGCTATGCCCTTATAGAGCCTGAATCTCAATGTCACTTCCCGTTGTTGCCATTGCGGAATGACCATAACATCGTAGACGGCAACCCTGATCGGTGTGACCAACCTAGTGAAGCGAAGCGCATCCGGAGTGCCTTCAATGGATCCATTCCTAACTTTGTATTCCTCGGGATCCATACCGAACAATGGCATCAGGTCATGCGCAAGTTCGAGCAGCCGATCATCATCTGAACCCAGCCGTTCGATGGGTATGTTCCAACTGATGGTCATTCAAATGTCTATTGATCATCCACAGAGGCAAGACGCCTGAGCGACCTTATTTGCCATGCCTGAACGCCATTTCCTGCACCTTCACCACATGCAGCACAAAAGGGAACAGCGCATCCATCGTCTCCTGTGCGCCGCGTGTGGAACCCGGCAGGGTGATCACCAAGGTCCTGCCGATCATGCCCGCGATGCCGCGGCTCATCATCGCCCAAGGCATACGCTCCTGGCCGTAACTGCGGGCGGCCTCCATGATGCCGGGCACCTCGCGATCCAGGATGGGTGCGATGGCCTCGGGGGTGCGGTCGCGCGGTGAAAGGCCCGTGCCGCCGGTGGTGAGGACGAGGTCGATGCCTTCGTTCGCCCAGGCCTTCACCCGCATGGCGATCTGTTCCGGCTCATCGGGCACCACGGCATTGCCGGCCAGCTCGACACCCAGGCCACGCAGGCGCTCGGCAATGGCGACACCCGCCTTGTCCTCCTTCTTCCCACTGGCCACGCCATCGCTGATCACCAGCACCGCCGCCTTCACCGGCACCTCGAAGCGGTCCTTCCAATCGCTCTTGCCGCCCTTCTTCTCCAGCAGCCTGATGCCCGCGATCACCACACCCTTGTCGATGGGCTTGAGCATGTCGTAGATGGTGAGAGCCGCCACGCTGGCGCCATGCATGGCCTCCACCTCCACACCGGTGCGGTAGATGGTGCGCACGCGCATGGTGACGATCACCTCCATCTCCCCCACCACGAAGGTGCACTCCGCATGCTCGATCGGCAGCGGATGACAGTCGGGGATCAGCTCATGGGTCTTCTTCACGCCGAAGAGGGCCGCCACGCGAGCGCTCTCGAGCACGTTGCCTTTCGGCACCCGGTGCTCCTTCAGCGCAGCGATGGTGGCCGGGTCGCCCACGGTGACCAAGGCCGTGGCCGTGGCCTCGCGCAGGGTGGTGGGTTTGTGGGTGATGTCGATCATGGAAGGAGAACTGCGCTAACGATCCGTAGGTCGACCCGGTGGGCCCGAGGCCTCGGTCGACGCTACTGGTTCGTTTTCCAAAGATGGGTGCTATCCGATAGAACCTCGCGTCCGAAGATGGGCAGTTCGGCCTTGATACGGTCCACCACCCAGGCCACGGCCTCCCGTGCCGCGACGCGATGGGGCGCACTGGCGAACACCATGAAACACAGCTGACCTGCGGGGACCGTGCCCAGGCTGTGGTGCACGTGCAGGCAGGTCATGCTGGGCCATTTGGCAAAGGCCTCCTCGCGGATGGCTGTCATGCGCTCCAAGGCCATGTCGCGGTAGGCGGTGTATTCGATGGCTGCCACGCTTGTAGCGGGCGTGTGATCGTCAGCCCCTGCAACGGTGTCCGCGCGTACCTGGCCCAGGAAGATCTCGTGCGCACCGATGTCCATGCGCGTGGCATGCTTGGCGATGCTCGTGCCCACGAAGGCCGGATCGATGGGGCCGTCCACGAAGATGTCCTTTACGCTATGCGTCCTCGGCTCGCTCATCCTCCTGCGAATGGGGGCAGCACGGCGATCTCCTCGCTGCCGGTCAATGAAATATCCTCGTGGACAATGGTACGGTCCACCGCGATGGAGTAGCTCAGGCCTTCCAACCCTTTGATCCGCTCCGCCAACACCTGACGCAGTCCGCCGGTGGAAACGGCATGCACCTCAATACGGTCCGTACCGGCCTTCTCCGCGATCATTCCAAAGAGCATCACGTCCATGGCCTCAAAGATCGCCAGGCGCGTTGATGTTGCGGAACAGGTCCTGGGGCCAACCCTCCTCTCCGGGACAGATCTGTACGAAGGTGGCCCGAACCTGTTCCAGCGCATCGCTCACCTTCCATGCCCCCTGGGCCACGCGTGCCTCGAAGGTGGAACGGCAGCGACGGTGATAGGCCGCGGCGAGGGGCTCAAGCTGTCCATCGCAAGCAGGAACGAATGCGGTGCCCTCTCGCGTGAGGCCTTCCTTCAAGTGTTCGAACAGTCGCGGCGTTACGTTCGGCATGTCGCAGGCAAGCACCAGCAAGCGGTCGTTGCTGGCGTAGCGCATGGCCGTGAGGATACCGCCCAAGGGACCAACACCCGGTATGTCGTCCGCGAAAACGAACGGACCCACATGACCATACTTCCCTGGATCGCCGATCACCAGCAACTCCTGCACATGCGGCTCCAGCTTGTCCAACGCACGGTCCAGCAGTGTGCGTCCATCCACCTCGATCAGCGCCTTGTCGCGCCCCATGCGCGAACTGCGCCCACCAGCCAGCACCACGCCTGTCCATCCATCCGCACCGCCGGTCCAAGGGTTCATGATCGGGGAAGGTAATGGACTTGCACGGCTTCGCCCTGGCGTAGTTCGTTCACGCCCAAGGGCAGTTCCACGAGCACTTCAGCGATCACCATGCCGGCGAGCATGTGTGAACCCTCATCAGCCAGCAACTGCACCTCGCCGTTGCGGACCATGCCGGCACGGAAGTCCGCCCGCATGCCTTTCCAAGTGATGTCCTTCGCCATGGGCAACCGTTCATTCGGCAGCCATGGATGGTGTGCGCCCTGCATGGCCCTAAGGAAAGGCCGCACATACAGGTGCCAACCCACCAGCACGGCGCGCGGATTGCCCGGCAGTGCGAAGATGCGTGCGTGTCCCTTACGCGCGAACAGCATGGGTTTGCCAGGTTTCTGCTTCACACCGTGGAAGACGACCTCGGCGCCCAGTTCTTCCGGACAGGTCCGCACCAGGTCATGATCACCCACGGAAACACCGCCGGTACTGATCACCACATCGCTGCTGTCCAAGGCGATGGAAAGGTCGCGCAGCAATTCCTCCCGCACATCCTTCGGCGTGAAGGTCCGGTCGTTGGTGGCGATACCTTCGCCACGCAATGCGGCGGCCAACATCACCTCGTTGCTGCTGAAGATGCGCCCCGGTGCCGGTGCACCACCTTCGGTGAACTCGCCACCCGTGCGCACGATGCTTACCGTGGGTCGTAAATGCACATGTACATCCGACACACCGGCCGACGCCAGCAAACCGATCTCTGAGGGGCCGAGCAACGAGCCTGCCTCCAGCAGCAGATCACCGACCTTCACTTGCTCACCTTTCAAACGCACGTTGCCTCCCGGCCTCAAACGACCATCCGTGTGCGTGATGCGATCCCCGTCGCGCTGCACGCACTCCTGCATCACCACCGTATCCGCACCGGCAGGCAGCATGGCACCGGTGAAGATGCGTGCACATTCGCCGGGACCGAGCTCACCGTTGTACACATCGCCGGCGGCCAGTTCAGCGACCACGGTCCAGGCCGTGCGCTCCGGCGCGAACGCGAAGGCATAACCGTCCACGGCCGTCATATCGAACAGCGGATGATGGTGCCCGGCATGCACAGGGTGAGAGAGAAAAAGTCCGCTGCTCTCCATGAGCTGCCTTTCGTGGCTTGCGGTGAGCTCCACCGCACCCTCCAACAAGGCCATTGCTTCCTCCACCGTGATCATGTCCACCAGAGCTTGATGGCCGCAAGGAACAACACGACGCCCAAAGCCTGGCGCACGCGCTCATCAACCAGCTTCCGTGCACCCACCCAGCTGCCCAGTAACCCGCCGCCGATCGCCGCCATGGGCCAGGCCATGGAGCCCATGGTCTGCAATTGACCATGATCGGCCATGGACAGCAGACCGGCCGCACTGTTCACGAAGATGAAGAGCGCCGATGTGGCCGCCGTGGTCTTTGCATCGGCCCAGCCGGCCAACAGCAGGATGGGGCTCAGGATGATGCCACCACCGATGCCGATGAGCCCGGAGACCAGCCCGATCACCAGACCGATGATCATGGCCACTGGCCAGGCCATGGGGCGTGGCTCTACCACAACGCGATCGGAAGGGAAGGTCATGCGCGCCACAGCGAAGAGCAGGCACAACGCCAACAGCTTGCGGAACAGGTCGGGATGCAGGGTGATGTTCGCCCCTGTCCAAGCCATGGGGACCGACAAGATGGCGAAAGGCCAGAAGACCTTCCACCGGAAGTGACCCGCTCGCGCGAACTGCACGAAGGCGATGGCCGATACGCAGAGATTGAGCATCAACGACGATGGGCGTACGGCCACCGTGGATACTCCGGCCAGGGTCAACAAGGTGATGTACCCGCTGGCACCACCATGGCCCACGGAGGCATAGAGGAAGGCGATGATCGCCAGGCCCAAGAGCAATCCGATCTCGCTCATGCTTCCCGTCGACCTTGCGCGCGTGCGGTGGCCAGCAGCTCCTCGTCGGGTGCCGCAGGTGCTGCAATGCGCAACCACTGGCCATGGCGCAGGTCCAACAGGTCCATGTAGCGCGCCTGTGCAGGATCATTGTCCAGCAGCGCGCGGATGCGTTTGCCCATCAACGCGGCAGCCACCGTGGTCACCTCGGCGGGCACGGAACGCATGTCACAGCCCTCCTGTTCCTGCGCTGCTCGACCCGGGAAGAACTGTCGCCAGGTGGTGGGCTCCGAACGTTCGTCGGGCGCAACGCCCAAGGTGACCACCTGCACCTGATCACCATGCACGGCGGCGCTGACCAGAGGTATCCCCAGCCCGGAACAGATGCGCTCGATCAACTGGCGGGCATGCAGATCATCGGTGCAATCGGCCACCACTGTATGGCCCTGCAACAGGTCCACGGCATTTGTGGCATCCAGGAAACGGGTGTGGGCCAACAGGTGGATACCATCGGCCAGGCCGATGGAACGTTGCATCGCCGCACGCACTTTCAAACGACCTACGTCCGACCGACCATACAGGGTCTGGCGAGCAAGGTTGGACGCTTCCACTGTATCACCATCGACCAGGGTAATGCCTTCAACGGGCAAGCGGTACAGTAACGGAAGGAGGGCACAACCCGTTCCTCCCGCTCCAATAACCGCAACGCGAGCAGGATGTGGCCTGGCGGACATACCGCCAAGTTAGTCGTTCCTACTCGATGTAGTACAGGTCGAAATTGCCTACGATGGCCTTCGGGGCACCGCCCAGTGGGCTGTAGAGGTCGGCGGCATAGGTCCCTTGCATGCGCCTGGCCGATGTGTCGTGGCTGGTGATGGTGACCGTTCCCGGGTCGCCGTCCGCCGTGCGGTAGGCCAGGCCGAGCGTGGTGGTGAACAACAGGCTGTTGGTCCCTTCGGTCATGTCATGGCTTCCAACGGCCAGTGAATCGAGCTCCAGGGTAAGCGTGGCACCTTGCTGGCTGATGCCGTTCACGGTGAGCACATCCACGGCCAGCGAGGCGAACAGGCTGGCATTGGCGCAGTAGGCATCCCCATCGAAGGTGGCTTGGAGCCGGGCTCCCGCGACTCCGCAGGTGTTCGCCGGGGTAGGCGTTACAGGGTCGTTCTTGTCCTTGCTACAGAAGGTGAATAGGACGAGACCAAGCGCAATGAACAAGGTAGGTTTGTACATGTGGTAATGGCAGGATGCCGTTGCCTTTCAAGCACCATGCCAATGGGCCACGAGCACAGAGGCCCGGCCTACTGCTGCTCGGTATAGATCACGTCCACGTTGCCCTCCACGGTCCTCGTCTGGCCGTTCATCGCGTTGAACAGGCTGGTCTGGAACGTGGCCTTCAAGCGGTGCGTGTCGGGGTTGTGCTCGGTAATGGTCAGCGTACCGCCCTGATCGGGTCCTACCACGAAGGAGGCGCAGGCCTGCATGTACACCACGGCATTTTCCGCTTCGGTAATGGCATGTGTACCCACGCCCAGCGTATCGAACTGCAGAATGATGGAGCTGCCCGTGAGGTCGAAGCCGGTAACGAAGGCACTGCCATCTCCGCCCGTAGCGATCACCTGGGCATTGGCGCAGTAGCTGTTGCCATCAATAGTGGCCTGCAAACGGGCGCCATCGCTGCCGCAGGTGCTGGGCAGCAGGCCCACCTCCTGGGCCAGTTCCTGGGTCTCCTTGGCACAACCGGCCAGGGCGAAGGTCACGGCCACTGCGGCCATGGGGTACAAGATGCGTGCGTTCATGGGTATGTGCCACTGCTTGCGGCGGGCCGTTGAACGCGGGCCGGAGCGGAAAGGATACAACAAGCCCCGGCCATCCACTGGACGACCGGGGCTTGTTCCTGTTCCGCTCGGTGATCAGCGCACTACTACGCGGTGTACGCTCACCCCGGCACTATGGCGCACACGCACCACGTATTCGCCGGCGGCCAGGGCACCCACGTTCAGGTCCATGCGCGTGGCAGCGGCCTGGGCGCCACGCTCCAGCACTACACGACCGGTGAGGTCGATCATGTCCACGCTCACTTCACCGTCCACGCCGTTCAGTACCACGGTGAGGTTGTCGGTGGCCGGGTTGGGCCACACGGCGATGCCGTTGCCGGCACCCGCCTCGTTCACGCCCACGGTGCCCACGTTCACCACCACTTCCTCACGTGCGCTCTCGCACACCGTGCTCGGCACTTCCACTTCCCAATCGTAGAAGAAGTAGTAGTAGGCGGTGGCGTTGTTGCCGGCCACGCTGCTGCTGGTGATGGTACCCACGGTACCCAGTGCGTACGGGTAAGCCGGGTTGCTGCCCAGACCATCACGCCAGAGCTGGGGATTGCCACCCACCACGCGCAGGCCATAAGGGCCGCCGGCGGGCACTTCGAAGTCAAGTTGCACACGGCTCTCGCCGTTGGGGATGCTGAACACGCCGGTGGCCAGCGTGGCACCTGTGCCCTGATCGATCATGGCAATGGTGCGGTTGCCGGCACCGTTGGCGTACACCTTCACCGAACGCAGCGTAAAGGGCTCGGAAGCCGTGAACAGCTGGTAGTTGTCGGCATTGGTGTGGTACTGGCCGTTGGTGGCGTTGTTGGTGCGCCCGCCGTAGAAGGTACCGCCTCCGAACACATTGGAGGAGGCCACCCAGAACGATGTGGTGCTGTTCACGAAGGGCGTGGTCCATGCGCTGCCCGTGGCAGCAGGAGCGCCGCCAGTGGCGGTGGTGTACCAAAGCACGTTGCTGCCAGTGGCCGTCAGGTCGGCGGTGCCGGCCACAGGAATGGTCACGTCATCGGCCACCGGAGCTTCCGGTGCATCCAGCACGTTCAGGGTCACCACGCTGCTCGTCCACTCGCCGCAGGCCCCATCAATGGTCACCGTGTAAGTGCCGCTTTGCGAAACACTGATGGCCTGGGTGTTGGCGCCATTGCTCCAGCTATATCCGGAGGCGGGGCTGGAGGTCAGTTGCACCGTACCGCCTTCGCAGAAGGTGGTCTCGCCGTCCACGGTCACCGTGGGCGTTTCATCCGGGGCCTGGGCCACGAACACACTGGTAATGGCACTGCAACCTTGTCCATCATCAATGGTGACGCTGTAGTTGCCGGCCTGCGTTACCTGGATGCTCTGCGTGGTGGCATCGTTGCTCCAGCTGTAGTTGAAACCGGCATTGGCCGTCAACGTCACTTCATCGCCGTTGCCGCACACAATGAAGGGACCATCGGCGGTGATGGTGGCGATCGGACTGATGCAGGTGTTCTCGATCACCGTGATGGTCTGGTCCACGTCCAGGTCGTTGAAGGTCTCCACCAGACCGGAGGGCCAGCGGATGGTCATCGTGGGGATGGTGGTGCTGGTGCCGAGGCCGAAGCTGCAGGCAAAGCTGGTCACCATGCCGTAGCTCTCCCCAGCGCGTACCTCACGGATCTGCGTGCCCCAGGGACCGGTGATGGTCACCCGTGCACCAATGGCGTCGCGGTTGCTGATGGTGCCCTGCAAACGCACGGAGAACCAGTGGTTGTCGTTGCCGTTGTTCATCCACAGGCGGTCGGGATTGTTGGGATCGGCATCGATGTAGCCGCTGCCGTAGTTGGCG
>JBEICT010000154.1:0-8234 GCA_040383865.1 Flavobacteriales bacterium | reverse complement strand
CAACTGAAGCGTGGCCTCGGCAACCTGAAGCCCAACAAGGCCGTGCTGGTGCTCTTCACCGAGGGGGCCTTCACCCTGTTCATCATTGACGACAATAGCCACAGCGATTTCTGGCAGAAGGAGTTCATCGATCACCGCCCCAAGCAGGACCATGTGAACAGTACCCGCAACGTGCTGGAGCTGACGAAGACCTTTATTACCGAGCAGCTACCCAACGACTACGCGATCCCCAAGGCCGACCAGATCGACCTGCTGAACCGCTCGGTGCAGTACTTCAAGGAGAACACCGCGTTCGACAAGGAGGCCTTCGCGCAGGAGGTGTTCCAGCACGAGGAGGTGATCCGTTCCTTCGAGCGCTTCGGCGATCGCTTCCAGGAGGACCATCACGTGGAGCTACAGGACAACTTCGAGATCTCGGCCCATGCGGTGAAGCGCCAGGCGCGCATCTTCAAGAGCGTGTTGAAACTCGACAAGAACTTCCACATCTACATCCACGGCGATCGCACCAAGATCGAGCAGGGGGTGGATGAGAGCGGGCGGAAGTTCTACAAGATCTATTACGAGCAAGAGTTGTAGGACATGTGCTCATGTGGCCATGTATTCATGTGCCCATGATCACGCAGCCTACCCCCCAATACTCACCATCGGCCGCTCGCTCAGATCATGCAGCACCTCCTCCTGCTTCTCCGGCTTGAATTGCGGCAGTCCGCCTAGCATCGCGTGCTTTGCCAATACGTTCGCTTCGATCAGTGGCGCGATATCCTCCCCACGGCGCAGGGCCGACAGTAGGTCCGTCTCCTCGCGGGCGAAGAGGCAGTTGCGCATCTTTCCTTCCGCAGTGAGGCGAAGCCTGTCGCAGCTGCCACAGAAGGGCTCGGTCACCGTGCTGATCACCGCGAAGGTGCCCATCCAGCCCGGCACACGGTAGGCCTTGGCCGTGCTGTGCCGGTCGTCGGCGAGCTTCTCGAAGCTGTGCACACTGCCGATGTGGCCGAGCATCTCTCCATAGGTGTACACCCGTTCGCGTCCCCAGTGGTTCCCGGCGAAGGGCATGAATTCGATGAAGCGCACGTGCACCGGATGATCGCGTGTCAGTTCCACGAAGCTCAGGATCTCGTCTTCGTTCACGCCGCGCATCACCACCATGTTCACTTTCACGCGCAGGCCGCGCCGAAGGGCGAGCAGGATGTTGGCATGCACGGTGTCGAAACCATCGCGCCGTGTGATCTTACGGAAGCGTTCCGCATCGAAGGTGTCCAGGCTGATGTTGATGCTCTTCAACCCGGCATCGATAAGGCCATCCAAATGTTTGTGCAGACTGAGCGCGTTGGTGGTGAGCCCGAGCGAAACGCCGAGCTGTGCCATGTCGCGCACGATGTCCACGGCATCGGGCCGCACCAAAGGTTCACCGCCGGTGAGCCGGATCTTGTTCACCCCGTAGCGCTCAACGAAAAGCCGCGCGATGGTGCCGATCTCCTCCCGCGTCATCAGCTCCTCCCGCTTCAGGAAGTGCTGGTCCTCGGGCATGCAGTAGGTGCAACGCAGGTCGCACTTGTCCACGATGCTGATGCGCAGGCTGCGGTGAACGCGCTGGTGACGGTCGGTGAGCGGAAGGGACACGGCCGCAAGTTACCTTGAGCACAGCACGTTGACATGAAAACCATCATCACCGACCCTCGCCTCGTCCGTTGCGACTGGTGCCTGAAGGACGATATCTATAAGCACTACCATGATATGGTCTGGGGCGTGCCCGAGCACGATGATCGAAAGCTCTTCGCCAAGCTGGTGCTTGATGGTGCGCAGGCGGGCCTCAGTTGGTACACCATACTCATCCGCACCGAGAGCTACGCCAAAGCCTTCGACAACTGGAACGCTGAGAAGATCGCCTGCTACGGACCCAAGGATGTGGAACGGCTGATGAACGACCCAGGCATCATCCGCAACCGCGCCAAGGTGCAGAGCGCCATCACCAACGCCCAGGCCTACTTGCGGATCATGGAAGGGGGCAAAGGCTCGTTCGACGACTTTCTGTGGAAGCATGTGGAGCGCACGCCGATCGTGAACCGCTGGACAGGGATGAAGCAGCTGCCGGCCAGATCGCCCATTTCCGATGCCCTGAGCAAGGACCTGAAGAAGACCGGATTCAGCTTTGTGGGCAGCACCATCGTATATGCCTTCATGCAGGCCGTGGGCATGGTGGATGACCACTTGGTGACGTGTTGGAGGAGGACGGGATAACCCTGGCCCCCTTTACCTTGGCACCATGCCATCGCCCGTAACAGCCACCCAGGTTCGCCGCTACGAGAGCGGTGCGGGTATTCCGGCCGATGACATCCTGGTCACCGAGGAGCCGCTCGAGATCCGCTTGGGCCATGGGCCGCTGGAGGATCGCCGGGAATTCCGACTGAGCGTCACCATGCGCACACCGGGCCACGATGAGGAGCTCGTGCTCGGCTTCCTCTTCACCGAAGGTCTCATCACCTCGCCGGACGATGTGGTGCGTGTGACCTACTGTGAGAACGTGAAGGAGGATGAACGGGGCAATGTGGTACGTGCCGAGCTACGGCCGGACGTGGTGGTGGATCCGGTGCGCTGGCAACGCAACTTCTACACCACCAGCAGCTGCGGGGTGTGTGGCAAGAGCAGTATCGAGGCGGTGCATGCGCAGTGCCAACAGCCCATCGCCGCATGGGGCACGGTCGATCCGTCCGTCATCACTGCTCTTCCAGAGCGGATGCGCGCGGCCCAGACCGTGTTCAGGCACACCGGAGGCATCCATGCGGCCGCGCTCTTCGATCGGGAGGGGACGCTGCTCCTATTGCGCGAGGATGTGGGCCGGCACAACGCCGTGGACAAGGTGATCGGTGCCGCGCTGAACGGACAAGTGCCGACCGGGAACTGCCTGCTGCTCGTCAGCGGTCGTGCCGGTTTCGAACTGGTGCAGAAGTGCGTTGTGGCGGGTATTCCGCTGATGGCGGCCGTGGGCGCACCCTCTTCCCTGGCCGTTCAGTTGGCGCGTGATGGCGGACTTACCCTGATCGGATTCCTCCGCGGCGAACGCTTTAATGTGTACGCTCCAACTTATTGATCGTAGCATTGCACATGGACAAGCAGATGGAGAAGCGGATCAAGGAATTGATGAAGGAGCCCATCGCCATCGTTCCCTATGATCCGCAGTGGGCCTTGCGCTATGCCGATCTGGAGACGCAACTGAAGCGGATGATACCGCGCATGCTGGCCCAACGGATCACGCACATCGGCAGCACGGCGGTGCCCGGTCTTCGTTCCAAGCCCGTGGTGGATGTGCAGGTGGAGGTGAGCGACCTGGAGGCGGTGCGGAACGAATTGGCACCCCGGATGGAGGAGGCCGGCTACGAGTTCATCTGGCGGCCCACCATGGGCGATGAAGCGCCGTTCTATGCCTGGTTCATTCTGCGCGATGCCTCGGGTGAGCGCATGGCCCATGTGCATATGGTGGAACCCGGACAGGCCAGCGTGGACCGCATCGTGTTCCGCGACTACCTGCGCAGTCACCCGGAGGAGGTGGAGGTCTATGCCTCCCTGAAGGAGGAACTGGCCCAGACCTTCAAGCGCGACCGCCAGGCCTACACCCGCGGCAAGACGGATTACGTCAACGCCATCCTGCAGAAGGCCCGACAGGAGAAGTTCAAGCGATAGGCCCGCTTCCGGCATTTACCGCCACGCATGCGCTGGAGACCGTTCCACTGTTCTGGTCGCGCACGGCCGACAGGACGAACAGGCGGGACAGGGTCTCCTCATGATGGTCCGTTCACAAGGTGGTGTGCCGAGTGCTCTTGGGCCGCCGCTATGACACCCGCGCGACTTCTATTGCGAGCTCAACAGCCAGGCATGCGTGTGCCCGCCATTTGCCGAACGCCAGAAGTAGCAGAACCGATTGCGCTTGCTGTTGAGCAGGCCCTGAACTTCGGGATGGTCACGGTCGGGATAGAACAGGTGGATGCGCCCGTTCGATGCATCGAACGTGGGGGCATGCACCAAGCCGTCCGAGGTGAAGGACACCTGGATGCTGCGTGCCTTGGTGCCATCGCGGGCAGGGGTGCCGGCGAACACCAGATCGCCATTCGAGGAAGGCAACGACTTGGTGATGCGCACCACTTCCAAAGCCCCGGATGAACCGAGGCTTATGGCGGTTCGTGGTCCGCCCTCCTTCAGGTGGTTGGATGGGGTGGCGCCGCGCATGTCCATGGCAGAATAGGGTTGGACCGTGAAAGTCGGTCGATCCCGGCCGCGATCAGCTGCCATTGGTCAGGTATGGGCAAAACTTCATATTGGCTTAACATGGGAGGGGGTGAAGGTGAGACGATCATAGAGGGTTACGCCGGTGTCAACAGGCCGTTGTTCCCGTTCCGTGATCATCAACAGAGCGCGCGTACCGTGATCTGCTTCCCATTGAAGCTCACCACATCACCCACGCCATTCTCCTTCAGCGCCTGTCCCATCGGCGAGGCCAACGATATCGCGTAGCAGGGTTCGCCCTCCACTTCCATCGCACCCATCGCGATGGCGATGAAATAATGCCCGTGGTCCGTGCTCACCAGGCAGCCGAAGGCCACGCGGGCGTACACCCGATCAAGCGGCACGCTGGCCAGTTCCTGTTGCATCACCTGCACCTTGGTCAACTGGGCCTCCAACTGGTCAAGTTCCTGTTGCATCATGGCACGGCCCACCTCGTGCTTGTCGCCCGCGCTGCTCTTGGTGTCGCTGTTGCGTGCCTCCACGGTGGCTGCCAGTTCGGCCTTCAGGGACCGTTCACGCTGTTCCAATAGCGTGTTCAAGTGAGCGACCACGGTTACCTTCTGCATGCTACGAAGGTCGCCTTCGCTTGCGAAAGGCGGGTCGCATATCGCAAGGCGAAAGGGGGCTCGCGGATCATGCCAAGGACTCCTCGGAAAAATTCTCATCGTTCAGGCAACCGACTTGGACCCACTGCCGTCTTCACCCCCGAAATGCGGAAGCTGCACACCATAAACACCGAACAGCGCGACCTCTTCCAGAGGCATGGGCTTTCATGATGGATCGATGACACCGATCACCATGGAAGCCCCGCGCGAAAGCCGGGGCTTCGCATTTCAGGAACGAGGAAACACGTAAGGGTCGATCATGATCGACCGAAAGGAACGGAAGGAATGAAGAGAACCAACCACATCGAGCGACGGATAACATCCAGCATGTGGGAGCATGCGCAGATGGACCAACGCTTCCAGGGTTTCGATGAGAAGCCCTGCCCTCTAGGCCGGTACCGACACCGCTGATGTCCACGCATCAACGTTGACGAGCCCGGTCCGCAAGACCGGGTTTTTTGTTGCCCGTTTGCGACGGATGTGAGGGGATCCCCGCATGGGCTGCACACGCTGGCAACAGCGTGGCGGGGATCCCCGGATCATGGGGCACTGCAAGGAGAGCATGCCGGGTTGGCGGTCCCGAGGCCTCGGGATGGGTGATCGCGCCTCGCCCATAACGAGGAGCAGGAAGCCCTGCCTGCCGGTAGGCAGGTTCGGATCCCTCACCGGGTACGAAGACGTTCTTTACATACTGTGCTTTCAGCACAAAACTTCTTGTCCGCCGAACGGTGGACGAGCACGAGGAAAGGCCGCACGTGTCGGACCAGATGAGGGTCTCCAAAGCCCCATGGTACCGCAGCGCCCTGCCTACGGCAGGCAGGCTTCGCCCGCGGTATGCCGCCGCACGGTCGTTCTGTTCCTCTCCATTGGATGTCGCAGGTTCGAATCCTGCTGTCGTCATAGGACGATATAGCTCAGTTGGTAAGAGCACCAATTCCGAAGACGTGGGTTCGAATCCCACTCCGTTACGCACGGATGGCCGAGTGGTTAAAGGCGCTGGACTGAGGATCCAGTTTCAAGGAGGAAGTCGGGCGCTTCCCAAAAAATGCCCATCCCTGAAAGCGATGTTGGACTCACCGGTCCCGTGCGCTGCCCTTGAGCGCATGGAACGACCGGCGTCCGTCCTGCGGATCATGCTCTGCATGGCCACGGCCCATGAACACCCTTCACCCCTACGCATCGGGACCGCCACACCACAGGTGTTGCGGCAATGATGCACAACGGTGATCGGTCGACGGAAGGCCAGGGCCCCACACCCTGATCCCCGCCGAACGCGGGTGGTGGGTCCTCATCGCTTTCTCTTGCTGATCACGAGCGATCCGATCGCTCACAGCATACCCGGTCAACGGTGCCCACCGGAAGCGGCACCACAACTCACCAACGTCCCGCGCGGTACCGCGATACGCTGGCCAACACCTGATGTACCATGATGACCCAACATATCCAGGAAGGCAAGCTCGGTCTCGTCTTCCGCAACGGTGACTACCGTCGTGTATTGAAGCCCGGTATCCATTTCATCGGCCTGTTCGATGAGGTGAAGGTCTACGACACCGCGCTGCCCTTCATCCCTCCCGTCACGCTGGAACTGCTCCTGCGCGATGCCGAGCTCGCAGCGATGCTCACCATCGTGGAGGTGCGTGACAACCAGCTGGTGCTGAAGTACCGCAACGGCAACTTCCAGGAAGTGCTGAAGCCCGGCCGCTACGCTTTCTTCAAGGGCCTGATCGACCTTCAGTTCATCACCATGGACCTGGGCGAGATCGAGATCACGAAGGAGATCGACCGCGACCTGCTGATGAAGCCCGCGCTGTTGCCTTACGTCCGCGTGTACAGCGTGGACCCCCACGAGCAGGGTATCCTGATGGTGGACGGTGAAGCCAAGGCCTTGCTGCAGCCCGGTGTGTACTTCTGCGCGAAGAACAGCACCGTGATCCAAGTGCTGAAGGCGGACCTGCGTCTGGTCCAACTGGAGGTGAACGGCCAGGACATCCTCACCAAGGACAAGGCCGCGCTGCGCGTCAACTTCAATACGCAGTACCGCGTCACCGACATCCGCAAGGCCCTGTTGGAGACCAAGGACTTCGAGAAGCAGTTGTATGTGACCGTGCAGCTGGCCCTGCGTGAGTTCATCGGTACGAAGACGCTGGACGAGATCCTCGGCAACAAGGAGGAGGTGACGGCCTATGTGGACGCCACCGTGAAGGAGAAGGCCGAGGCCATCGGTGTGGCGGTCAAGTACAACGGCATCAAGGACATCATCCTTCCCGGCGACATGAAGGAGATCATGAACCAGGTGCTGATCGCGCAGAAGAAGGCGGAAGCGAACACCATCATGCGCCGCGAGGAAACGGCCAGCACGCGCAGCCTGCTGAACACCGCGAAGCTCATGGAGGAGAACGCCATGCTCTTCAAGCTGAAGGAGATGGAGTACGTGGAGAAGATCGCCGAGAAGGTGAACACGCTCTCCATCAACGGTAACGCAAAGGTCCTTGACCAGTTGAAGGAGATCTTCTCTCCGGGTAAAGGCCCTTGAATGAAAGGTGAAGTGTGAGGTGTGAATGGTGAAGTGTGAAGGGTCGCTACCTCACACTTTACAGATAACACTTCACACCTCACATCTCCATCAGAAGCTGAAATGGATGCCAGCACCGCTTTGCGAAGGCGGAGGATGTCGGTTCGAGTCCGGCCTGATGGTCGATGGATGGTAAGACCGAGTGATGCCAGGTCGTCTAACGGCAGGACGGCAGTTTTTGGAGCTGCTTATGCTGGTTCGAGTCCAGCCCTGGCAACGAAATGGAATGGAGGGTTCGTCCAGTTGGACAGGATAGCGCGGGTTCGATCCCCGCACCCTTCGCAGTATGTTGGATGTGGTGTAGTGGTAGCACGGCTGCTTGTGGCGCAGTGAGCATGGGTTCGATCCCCATCATCCGACCGAAATGGGAAACTCCCTACATAAAGGACTGACGGCCGAAGAACGTGCCGTTCTGCTCGCAGGCAAGGCCGAGCGCGATCGCGCGCTGGAAAATTCGCTGTACGCTTCGGGTGCAGGACGAAACCACTTCGCACGGGTCATCACGACCCTTTGCACGGATCCCCGTGCATCGCTCGACCGCGCCCTTCCGCGTGACCGGATCATCCAGCAGGAGTTCATCCAGTTGGAGGCACCGCGTTCGCGAAAGGTGTTCGCTGATCTGTTGGTGCACCTGGATGCGGAAGGCTGCGAGAACCTGATCACCCATGCTCCCTACCTCCATGGCATCGCACAACTGGCTCGTCAGTCGAAGCACTTCATCCGTCCTCCAACCGAATGGTCGCGACCAGGACGGAACATGCACCGGCAGTTCTCTTCGT
>JBEICT010000153.1:0-8301 GCA_040383865.1 Flavobacteriales bacterium | reverse complement strand
GGTCATCGGCGTGTTCATGCAGATCCCCTTCCGCATGACCGACGGTCGGCATGGGTTCATGGTCGTGCACGAGACCCCGTGCGGTTTGATCTGCCGCGATACGGTGTATTACGTGGAGGACTGATCGCGGGCTGCGCTCTGAGCGCTCAAGGTCATCGCGGACCGGATACACGACCGATCCGGCGGCGCTACATTTGTTATGGACCACCACCAATCCCGAACCCCATGAGAAATCCTTACACCCGGATCGCATCGCTCCTGTCCGTCTGTGCCCTTTCGGCAACCACCTTCGCGCAGATGGACTACTACCTGGCCAATTCGTTCGGTAGTCGCTTCAACGACATCAACGACAACGGCACAGCGGTGAGCGGAGGTGCCTACTTCGACTTCGCGACCGAGGTGTGGACCCCGATGGAACCCGAGGCGACCGAGATGGTCTCTATCAACAACAATGGCGATGTGGCGGGATCCATGTTCCTGGATGAGGAGCTCTTCATCCTGCAACCGGGCTACCAGCAGAACGGCGTGTGGACACCGATCGGATGGTTCCCCGCTTCGAACCCGCAGGAATCCTCCTTCAGCACCTTCAGCATTTCGCCCAACGGCGTGTGGGTGACCGGCCAGATGTCCATTGGCTGCTGCGATTTCGGGACCTTCAAGTACAACACCGAGACCGGCGTGCTCACGGCGATCTTCGATGAAGCCTACCTCGCGGTGGCCGGGTATGTCATCACCAACGATGGCACCATCGGCGGCTGGGCGGATGATGAGGGCCTGGGCGGTGGAACGCGACGCATACCGGTGTACATCACGCCGGACCTGGAGATCATCCCGGTCGGCACCACACTGCCACAGTTCAGCACCAACGCAGTGAACGACATCAATGCCTCTTCGGTGATGGTCGGCGACTTCGATAACCAGCCCTTCATCTACGACCGCAATACGGACACGTTCACCACCTTCGACATTCCCTTCGGTTACATCGCGGCCACCTTCACCAGCGTATCCAACACCGGCGTTGCCGTGGGCTATGCTCAGAAGTTCGGCGAGTTCGGCAGCTTGTTGCGCGACGCTATCATCTACCATCCCGCTCTGGGCGGCCAGCCACGGTTCCTAAGGGATGTCCTACTGATCAACGGGCTCGACATCAACGCGCCGAACGACCGCATGGGCACGGCCATTGCCATTTCCCCGAACGGGGAGTATGTGGCCGGCTGGGATGATCAGCCTCCCTTCGCCGCGAATGGCTGGGTGGTGTACTTCGATGGTCTGTTGTTCGAACCGCCCGCTTGTTCCATGGAGTGCCCTGCGGACATCGCTGTGATCGCTCCACAGGGTGAGACCTCCGCCGTGGTCAGCTACGAAGTGCCCTTCACCTGCGGTCCCAACCCGCCGCCCGGTGTGGAGCTCGTGCTCGTGCAGGGCCTCGCCTCCGGTTCCTCCTTCCCTTTCGGGACCACGCAGATCGTGCATCACCTGGTGGATGGCGACGGCAACCTGGTGAACCTCTGCAGTTTCAATGTGACCGTGAGCGACGAGTTCTGCGCGCCGCAGATCCAGTTCTTCGTGGGGCCCATCACCCGCATGGTGGTGGCCGGTGTGGACCACGCCTCCACCGTGGACGCCACGGCCCCAGCCCATGAGTTCTTCCTGGACGTGGAAGTGCCCATGAACGCTGCGGCCAGCTACCCCATCTCCCTGGAAGGCTATACCGGTGGCGAAAACGTGAACTTCTTCACCGCCTTTGTGGACTTCGACCAGGACGGTGTGTTCAACAATGCCGAGGAGATGTTCGAGATCGGCAGCATCGAGAACTCCACCGGCCTGGATGGACAGGCTGCCAGCGGCACCATCAGCGTTCCTTTGGATGCACTGACCGGCGTGACCCGCATGCGTATCATCAAGAGCGACGGAGCCTCCCCGGTCGATCCCTGCTTCAGCTACTTCTTCGGCCAGGTGGAGGATTACACGGTGATCATCAACGATATCGGCACAGGCGTGAGCGAGACCGAGGAACCCACCGTCGCCCTCTACCCCAACCCTGCTGATGAAATGCTGCGGATCCAGTCCTCTGAGGTCATCGAACTGGTCACGCTCTTCAACGCTCAAGGGCAGGAAGTGGCCCAGCAGTCCCTGCGCGACCGCGCCGGCGTCATCGACATCTCCGCGCTCAGCAGCGGCGTCTACACCCTGCGCGCCACCACCCGCGATTCCAGCTTCGTGCTCCACGTGGTGAAGAACTAGGGCGCCATACCCCTGATTCACATTGCAGTTGTTCCGCTCCCCACGTGCCCTCCAGTGGCACGTGGGGAATTCGGCGCTGACATCTTCGGCATTCAAATACGGGCTGGTCGGCACTGCACAGTCCTTTTTGAGGTGCTGCATGCTTTCAATGGGACCGCTCGGTGCGTCCTGAACGTTCGTCCCGGCAACGTGACATGCACCCCACCTTATCCATCTTCCTCCTGTTGCCGCTGGTCGCCCTCGCACAGCACACACCAACCACTTTTCAGGACGACCACCTCTTCGGCCCTAAGTATGTTGCAAGCGTTGCGGACAGTGTCGACTTCGCCGCGTTCCGCAGCGCCTTGCACCTGACGGAACCGGGCCAGGACGGGGATCCGACAAGCGTGATCTATCACTTGGTGTGGCGCAGGTACCTGATGGCAGCGACCCTAAGAAGGTCTGGTGCAGGAGCGCACCTCCATGATGGGTGAACGGGCCATGCCCGAACACCCTCAGTTGTCCAGGATCAAGCGATATCCGACGCCGCGGATGTTGGCGATGCGCACGTTGGGATCGGCCTCCAGTTTCTTGCGCAGTTTGGAGACGAACACGTCCAGCGTGCGGCCCACATAATCGCTGTCGTTGCCCCACACTTCCTTCAGCATCACTTCACGCGCCACCGTCTCGTTAGCACGGTCGTGTAGTAGGTGGAGCAGTTCGGCCTCTTTGCCGCTGAGCTCCACTTTCTGGTCCTGGATGATCAATTCCAATTTGGCCCGATCGAAGCGGAAGGCTCCGATGGGTACCGCCGTGTCGTTGTGGGCGGGCACTGGTGCGGCCTTTCGGCGGAATACCATGAACGCGACGAGCACGATGAGCAGCACGAGGGCGCCCGCCACGATCCACCCCGTGGGCGTTGCCTGGGTGTTGGGCACCATCACTGGAGCACCGGCCAACTGCGTGTCGTCCTCCCTGGCATCCAACAGGGTGACCCGCATGGTGTAGCATGCACTTGGCAACGCACGCGACGTGCACGGCATGATGTTGAGCGTGTCGGTGTCCCGGTGTTCGTAGCTATGCACCACCTCGCGCGTTCCACAGCGCTCCACCTCCACGACGTAATCTGCCGATAGCCGTGTCGCCTTCATCACGCTATCCACCACAGCGGCTACCCGCTCTGGAACTAACCCGAACTCTGCACCGAACGTGATCAGGTAGTTGTCGGCCTCGCGCTGCACCGGTAGCACCAAGGAGGTGCTGTCCCCCACCGCCAGCAGCACCGCGTGGCCGATCGTACGCATGACCACATGCACGCGCGGCGAGATCCGTTCGGCCTGTTGGGCACGCACCGGTGCCAGCAGCAACAGGGCCCCGAAAACCAGTACCAGGTGCCGGTCGGACGTCGAGATCATGCGCCGAAGGTACCCGCCCAAGTCCCTGACCCACACTGTTTCACGGTGCGTTTACAGTATTTTACACTACGTAGCACTCTTCGGTGAACGACCACCACACCTTTGGGCCATCAACACGCCAACATCATGCCCAGCACCTTGAACCTTTCCGTCCTCGCGCTCGTTCTTGGCATCGCTATCCTGTCGGTGGCAAGCACCCGGATCGATCCGCCCAAGGGGGCCATGGGTGACCAAGGACCGGTGAAGACCTTCGACCCGTTCAAGCTGGCGAAAGATACCACGGCACGCGAACCCTTCCTGGACCCCACTGCCCTGTTCTCCGATCAGGTCTACCTGGTGCGGCCGTTGGATACCGAGGCGAACGGCACGGTGCGCAACGCCCGGTTCGTTGGCGGTGAACAGGCGTTGGTGAAGCACTTGAAGGCGAAGGTGCTGCAACACATCGCTCCAGGGATGGGCTGGCTGAAACCACCGGTGGTGCAGTTCAGTGTGGATGCTTCGGGGGCGCCCGCTCACGTGGAACTGATGAAGACCTCGGGCAACATGGCCTTGGATGAAGCGCTGGTCCGGATCTTCCAGGAGATGCCCCGCTGGGAACCAGCCACCACGGCGAAGGGCCTGGCCGTGACACAGGCATTCCAGTTCAGTGTAGGACAAGGTGGTTGCTGAACCCATTCACCATACAGCACACACGCACCATGAAGGCGAACATCAATAGCACCCTATCGGCCTTGGCGGCCCTGGTATCCATCGCCGTCGGTTGCAATGGGCAACCGAAGACCGAGCCATTCGACGGTACACCCATGACCACAGCAGCAGCCGTTCCTGTGGACCTGGGCTTCAGCACCTACTTGAACGCCCCCCCTGCGAAGATCAGCTACGATCTGGACTCGCGGTTCCTGCTCACGGTGACCAAGGAACAACTGCATACAGCACGGGCGATCGAGGACATCGTGCCAGGCTTTTTCAAGCAGGACGGCGTGACCTACACTGTGGTGAGCATCCGCGTTCTGGAAGGCGATAAGGAGACCGACCTGGTAGAGGTCGGTGAGGGACGCCTGCTGAACGCGGCCCAAAAGGAACTCCTAAGCTCCTTGGGCTATGGCAGCAACTTCGTGGTCCGCGCCCAATTCACTGAGAAGACCAGCGCGAGCGGAACCCCCAACTGGGACCTTGCCACCCCCCACGTGACCGTGGTACCGGAGAAGCAGGCCGTGAACAGCACCGGTAAGGAGGCGCTGATCGAACACGTGAAGCAGGGTACATCGGTATTCCCCCACATCGTGAATGCCCAGAAACTCCAGCCTGGCAAGGTCCACTTCACCGTGGACAGGTCCGGGGTTGTCACGGACGTGCGCTTGACGGAAAGTGCGGGCTACCCGGCGTTGGATGCCCGGGTGCTCGAACTCGTGAACACCTTTCCCGGGACCTGGGCGCCCGCCACCAACTCCGCTGGCGAAGCAGTGGAGCAGGAATTCGTGTTCTCCTTCGGCACGGTGGGCTGCTGAGCGGGACCAGTTGCAACGCGATGCGGGAGTTCGAAGAGGCGACCGCCGCGTTCGTTCGGGATCTCTGGGCATAGCGCACGCGGGTATCGCGCCCGACAACGACTGGTCCTTCAAGCGACTGGTTGGACCTGAAGCGCCAGATCGCGAAGACGGTATGGGGATAAGGGGCACTCGTCCTCAGGGCCGGAACAGGGACCAGCAGATCCGTTCACAGGCCGGCCACCTGGCTTTGGGTCCCGACAACGTAGCGGTCGTTCTTCCCATCCTGCACCGATCGGCCCGGAGCGGTCGTACCTTGTACCCGTGCCCGGGCTCACTTGCCGGGCGTTCTGAAGTCGTTGTGGGCCAGCACCAAGGGCCCGGCCGGTGAACGGCAACGCAGCGGTCCTCCGATCGACGATCCCGAAGTGGCCCTGTTTCCGCGAAGGAGGCAGCGCGAACCGTTCTACGGGAGGAACACGTCACCACCCGAAAGGGCCGATCAACATGGACCACATTCGCTTCGATACAGCTTTAATACGCTACGGCAGGCCGTACTTCCTGCCCTCCACCCGGATCGCACAGGTCGCTTTGACCCGTAGCGCCGAGCCTGGCACTCTTCTCACGGACTACCTGTTGCAGCGCATCCATGGCCTGATGTCCGCCTTGCGCTTGACCATTGCGGCAATGATGCAACGCCGCTGACCATGGCCAAGGAGAAGATCCTGTTCCAGCCCGCACAACCCGATGCGGATTGCATTCGCGTCCGGCTTGATCGCCGCACCATCGTGCTGATCAAGAGCATGAAGAAGTTCGCTTACTGGAAGGAGCGCTATCCCGATGCCTGCGTGTTGGACCCCGGCGTGCAGACCAAGGAATAGAAGCCCCGACTGGGGCCGTTCATGCATCACCATGTATGGACGACCGCTGGCCCTCAAGGCGCGATCTCCAGAAGCGGCAAGCGCTCCGTTCCCGTCACTTACATCTACTTTCGGCCAAGCGTTCCAAACAACCCACCTGATCACGGATGTCCATTTCCACTCTTCGTTACATCGGCACGGAACACGAGCGCGGTTTCGGCAGCACGGTGCGCTCTCGCGTGCACGCGTACTTCAAGGAGACCGGGACCAACACCAAGGCCGACGCCCGTCTGGTGCCCAAGGTGATCGTCCTGATGACCCTGTTCCTGGCCCCACTGGTGGTGATCCTGCTGGTACCCATGTCCGCTTGGGCCGCATTGCCATTGGCCATCCTGATGGGGGTTGGCATGGCGGGTGTGGGCATGAGCGTGATGCATGATGGCCTGCATGGCGCCATTTCCACCAAACCGTGGGTGAACGAACTGCTGGGTGGCACCATGTACGCGTTGGGGAGCGATGCCTTCACTTGGAAGATCCAGCACAACGGTGCGCACCACACGCATACCAATGTGGATGGTGTGGACCAGGACATCGACCCGCCGGACCTGCTCCGGTTCAGCGAACATGCACCATTGTGGCGTGTGCATCGCTTCCAGCATGTGTACTCGTTCTTCTTCTACGGCCTGCTCACGCTGGTGAAACTGGGCAACGACTTCTTTTCCCTGGCCCGCGTGGCCCGCAGTGGCGATGCACGGTACAAGGGCAGGAGCTTTGCGCAGGACCTCGCCGTGATGGTGCTGGTGAAGGCGGCGCACATGCTGGTGTTCATCGGCCTGCCGCTCTGGCTCACCGACCTCAATTGGTGGCAGGTGATCACCGGCTTCGTGGTGATGCACTTCACCTGTGGCGTGATCCTGGGCACGGTGTTCCAATTGGCGCATGTGGTGGAAGGGGCACAACAACCACTGGCCGACCCCACCGGGGTCATCTGCTCGGACTGGACGGTGCATGAAGTGCTCACCACGGCCGATTTCGCGCCGCACAACCGCTGGTTGACCTGGTATACCGGAGGCCTCAACTATCAGGTGGAGCATCACTTGTTCCCGGGGATATCGCACCTGCACTACCCGGCCATCGCCCCCATTGTGCAACGCACGGCCGAGGAGTTCGGCATCCCCTACAACGTGAAGCCCACCATGATGGCCGCGCTCGGCTCGCATGTGCGCCGGCTGCGGCAACTGGGCGGAGTGGCGTGAACACTGGTCCAAGGTCGCGGACAGCGTTCCCCTGTGATCAATGCGCATTGTGTAGAACGACAAAGCCCCGGCTCATCGCCGGGGCTTCGTTAGTTGTGCGAGAGGGTTGACCTCAGGCGCGGGTCACGTTGACCGCGTTGGGGCCTTTGGGGCTCTGCTCCACATCGAAGGAGACCTTGTCACCTTCCTGCAGGTTATCCCGGGTCCCGGTCTTGTGCACGAAGAGATCCTTGCCACCCTCGTCAGGGGTGATGAAACCAAAACCTTTCTCCGTGTTGAAGAACTTTACTGTACCACTTGACATTGTACTTACTGGTAATGCGCCCACCAGAACGGTGGACCTGTTTATCCCCGGCAAAACCACCGGGGCATTGATACATCAAAGGTCGACCATCCCAAAGGCCTCCCGACGATCCGCCATAAATAAAGTCAGGCACGTCAGGATCGATGCACCTCGGGGATCACCCCCTGTGCGGAGATATACAGGCTGTTGAGGTATCACGTGAAGGAAGGAGCGAAGCTTGTGCGCTGTTACGGTGATCCCCCCTGCCCTCTTTCAGTGCCATGGATGACCAGGAAGAGCATTGATCCGTTCCATTGTCGTGTTCGAGGCCGGTTCCGCGCTCGAACGGCATGGGGGGTGAACGTGCTCGGATCTCGCAACTTCGCAACTGAGACCAGCATCATGGCCACCGCCAAGCGAACCACCCGAGCATCAACGCCCAAGGACATCTCCGTCCCGGTGAAGCTCCTCTCCGAAGGCAACCCGCAGATCGCGAAAGGCCATGGTGATGAGGTGGTGCAAGCCTACATCCAGGCCATTCCGGATTGGAAGCGCGAGGTGGCTATCCGCTTGGATGCGTTGATCACCCGTGCCTACCCGATGGTGCAGAAGGCCGTGAAGTGGAACACGCCGATTTACGGCACCGACGAGAAGACCTTCTTCATGGGTTTCCACATGATCACCAAGTACGTGAAGGTGGCCTTCTTCCAAGGCGCACTACTTACGCCCTTGCCACCTGACAAGAGCAAGCAGAAAGCCGTGCGCTACCTGCACATC
>JBEICT010000152.1:0-8312 GCA_040383865.1 Flavobacteriales bacterium | reverse complement strand
TATCATGATGCCAGGCATGGACGGTGTCGAGGTCTGTAATCAGTTGCGCCAGCAACCCGAGTTCAAGCACACGTTGATCACCTTCCTTTCGGCGCGTGGCGAGGACTACTCGCAGATCGCCGGATTTGATGCAGGTGCGGATGATTACATCACCAAACCGGTGCGCCCGAAGGTGTTCATCAGCAAAGTGAAAGCCTTGTTGAAGCGCAGCAGTTCCGATCGGCCCGACGGCCAGATAATGGAATCGAACGGCATCAAGGTGGACCTGGAAAAGGTATTGGTCTATTTGGGCGACAAGGAGATGCAACTCCCGAAAAAGGAGTTTGAACTGCTGGTACTGCTCATGAGCAAGCCGGGCAAGGTGTTCAAGCGCGACGAGATCTATGGACAGATCTGGGGGAATGAACTGTTCGTTGGCGACCGCACCATCGATGTGCACATCCGCAAGTTGCGCGAGAAGATCGGCGACGACCGCATCAAGACCATCAAGGGCATTGGATACAAGTTCGACGCATAGCCTCGCTTTCCCTGTTATATTTGCCGCCCCTTGCAGCGAATGCCCGAGCTACAAGGGCCGAGTTCGGGGTGTAGCGCAGCCCGGTTAGCGCGCGTCGTTCGGGACGACGAGGTCGGAGGTTCGAATCCTCTCACCCCGACCAGACCAAGCCCTGGTGACAACGTCACCGGGGCTTTTTAATGACCGACCGGGCCAAGCGTAGCTTGAGCGAGGAAGGGCATGAAAAAGCCCGACGATGCGAAGCAGCGTCCAGGACTTGTGTATGAGGCCTCATCCCTCAGGAAAGGCCGGCTTCGGCCAATCCTCTCACCCCGACCAGACCAAGCCCTGGTGACAATGTCACCGGGGCTTTTTCATGACCGACCGAGCCAAGCGCGGCTTGAGCAAGGTTGCGATGTAGGTCCCAACGATGCGAAGCAGCCTTAGGGTCTTGCGAACGAGGCCTCCCCTCACAGGATAACCTGTCCGCGCTCGATCCGCTTATGCAGCTTGACCGAGGGTTACCTGGTCGGGATCGATCGGACAGCTCCGGCCAGCGCGCCCGAACTGCTACGGACAGGTATGAAAGGCGCGCCGTTCCTCTTGAAAAACGGGCGGTTCACATCCGTGTTCAGACCGTTCGCCGATCACCTTGGTCCGGACCATGAACATGAGGCATCCCTTTTACCCGTGGTTGCGTCTATCAAGTAAGGACCATGTCACGCTCTTACAAAATAGCACTCATCCTCAAGAGCAAAAGCAGCCTTCCGGTCTATAGGGACCTGGCCAAGCTGAGCGACCGGGAACTGGACGAGCAGGTACTTGCCATGATCAAGCGAATGCGTGCCAACGAAAGCGCCGTCATTGCACGAATGGTACTTCGTCAGCCTACGTTCAGCTTGAACTGATGCTTGTTCATACTTGAGGTCGATCAATGTCGTGCGCGGTGAGCATGGTCGTGCGCGGCGTTTATATTTGCCCTTCGAACCAGACAAGCCATGAGCGACCATCACTTTGAGGGGCATTTCCCGGAAGAGGCCGAACAGAACGAGATCGGAGGCCCTGTGTTGTTCGCGCTGATGATCCTTGGGACCATCGTCCTGCTGATCTGGGCCGCGAGCTAAGCGCTCCTGACCGGGTTCACCATTCCCTAAGTTACCCTGGAACTTTATCCGGGGCTTGTTGTTCGTGCATGACTGATCCATAGGGCGATCGGTTCATGGGATAACTTGTGAGCATGGCTTTGACGCCTTTATTGGCATTCACGTCGCGCGGCATCCATTGCCCCATCGCCGACGTGTACATCGACCCCTGGCGCGGCGTGGAACGGGCCATCATCACCCACGCCCATGCCGATCACGCCCGACGCGGCAGCGCCCACTACCTCACCAGCCGCGTCACCAAACCCTTGATGCATGCCCGCTACGGCGAGGACCTGCGGATCGATGCACTGGCCTTCGGCGAGCCGGTCACCATCAACGGCGTGCGCTTCAGCCTGCACCCGGCGGGACATATCCCCGGCAGTGCCCAGGTGCGGGTGGAATACAAGGGCGAGGTCTGGGTGGCCAGCGGCGACCACAAGCGGCACACGGACGGCATCAGCGACGCCTTCGAGGCCGTGAAGTGCCACACCTTCATCACCGAGTGCACCTTCGGCCTCCCCATCTACCGCTGGCCCGATCCCGTGCAGGTCTTCGCCGACATCAATGCGTGGTGGCGGGGGAACACAGCGAATGGCGTGTGCAGTATCATCAGCGCTTACAGCCTGGGCAAGGCGCAACGCGTCATGAAGGGCGTGGACCCGGGTATCGGCCCCATCCTGGTGCATGGTGCCGTGGCCAACATGAACGCGGTGCTCGAAGCCACCGGCCTGGAACTGCCGCCCTGGGAGCCGATCACCAAGGACACGCCCAAGGAGCGCTTCCGCAACGCGCTGGTCATCACCCCCGGCAGCGCCATCGGCACGCCTTGGACCAACAAGATGAAGCCGTACAGCACGGCCATGGCCAGCGGCTGGATGCAGCTGCGCGGCTGGCGTCGTCGCGGCAACATCGACAAGGGCTTCGTGCTCAGCGACCATGCCGATTGGGATGCGCTGCTGCTGGCTGTGAAGGAGACCGGTGCGGAACGCGTCATCGCCACGCACGGCTATACCGAGGTATTCAGCCAATATCTGCGGAGCGTGGGGATGGACGCGGCAGCGGAGACGACGGAGTTTGGTGAGGAAGAAGGCAAGACACAAGACGCTCGGGAAGAAGACTCAAGATACAAGACTCAAGACACAATAACCAAGGTCAACCGCGATGCCGATCGCTGACCGATGAGACCGCCACAGGACAAACAGACCCCAGCCCCATGGAACCCAAGATCTACGACCTGGAAGAACGGCTTATCGTCTTTGCGGCAAAGGTGGTGAAGTACGTTGACCGCATGCCGACAAGCGTCGCCGGTAAGTACTACGCCGGCCAGTTGCTGCGAAGCGGTGGCTCTCCCGCGCTTAACTACGGCGAGGCTCAAGCTGCGGAATCCCCGGCGGACTTCATCCACAAGAACAAAGTAGCCCTGAAGGAGCTCAAGGAATCGCGGGCCAACCTGCGAATACAAGCCCTATCCGAGTTGATGCCCGCCACGGATGCCGACCTCATCTGGTTGACCCAGGAGTGCTTGGAACTCGTCAAGATCATCGGCAAGATCGTATCCACGGCGAAGCGCAACCAGTCGAGAACTTGAACTCGTTCACGAGCAGTTTCGCTCCGATGGTAAGCTTGACATTTGAATCTTGAGCCTTGTGTCTTGAATCTTGATCATGCATCGCGAAGCCTCCCTCTTCGACGCCCTCGACGCCACCTCCAGCACCAACGCGAAGGTGGATGCGCTGGCATCCTATTTCCGTGAAGCGGAGGACAGCGACAAGCTGTGGACCATCGCGCTGCTCAGCGGCCGACGGCCCAAGCGTCCGGTCACCAGCACCCAGCTGCGGCAATGGGCGGCCGAGATCAGCGGCATCCCCGACTGGCTGTTCGAGGCCAGCTACCATGTGGTGGGCGACTTCGCGGAAACGGTGACTCATATCGCAAAGCTGGAACAGCCCATCACCAAGAAACTGACGGAATGGGTGCTCTACGTGGAAGACCTGAAGCATCAGGACGAAGCGGAGAAGGCGCTGCGTGTGAAAGCCGCGTGGGCCGGACTGCAAGGCATGGAGCTCTTCGTGTTCAACAAGATCATCACCGGTGGCTTCCGCATCGGGGTGAGCCAGAAGATCATGGTGAAGGGCCTGGGCAAGGCCACCGGACTGGAGGAGGATGCCATCGCGCACCGCCTGATGGGCGACTGGAGCCCGTACAGCACCACCTTCCACGACCTGCTCTTCGCGGAGAACGATGCTGACCAGGCCTCGCGCCCCTACCCCTTTTACCTGGCCTATGGCATTGAAGGCGCCGAAGGACGCGCGGCCGGTGCCGGTCTGGAGGAACTGCGGCCCCTCGGCGATCCGCAGGACTGGCAGGCCGAGCACAAGTGGGACGGCATCCGCGGGCAGTTGATCGTGCGCGGCGGCGCGCACTTCGTGTGGAGCCGCGGCGAGGAACTGGTGACCGACAAGTACCCGGAGTTCCACGCCTTCCGCGAAGCACTGCCCCCAGGCACCGTGCTCGATGGCGAGATCCTCGCATGGAAGGACGGCGCAGCGCTGCCCTTCGCGGAGATACAGAAACGCATCGGCCGCAAGACCGTCGGGAAGAAGATCCTAAGCGATGTGCCCGTGGTCTTCATGGCCTACGACATCCTGGAGTTCGAAGGCAGGGACATCCGGCAGGTGCCCATGGTAGAGCGGCGGCGGATCCTGGAGCAGGTGCACGCTGCGGCTGCCCATCCCTCGCTGCTGCTCTCGCCCACCCTCGCGTTCAGCACGTGGGAGGAGATCGTCGCACACCGCGAACACGCTCGGGCCACCAGCATCGAAGGCCTTATGCTCAAGCGCCTGAGCAGCACGTACGAAGTGGGCCGCAAACGCGGGGATTGGTGGAAATGGAAGGTGGACCCGCTGAGCATCGATGCCGTGCTCACCTTCAGCATGCAGGGCCATGGCCGCCGCGCCGACCTCTACACCGACCACACCTTCGGGCTGTGGCAGGACGGCCAGCTCGTCACCTTCGCCAAGGCCTACAGCGGCCTCACCGACGCCGAGATGAAGGAGGTGGATGCCTTCGTGAAGAAGAACACGTTGGAGCGTTTCGGTCCTGTGCGGCAGGTGGAACCCCGGTTGGTGTTCGAGATCGCCTTCGAGGGCATCAGCTCCAGCACGCGGCACAAGAGCGGCGTGGCGGTGCGTTTCCCGCGGATCGTGCGTTGGCGGCGCGATAAGCAGGCCGGGGATGCCGATACCTTGGAATGTTTGAAGCGCCTTGCCAGCATGGCCGATTTGCGCATGGAGGCCGGAAATGTCGAACTTAACCCTCCATTGGGAAAAACATCCATATGACCACAAGACTACTCCTCCCCTTCCTGGCCGCCTTCGCTCTGCCTGCCACCGCGCAGGTGAACGGCACCATCACGCACGATGGTATTACCCGCAACCACATCACCTATGTGCCCACGGGCTACACCCCTGGCAACCCGGTACCGCTGGTCTTCGTGATGCACGGTTTTACCCAGAGCGCGGAGGCCATCATGAACGTCACGGGCTTCAATGCCTTGGCGGAGGATCAGGGCTTCATCGTGGCCTACCCCAACGGCGTGAACAACGGGTGGAACACCAGCTCCCCCTTCCCCGGCGGCAGCACGGCCGATGACGTCGGCTACATCGGGGCGCTGCGGGACGTGCTCGTGGATGAGTTCTCCATCGATACCACGCGCATCTACGCCACCGGCTTTTCAGCAGGCGGATACATGAGCCACAAGCTTGCCTGCGAAAGCCCCAAGTGCTTCGCCGCCATCGCCTCGGTGTCAGGTACCATCAACAACGGCGATGTGGCCGGCTGCGCGCCACAGCACACCCCGGGCGTCCTGCAGATCCATGGCACGTCCGACTTCATCGTGAGCTACAACGGCAGCTTCTTCAGCGGGCTGGGTGTGCAGGCGGTGCTTGACCTGTGGACCTCGAACCTCGCTTGCACCACCCCACCCACGATCACGCCGATCAACGCCACCGTGGAGCAGCAGGTGTTTGCGCCTTGCAACGGCAGCGCCAGCGTGGTGCACTACAAGATCGACGGCGGCGGCCACACCTGGCCCACGGGTGCCGAGTTCAGTGCTACCAACGTGGTCTGGGGCTTTTTCCAGCAGTTCACCTGCGGCGAGATCAGCACGGACGTGTCGGAGCGTGAACCGGAAGCGCTTGCAGCCTGGCCTGTGCCTGCTGCGGAGAGCGTGGTTCTTGAAGGCATCTTCGCTGCCGCACCCTATATACTTGTGGACGTCACAGGGCGCACGATGCTGGCCGGCCGACTGAACGGGGACCGCGCCATGATCGGCCTCGATGGGATCGCTCCAGGAACCTACGTGGTGCGCCTGCTCGATGGCAGCGGCCGCAGCGTGCGTGTGGTGAAGCAATAGGTACCGGTAAGCGCCAAGGGCCTCAGCGCTCACTGCTGTAAAGCAAGTTCACCGTGATGGTGAACTCGTCAAGGATGAACCAGTCCTTCTCGGAACCGACCTGTCCCCGTGACCCATAGATGATGCCGTATTCGGTGCGGTCGATCTCGAGGGTGGCCTGCAGCGAGCCACCATCAGCAGTGGGCGTGGCGGTGAACGACACCGGTCGCGTGACCGCTTTGATCGTCAGGTCGCCGGTGACCGCGTAGGTGCCGTCCGCAGCACGCTCCACCCTGGTGGATACGAAGCGCGCCGAGGGGTACTTGTCCACCTCGAAGAAATCGGCGTTCGCGATGTGGTCCACGAATTCGCGATTTCCCTCGGGGTCGGTGATGTCCTCCACGCTGATGCTGCGCATATCGGCCACCACCATGATCGCGCGCACGGAACCGTCCTGCACCTCCACCCTGGCGGAATCGAGCTGGATCTTTCCCCGGTGCGCATCATCAATGCTCTTGCCGACCCAGCCGATCTCGCTGCGGTCCACGTTCACCGGAGGCAGGACTATCCGGTACTTGTTGTACAGGAACCAAGCGGCAGCTGCTGCGATCAGCAGGACCGCTCCGAGCATGAGCTTCTTCATGGGCTGCGTTATTGAGCGGCAAACCTAGCCGAAAGACCTGCCCGGTTTTGTTAATGATCGTTGATCGTTCCACCGGTATCGCGTATCCACGCGGTCGGCCGAAAGCGCCGGAAGGCAGCGGGGCTCCGGTGCATGCCCCCTTTCGTGGGCGCAAATGCCCACGCCCGTATAGCGCATGCTCCGCTGGTCACAATGCCGACCGGCAGACCCGATGACCGGCTAGGTTCGTTGCGTTCGAAGCAACCGCCCCCCACCAACATGAACAAGATGGTCCGGATCCTCACCCGGATGAAGCAGTACGAACTGCTTCAGCTCTTCACCGTGTACCTGCGCTACCTCCTGGGCTGTGCGTTCATGGTGGCCGCCTTCTCCATGGGCAAGGTGAACCAGTTAAGCGACCTGGGCCCGAATATGATGACCTCGTTGGACAACCCCATCGGGCTGGCGTTCGCCAGCTTCATCCATTCACCGCTGTATTGGGGGTTCATCGGCTGGTCGCAGATCACGGCCGGTGCCTTGCTCGTCACCCAGCGCTTCGCGCGCGCCGGTGTGCTCATCTACCTGGTCATCATCCTCAACATTTTCATCATCACCCAGAGCTACGGGTTCGCAGGTACCAACGTGATAACGGGGCTCATGCTATTGGCCGCCCTCTACCTGGCCGTGTGGGAAGGCGATGTGCTCCAATACCTGTTCATCAGGCCGTCCGAAGGGAATCTGCCAGCACCGCGCCCTGCGGTGGAGCGGCTCGGTCTGTGGTCCATCACCGGGGTGGTGATGGTGCTCACCCTGCTGGGACTGGGGCTCACCCCGTATCGGACCAACCCCATCCTGGGTTGCTCGTTGACCCTGCTGGAGGGGATGGTCGCCTTGGCCATCTATCTGGTGAGATTCCGGAGCAGCCGCGTGCGGGCTGCGGTGGGCTGAACGCAGCACTGCCCGCCGTTCGCCCTCAGTGCTGCGCGATGAAGTCGTTGAAGGCCTGTGCGGCCACCGGGCTGTTGAAGAGCGAGGGGTGACCCTGTCCCGGGATCTCGAGGAAGGCGCGGTCCTGGCAGTCGGTGCAGGCCTCCAGCTGCTGGCGGAAGGTGGGCCAGGAATACATCTGGATCGGCGAGTCATCCAGCCCCTGCACGAAGAGGATATCGGAAAGGTGGCCACTGGTGAAGTTCAGCAAGGAGCGCTGCATGTAGGCCTCCGGCGCGTCCTGCGTTGATCCGTAGGTCTCGTACAGCAGCGTGCACACCGCGCCGGGCGCCAGCTGTCCATCCTCCTCCAGCCCGCAACGGAACACCAGGTTCAGCGGCCCGGGCGCATTGGCGATCACCCCGTTGGTGGGGTGCATGGTGTTGAGGCGTGTGACGACGTACCCGCCCTGCGAGTGGCCGGCCAGGAAGACCTTGTTCACCGTAATGTCCAGCTCCTGCGCGGCATGGTCACGCACCCACAGCAGGGCGGCCTCGGCGTGGCGGACGTTGTCGCCAAAGAGCAGCCCCTCCTCCGGATAGGCCACGCTCACCAGCAGCATATCCTCGCGGTCCAGGATGGCATCGAAGCCCTCGAGCGTGTTCTGCGCGGCGTCCAGGATCAGGCTGTCGTAGCCCACCGTGCCGTGGAACAGCAGCAGCACATCCAGTG
>JBEICT010000151.1:0-8409 GCA_040383865.1 Flavobacteriales bacterium | reverse complement strand
GCGGCACGGTGTACACCACCAACCGCCGCGTATGGGAGCACGACGAGGCCTTCAAGGAACGGCTGCGCGTGCTGCGCGCCATGGCCATCGACATGGAAACGGCCACCCTGTTCATGACCGGCTTCGCGAACAGCATTCCCACGGGAGCACTGCTGCTGGTGAGCGACCAACCCATGGTGCCCTGGGGCGTGAAAACGAGCGCCAGCGACGCCAAGGTGACGGGCTCGTTCGTGGAAACGCACGTGCGCGTGGGGATCGAGGCCCTGCGCGAGATCATCAACGAGGGGCGGTCGGTGAAGCACTTGCGGTTCGAGTGAGGTGGGGAGAGGAGAGAGAGAAAAATGCGGTTTTAACGCAGAGGCGCGGAGGGCGCAGAGGGGATGGAGGGATGGTGAGAATGGTGAGAGAAAGAGAGCAATGCGGTCTCACACGGAGAAGCGGAGGGCGCAGAGGGAGAAGACACTGCTGGAGTGCGGATAAGACGAGAGCTCAGTTGGGCTTGGGGGCGGTAGAAGAACGAACAGGGCTGCTTGAGGTCGGGGTAACTGGAATGAACGGATAGAACGAAGAAGCGAACAACGAATTGCTGCATGAACGGCAGCATGTCCACCACCCTGCCATGGCCTCCACGATCGACGACTACAAGAAGATCATGCTCGATGTGCGGGCGGGCAAGTTCAAGCCCGTGTACCTGCTGCATGGCGAAGAGACCTTCTTCATAGACCGCATTGCCGACGAGATCGAGCACCTGGCCCTGCAGGACCACGAGCGCGATTTCAACCAGAGCATCCTGTATGCACGCGACGTGAACCATGAGACCGTAAAGGACACCTGCCTGCGCTACCCCATGATGGCCGAGCGCCAGATGGTGATCGTGCGCGAGCTGCAGGCGTGGAGGATCGACGAGGTGGAGAAACTGGAGAGCTACCTGGCCAAGCCCACCCCCACCACCCTGCTGGTGCTGTGCTACAAGCACAAGAAGATCGATGGGCGCAAGTCCATATTGAAGACCGTGCAGAAGGCGGGCGGCATGGTGTTCACCAGCGACAAGGTGAAGGACGACAAGCTGCCCGATGTGCTGATGGGTTTCGCCAAGGGCATGAAGCGCAAGCTGGGAGCGGCCGAGGCTCAGCTGCTGGCCAACCACCTGGGCAGCGATCTGGCCAAGGCCGTGAAGGAAGTGGAGAAGCTGTGCCTGGTGACCGAAGAGGGCGGGCAGATCACCAGCGACGCCATCCAGCGCTTCGTGGGCATCAGCAAGGACTACAACATCTTCGAACTACAGAACGCCATCGGCAACCGCAACGCCGAGCGGGCGCAGCGCATCGCCAACCACTTCGCCTCGGACCCCAAGGACAACCCACTGGTGCTGACCATCGGGTTCCTCAATACCTACTTCGCCAAGCTGGCCACCGTGCATGCCCTGCAGGGCAAGCCCCCCCAGGAACTGGCCGCCGGCCTGAAAGTGAACCCCTTCTTCGTGAAGGACTATGTGGCCCAGGCGCGGAACTACCCCCTGCCGAAGATCGTGGAGATCCAGCGCCACATCCGCCAGTGCGACCTGCGCAGCAAGGGCCTGGGCGGCGATGGCGGCGACCACGGCGAGCTGCTGCGCGAACTGCTGGCCCGGATCATGGGCTGAGCGGCCAGGCTTCCAAGAGCTTCGAACAAGGTGACCGGGGAACGGTAGTGACCGCCCGCCGAACGGTGCTGCCACGATCAGGCCCCTTCCGCTACCTTAGCCGCCTCCCGAAAAGTTCGGGACGCAGCGCTTGCAAGGAAATCCCCTTTTTTGGACCATGGTGCGTAACGCCCTCAAGACCGGCCTCTTCTTCCTCCTGTTGCTTACTGCCCACGCTGGTCTCGCCCAGAACGGCACCATCCGGGGGTTCGTGTACGACAAGGCCACGGGTGAGCCCATGCTCTTCACCAACGTGATCCTGAAGGGGACCACCACCGGGGCGGCCACCGATGTGAACGGCTACTTCTCCATCACCCGCATCACCCCGGGCAGCTACACCATCATGGTGACCGCGCTGGGCTACGACACCCTTCAGAAGGCCGTGACCGTGGCCCGCGACCAGATCCTGACCGAGAAGCTCTACCTCGTGAAAGGCGCCATCCAGATGCGCGAGTTCGAGGTGAAGGGCGAAAAGCAGGAATCGCAGACCCAGGTGCGCACGGGTGTGACCAAGCTGACGCCGCGCCAGATCGAGCGCATGCCCTCCGTGGGCGGCACCGCCGACCTGGCCCAATACCTGCAAGTGGTGCCGGGGGTGATCTTCACCGGCGACCAGGGCGGTCAACTCTACGTGCGCGGTGGTTCGCCGATCATGAACAAGGTGATGCTGGACGGCATGGTGCTGTACAACCCCTTCCACAGCATCGGCCTGTTCAGCGTGTTCGACAACGACATCATCCGCAATGCCGACATCTACACGGCCGGCTTCAATGCCGAGCACGGCGGACGCGTGAGCAGCGTGATGGACATCACCACCCGCGATGGCAACAAGACCCGCCTGAGCGGCAAGGTGAGCGCCAGCACCTTCGCGGCCAAGGCCATGCTCGAGGGTCCATTGAAGAAGCAGGCCGAGCCCGGCGACGGCTCCTCCTCCTTCCTCTTCAACATGCGCCACAGCTACCTGGACCAGACCAGTAAGACGCTGTACTCCTATGTGGACACTGCGGGCCTGCCCTTCGCCTTCACGGACCTTTACGGCAAGGTGTCGTTCAATGGCGCCAACGGCAGCAAGTTCAACCTGTTCGGCTTCAACTTCAGCGATGCGGTGAACTACCAGGGCGTGAGCGACCTCGGCTGGAACAACTTCGGCGCGGGCACCAACTTCGTGCTCGTGCCTGCGGGCTCGTCGGTGCTCATTGATGGGGTGTTCTCCTACAGCAACTACACCATCGAGTTGAAGGAAGGCGACCTGCCCCCGCGCCTGAGCGAGATCGCCGGCTTCAACGGCGGCCTCAACTTCAAGTACTTCATGTTCGAGGACGAGGCCCGCTACGGCGTGGAGGTGCTGGGCTTCCGCACCAACTTCGAGTACTACAACAGCTTGGGCAACAAGTACCAGCAGCAGCAGAACACCTCCGAGATCGTGGGCTACTTCAGTTATAAGAAGAAGTTCAACAAGGTGCTGGTGGAACCCGGCATCCACCTCCACTACTACGCCTCGCTGGCAGTTCCCAGTGTGGAACCCCGCATCGGCCTGAAATGGAACATCACCGACGACCTGCGCTTCAAGGGTGCAGCAGGCATGTACAGCCAGAACCTGGTGGCCGCCAACAGCGACCGCGACGTGGTGAACCTGTTCTACGGCTTCCTGAGCGCACCCGAGGACCTGCCCAGCACCGTGCCCGTGCGCAATGGCGATGACCGCGAACTGAAAGACCCCTTGCAGCGCGCCAACCACTTCGTGGCCGGTCTGGAATACGACCTGTCGGACGAGCTGACGGTGAACTTCGAAGTGTACCTGAAGGACTTCCGCCAGGTCACCAACATCAACCGCAACAAGCTCTTTAACGACACGCCCGAGTTCGAGGACAAGCCGGATGAACTGAAGAAGGACTTCATTGTGGAGACCGGACAGGCCTACGGTGCCGACCTGCAGCTGAAGTACGAGAAGGGCAAACTGTACCTGTGGGGTGTATACAGCTACACCTACGTGGACCGTTTTGATGGTTTCCAGGAGTACAACCCCGTGTGGGACCGTCGCCACAACGTGAACCTGGTGGCCAGCTACGCCTTCGCCAAGTACGACTCGTGGAAGGTGAACGTGCGTTGGAACTTCGGCAGTGGCTTCCCCTTCACGCAGACCCAGGGCTACTACGGCTCGGTGCCCTTCAACGGCAACGTGAACACCAACTACCTCACCAGCAACGCCGACCTGGCCGTGATCTTCGGCCCCTTGAACCAGGGCCGCCTGCCGGCCTACCACCGCATGGACGTGGGCGTTACCAAGATCTGGAAGCTGGACGAGCACAAGCAGATCGACCTGGACCTGAGCGTGACCAACGCCTACGACCGCCAGAACATCTTCTACTTCGACCGCGTGCGTTTCGAGCGTGTGGACCAGCTGCCCCTTCTGCCCAGCGTCGGCGTGAGCTACAAGTTCTGAGGAAAGGAGCGCCCGCCACTGGGCAGGTCCTTCTTCACGATCGGCGGCAGTTATCCACAACCGCAACAATGCGCAGGTACCGCCTGCTGCCAGGTGTTACCTTTACACCCCGTGATCGCCGGGCCAACTCCGGCAGGTCCCAAAGGCGATGACGGGTTCCACCACGTACATTTTCGTTACCGGGGGCGTGACCTCCTCACTGGGCAAGGGCATCATCAGTGCCAGCCTGGCCAAGCTGTTGCAGGCGCGCGGCTTCACGGTCACCATCCAGAAGCTGGACCCGTACATCAACGTGGACCCCGGCACGCTGAACCCCTATGAGCACGGCGAGTGTTTCGTAACGGAGGACGGCGCCGAGACCGACCTGGACCTGGGCCACTACGAGCGATTCCTGGACGTGCCCACCAGCAAGGCCAACAACGTCACCACCGGCCGCATCTACCAGAACGTCATCAGCAAGGAGCGCCGCGGCGAATACCTCGGCAAGACCGTGCAGGTGATCCCGCACATCACCGACGAGATCAAGGCGCACATCCAGGCGCTGGGCCGCAAGGGCATCTACGACTTCGTGATCACCGAGGTGGGCGGCACCGTAGGCGACATCGAGAGCCTTCCCTATGTGGAGGCCCTGCGCCAATTGAAGTGGGCCAAGGGCAAGGACTGCCTCACCATCCACCTGACGCTGCTGCCCTACCTGGGCACCACCGGCGAACTGAAGACCAAGCCCACCCAGCACAGCGTGAAGGAACTGCTGAGCCTGGGCGTGCAGCCCGATGTACTGGTATGCCGCACCGAGCACCCCATGCAGAAGGGCATGAAGGAGAAGATCGCCCTGTTCTGCAATGTCGACCCCGTGGCCGTGATCGAGAGCCGCGATGCGGACACCATCTACGACGTGCCCCTGATGATGCAGGAAGAGAAGCTGGACGAGGTGGTGCTGCGCAAGCTGGGCATCAACAGCTTCCCAGACGCGGACCTGACGCAGTGGAAGGATTTCCTGCGCCGCTACAAGGAGCCCAAGAGCGAGGTACACATCGGCCTGGTGGGCAAGTACGTGGAGCTGAAGGACGCCTACAAAAGCATCAAGGAAGCCCTGGAGCATGCCGGCGCCGCCAACGAGACACGGCTGCACATCAAGTGGGTGCACAGCGAAAAGCTGAACGCCAAGAACGTGGCCAAGCAGCTGGCGGGGCTCAGCGGCATCCTGGTGGCGCCGGGCTTCGGCAACCGGGGCATCGAGGGCAAGGTGGAGGCCATCCGCTACGCCCGTGAGAACAAGGTGCCCTTCCTGGGCATCTGCCTGGGCATGCAGTGCGCGGTGATCGAGTTCGGCCGCAACGTGCTGGGCTATGCCGATGCCAACAGCACCGAGATGAACGCAGACACCACGCACCCGGTGATCGCGATGATGGAGGAACAGAAGACCATCGCCGACAAGGGCGGCACGATGCGCTTGGGGGCCTACCCCTGCAAGATCAGCGAAGGCAGCCTGGCCCGCAGCATCTACGGCCGCAAGGACATCACCGAGCGCCACCGCCACCGCTACGAGTTCAACAACGCCTACCTGGACGCCTACAAACAGGCCGGCATGAACGCAACGGGCATCAACCCGCAAGGCAAGTTGGTGGAGATCGTGGAACTAAAGGACCACCCTTGGTTCATGGGCGTGCAGTTCCACCCGGAGTACCGCAGCACGGTGGCCCGTCCGCACCCGCTGTTCATCGGCTTTGTGCAGGCGGCGCTGAAAGCGGCTGTGCCCAAGGAGGTGAAGGCGGAAGCGTAGCAGGAAGAACATGTGCCCATGTGCTCATGTGGGCATTTGCTCATGTGGGAATGTGTTCATGTGGGCACGAGCGGATGGTGGTGCCTTAAGCGGATACCCACATGGGCACATGGCGCTTTGGCCATTGTGCGGTGGCCCTCATGGGCACATGACGCGTTGGCCATTGTGCGGTGGTCCACCTGTGTACATGCCCATCCCCCCGCCCGGCTATCTTTGCCGCCCTTCGCGTGGGTGCATGAAGCCTGCGCGACCGACCCGACCTCATGGACCGTAATTCGATCATCGGCATTGTCCTTATCGTGGCCATCCTCTTCGGCTACACGTGGTACACCATGCCCAGCGCCGAAGAACAGGCGCGCATGCAACGCACCCAGGACAGCCTGGCCAGCGTGGAACTGGAGAAGCGCGCCCGCGAGGCCGAAGCCCAGTTGAGATCCACCACCACCGCCGCCGCACTGGACACCACCGCGGCCATGGACACCCTGTCGCTGGAGGCCGTACTGGAAAGCGCCCTGGCCGACAGCGTGCGCAACACCATGCTGGCCAAGCGCTACGGCACCTTCCACCCTGCCTCCCAGGGCACCGACAGCGAAGTGGTGATCGAGAACGAACGCCTGCAAGTGGCCATCCGCACGCACGGTGCACGTCCCACAGTGATCCGTCTGAAGGAATACCAGACCTACCGAAAGACCCCGCTGCTGCTTGCCGATCCCGATAGCGGCACTTACGAATTCCGGTTCTTCCAAGGCAACCTGGACCTCACCACCAGCGACCTCTACTTCACCGCCGAGCAGACCACCAAGGACGCCGTGGTGCTGAAGGCCGCCACCACCGACCCCGGCACCTGGCTGCAGATCACCTACCGATTGGACAGCACGGGCTACTTCATGCACGTGAACACGGCCTTCGTGGGGCAGGGCGCCAACGTGGACCCGCGCAGCCTTTTCTTCCGCTGGGAGCTGCTTGGCCTGCACAACGAAAAGCACCGCGAGACCGAACAGCAGAAGTGCGGCGTGTACTTCAAATACTTCAGCGACGATCGCGACTACCTGAGCGAGACCGGCGACGACCAAAAAGAACTGGTGGGCCGCACCAACTGGGTGGGCTTCAAGCAGGACTTCTTTACGCTGGCGCTGGTCAGCGATGAAGGCTTCGCCGGCAGTGGCTCGGAGCTCGCCATTGCCACCCTGGCGGACAGCACGCACACCAAACGATACAGCGCCAAGCTGTTCTTCGAGAAAGAGCGGGGCGCCGAACCGGCCGTGGACATGCGCATCTACATGGGCCCGAACCACTATGGGACCCTGGTGGACACCGAGATCGCGCAGTTCGACAAGATCATGGACCTGGGTTGGGGCATCTTCGGCTGGCTGAACAAGTGGCTGGTGATCCCCATCTTCAACTGGCTCGATGGCTGGGGATGGAGCTACGGCATCATCATCCTAGTGCTCACCATCGTGATCAAGATGCTGCTGATGCCGCTCACGTGGAAGAACTTCGTGAGCAGCGCCAAGATGCGCCTGCTGAAGCCCGAGCTGGACGAGATCAACGCCAAGTTCAAGCCCGATGATGCGCTGAAGAAACAACAGGCGCAGATGGACCTGTACCGCAAGGCGGGCGTGAACCCCGCCAACGGCTGCGTGCCCCTGCTGATCCAGATGCCCGTGCTGTACGCCATGTTCCGCTTCTTCCCGGCCAGCATCGAACTGCGCCAGCAGGCCTTCCTCTGGGCCGATGACCTCAGCAGCTACGACAGCATCCTCGACCTGCCCTTCGTGATCCCCATGTACGGCGACCACATCAGCCTCTTCACCCTGCTGATGAGCGCCAGCACCATCGTGTACTCGCTGATCAACCAGCAGCAGATGCCGCAGCAGCCGGGCATGCCCAGCATGAAGCTGATGATCTACCTCTTCCCCATCATGATGCTGTTCTTCCTGAACAACTTCAGCGCGGGCCTGAGCTACTACTATCTGCTGGCCAACGTGATCAGCATCCTGCAGATGACGCTGTTCAAGCACCTGTTCGTGAACGAGGACAAGATCCGCGCGCAACTGGTGCAGAACATGAAGACACCGAAAAAGAAGAGCCGCTGGCAGCAGCGCCTCGAGGACATGCAGAAGCAACAGCAGGCCGCCCGCCGCAAGTGAGCCCGAAAGCTGGCACGCGATCCGCATCAACACCCCTTGCGATGAACAACCGCACCCTCCTGATGCTCCTCCCCGCGATCGCGACCACCCTGCTGCTGGCCTGCAAGGACAAGGCCCCTGCCGCGACCGACACCACCGCCGAACAGACCCCGGCGACCACCATGCCCGCCCAGGACAAAGCCCCGCAGTACGGCGGCGCCACCAAGGGCGATTCCCTCTTCTTCTTCCTGGAACGCACACCCTGCTTCGGGCGCTGTAAGGCCTATCGCATCAGCATTTACCGCAGCGGCTACGCGCAGTACGAAGGACGCCTGAACGTGGAGAAGGAGGGCCTGCACGAAGGCCGCATCGG
>JBEICT010000150.1:0-8447 GCA_040383865.1 Flavobacteriales bacterium | reverse complement strand
CCGAAGGGCAGCACGCTCGCGGCACCCAGGCCTACGATGCGTTCGATGTCCCATTTCAACTGCGTGAACAAGGGGACGGCCGCCACCCAGTAACCCACGAAGAGCATGCCGTGCGCCCAGCCCACGTACTTCACGGCGAGCGGCATGTCGGCCATGTACTTCAACGGCATGGCGATGAACAACAGCACCAGGAAGCTGATGCCCTCGAGGCGGGCGATGGTGCGGAAGCGGGAGATGATGGGGGATGGGGCGTTCATGCGGATACAAAGGTCGGAACTGCTTGGCCTGCTGGAGGGACGTCCCGTCAGCGAGGTGCGAAGGGAAGTGTAGTTCCGGAACGCCACGTGGCCTGCAGATGTTCGATGGCGGCGGTGGGCAGCGCAACGGTCCGTGAGCGCTCCTTCCAGTCACCATCCACGAACGTGAAGGTCACGTTCCTTCCGTCGCTTTGCACGTTTCGCAGCTTGCTGAAGGGGATGCGGAACGAGGAGGCCAGATCATGCCGCAGGGTATGGTACAGCACCAGTACACCCAGTCCGGCCAGCCCTGCGGTGAGCAGCAGGCCTTCAGGACCTTGGGAGGGAAGGTGCAGCAGATCGAAGAACGCCCGTGCACCGATCAGCAGGAACCCGAAGAGCACGTGCAAGGTGCGGCGGGGGGTGTGGCTGCCGCTCAGCTCCTTCGTCCCCAACGCTTCCTGCCAGTTGCCCGAGCGGGTGAAGTACAGTGCCTCGCCATCGATGTTCAGGTATCCGCGTTCCAGTTCGAAGTGGCGGCGCTTCATGGCATGCGTTCAGCTCTTCACCGGCACCTTCACGGCCGTGAACATGCGCTCCTTCACGCTGTAGCTGTGCCCCTTGCTGATGATATGCACTTTCATGCCTTCGATGCTGAAGGGATGGCCCTCCTCCACGTCTGCGAAGTCGCTGTACGTGATGTCGTGCCCATCGAAGATCATCACCTGGCCGCTACCGATGGTCTCCAACCGTTCGCCATCGGTGATCACCACGCCGGTGTCCTCGCCCAGGCCGATGCCAATGGCCGCAGGGTTCGCTGCCACGGCCTGCGTCAATCGGCTGAAACGCCCACGCTCCACGAAATGGCTGTCCACGATCACGTCTTGGATCAGGGCCGCACCGGTGGTCATCTTCACGCCGCCCTTGATGAGGCCACTGGCGCTGTGGCCTTGGTAGATCATGGTACTGCTCATGCACATGGCGCCGGCACTGGTGCCCGCGACCACGAAACCGGCCTCCTCATGGTAGCGCCGCTTCATCAGTTGCAGAAAGGCCGTTCCTCCGAAGATCGTGGTCAGGCGCAACTGGTTGCCGCCGCTCATCATCACGCCATCGGCACGCGACAGGCGCTTGATCATATCGGGCTTCACATCGCTGCGGTCGCGGATGTCGAGGATGTCGATGTTGGTGGCCCCGAGCCTGCCGAAGGCCTCGATGTAGTTCTGGCCCACCTCGTCGGGAATGCTGCTGGCACTGGTGATCACCGCGATCCGCTTCGTCGGGCCGCCGACCTCGTCCACCACGCGTTTCAGGATGCCCTCTTCGATGAAGCCGTGGTGGAACACCTTCGAGTGGTGTCCGCCCTCGGGCGTATTGCCCTTGTCCTCGTTGCCGCCAATGGCGATCAGCTTGCCTTTCGGTGTCATGTGCGATGGTTCAACCCCCACCCCTCGTTCGCGCCGATCATGCTCGCAGCATGGTGCGTTGGTCCGGCACGAACAGCGCGAAAGTAGCGGACCGCATCGGCACCGTTATCCACGGATGAAGTTTTGATGAACAGAAGGATGTCTCCTATCTTCCCCCTCGGCTTACCCCGATCGCTCCATCACCTTCAACATCCCACCGAGGAATTCGGTCCATCCCATGCGCATCCTCGAGCTCAAGGCCATGCGTGGCCCCAACCACTGGTCCGTTCGTCGCCACCACCTCATCATCATGCGGCTCGACATCGGCGAGCTGGAACAACGGCCCACCGACAAGATCCCCGGGTTCTACGAGCGCATCACCACGCTGTTGCCCACCACGTACAGCCATCGCTGCAGCGAAGAGCACGAGGGTGGTTTCTGGGAGCGCATCAAACGGGGTACCTGGATGGGCCACGTGATCGAGCACATAGCGCTGGAGATCCAGACCCTGGCGGGCATGGAGACCGGCTTCGGCCGCACGCGCAGCACCGGTGAGCATGGGGTATACAACGTGGTGTTCAGCTACATCGAGGAACCGGTTGGCCTGTATGCCGCAAAGGCCGCTGTGCGCATCGCCGAGGCGCTCATTGAAGGCAAGGCTTACGACCTCCAGGCGGATATCCAGCAGATGCGTGAACTGCGCGAGGATTCACGCCTCGGGCCCAGCACCGGCAGCATTGTGCAGGAGGCCGTGGCACGTGGTATCCCCTACCTGCGCCTCAATGGCCAGAGCCTTGTGCAGCTTGGCCATGGCATCCACCAGAAGCGCATCCGCGCCACCATCACCAGCCGCACCAGCAACATCGGCGTGGAGATCGCCTGCGACAAGGAAGAGACCAAGCAACTGCTCGAGAGCTACGAGATCCCCGTGCCCAAAGGCCGTGTGGTGCGCAGCGAGGAAGGCTTGAAGGATGCGCTCGAAGTGGTGGGCTACCCGTGCGTGATCAAGCCCATCGGTGGCAACCACGGTCGTGGTGCCACCATCGGCATCAAGACCTGGGAGGAGGCCGTGCCCGCGCTGGCCAAGGCCAAGGAGATCAGCCGCAGCGTCATCGTGGAGCGTTTCATCACCGGTCTCGACCATCGTCTGCTGGTCATCAACCACCAGTTCGTGGCGGGTGCCAAGCGCACGCCTGCCTGTGTGATCGGTGATGGTGTGCATACCATCCGCCAGCTGGCCGACGAAGTGAACAAGGATCCCCGTCGCGGGTATGGCCACGAGAAGGTCCTCACCCGCATCGACATCGACGACCATACTGAAAAGATGCTCGCCCGCCGTGGCATGACCGCCGACAGTGTGCCACCGAAGGATGAGGTGGTGTACCTGAAGGCCACGGCCAACCTGAGCACCGGCGGCACCGCCACCGATGTCACCGAGGTCGTGCACCCCTACAACGTCTTCATGGCCGAGCGCATCTCGCGCATCATCGACCTCGACATCTGCGGCATCGACATCATGACCGATGACATCACGCAGCCGCTCACCGAGACCGGTGGCGCCGTGCTGGAGGTGAACGCCGCGCCCGGCTTCCGCATGCACCTGGAGCCCACCGAGGGCATCGGTCGCAACGTGGCCGAACCCGTGGTGGACATGCTGTTCCCGCCCGGCACGCCCAGTCGGATCCCCATCATCGCCATCACTGGCACCAACGGGAAGACCACCACCACGCGCCTCACCGCCCACATCATGCGCAGCGTGAACTACAAGGTGGGCATGACGTGCAGCGATGGCGTGTACATCATGAACCGGATGCTGCAGAAAGGCGACTGCACCGGCCCGGCCAGCGCGCAGTTCGTGCTGAAGGACCCGCTGGTGGACATGGCCGTGCTGGAGACCGCCCGGGGTGGCATGCTTCGCAGCGGCCTTGGTTTCGAGCATTGCGACGTGGGCATCTGCACCAACGTCGCAGCGGATCACCTCGGTCTCAAGGACATCAATACCTTGGAGGAACTGGCCCACGTGAAAAGCACCGTGCCTCGCAGCGTACGCAAGGACGGTTACGCCATCCTCAATGCCGACGATGAGCTGGTGATGGCCATGCGCAAACAGTGCGATTGCAAGATCGCATTGTTCAGTCTCGACGAGAACAACCGCCTCATCCGCCAGCACTGCAAGCTCGGCGGTCTGGCCGCCATTTACGAGAACGGCTTCATCACCATCAGCAAGGGCGAGTGGAAGCTGCGCATCGAGAAGGCCGTGAACGTACCGCTCACCTATGGCGGCAAGGCCGTGTTCAACATCCAGAACGTGCTGCCCGCCGTGCTGGCCGCCTACACGCAGGGCGTGAAGATCGAGGAGCTGCGCAATGCGCTGATGACCTTCGTGCCCTCACCCGCGCAGACCCCGGGCCGCCTCAACCTGTTCCAGTTCAAGAACTTCCAGGTGGTGGTGGATTACGCCCACAACCCGCACGGCTTCGAGGCCCTGGGCCGCTTCCTCAGCAAGGTGCCCGATACCCCCAAGATCGGCGTCATTGCCGGCGTGGGCGACCGCCGTGAGGAGGATACCGTGAACCTCGGCAGGCTCAGCGCCCGCATGTTCGACGAGATCATCATCCGGCAGGACCGCAACCTGCGTGGCAAGACGGACGATGAGATCATCGCCTTGCTGGTGAAGGGCATCAAGGAGGTGGACCCCGACAAGAAGTACATCATCATGAAGAAGGAGGACGAGGCCATCCGCCACGCCATCGGGACCGCCCCGAAAGGCGCCTTCGTGGTGCTGTGCAGCGATGTGGTCCCCGACGCGCTGGCCCTGGTGCTGAAGCTGAAGGAGGAGGACGAACAGGTGCCCTTCAGCAAGGAGGATATCCCGAACCGGAACAAGGAGTTGGTGGGGTAGGGTAGCGTCGAGGCATGCCTCGACCCAACGGATCGGTAGGGAGCCCAACCAATCGTAGCGTCGAGGCATGTCGCGCGACCGGCCTGCGACCAATACAGCATTGACACGAACCGTGCCCATGCCCATCCGCCACAAATACACCCGGTTGCGCGGATACGATTACGCAGCGAATGGTGCGTATTTCGTGACCATCAACACACGTGACCGCGTGCGCATGTTCGGTGACATTGTGGACCGCGATAATGGTGCGCAAATCAACCTGTCCTCACATGGACAGATCGTGCAGGAATGCTGGGACGCCATTCCGGGCCATTTTCCTAACGTCCATTTGGATACGTTCCAGATCATGCCGGATCACGTGCATGCGATCGTGGTGATACTGGACGGTGATGTCCCGCCGTATGCAACGATGGATGGGCGGTCATCTTACATGGCACCTCATTCCGTCGAAACCAATGGTGCAGGTCGAGGCGGTGCCTCGACGCTACGCGTGGAACGGCGCCCTAATGGCGTTGAACCGCGGTCCGTTGGTGCCATTGTCGGTTCATTCAAATCGGCCGTGACCAAACGCATCAACTTGTCGCGGGGTACACCAGGTGCGTCTGTATGGCAACACAACTACCACGACCGTATAATCCGCAATGCTGCGGAACATGAACGCATTGCGGCATACATCCGCGACAATCCCATCAACTGGATCAAAAGGCCTCGGACATCAGCCCGGTAAGCTGAGCGTAGCCTCATGCCTTCGCCAAGGCTTCGGCAGAGACGCTGCGGCTGCGTTCGACAAGAACAGGAACACGGTAGCGTGCGGCTATTCCCAAGCCAGCGCAGGGTCTCCTGAAATTGACCCTTCAACCTGGGACCCCTTCAAGTGCCCCTCATTTAAGCGCTCACAGCGGCGCCGTGATCATCGTCAGCAGTTCCTGCGGACGGCCTTTGTAGGCCTCGATCTTGCCGGTGTTCTCCACCACGAAGGCCAACAGGCTCTCGCTGGGCAGGCCGGTGCGTAATGAGCCTTTCTGGGAATGGTTCTGTATCACTGCCTGTATGGTGCGTACGGGACCCCACGGGAAGCCCCACCAGCCGGCCAACGCCGAGGTCCAAGTGGCTTTGGTGCAGCGCCGCTCCAGACACGGAAGGCATCCGATGTACGGCGTGCGGTCGTAGCTGGTCATCACCAGGAAGCTGATGGCGCTACTCGCCAGCACGGCATTCAGTGGAGCAGAGCGGTTCCCGCATTCCGGACAGGGCAGTGAACGGATCAGGGCCACCTGTTCCTGCACACGGGCCTCGTCCACGGGTCGCACGGCCGCATCGATGCCTTGGAACACGGCCTCGTCCACATTGCGGGCACGCAGCATGCCACGGATCACAGCCAATGCTTTGGGACGGAGGTGGTGCGCCGATCGCGTGGCGATATGGACCAGTTCGGCGTCGGTGTACTGCGAATAGATCTTCTCCAGTTCGGCGGGGCTGGGTTCCATTCTGCCAATGTACTCATGGCTCTCCGCCCACCATCGAGCGGATCGGGAACGGTCCGGCCTTGGCCTTGTGCATGGAAAAGAAAAAGGCCCTGTTGCCAAGGCCTTTTCACGTTCACTAATGGATGGTGGCTTACTTGGCCACGGCCTGGCGCTTCTCTGTGATGCGGGCGCTCTTGCCACGCAGTCCGCGCAGGTAGTAAATGCGGGCCCGGTTCACCTGGCCGCGCTTGTTCAGGTCGATCTTGTCGATGAAGGGGGAGGCCACCGGGAAGATGCGCTCCACGCCCACGTTGTTGCTGATCTTGCGAACGGTGAAGGTGGCGGTGCTACCGCTGCCCTTGCGCTGGATCACCACGCCTTGGAACTGCTGGATACGCTCCTTGTTACCTTCAACGATCTTGTAGTGCACGGTGATCGTGTCACCTGCCTTGAATTCGGGAAGGGCGTTCAGTGGCGCGTATTCCTTCTCGAGCTGCTTCATCCTGTCCATGGCCTGTCGTGTTTGGGGAGGTAACCCAGCGCCCTGCCATTAACAGGGATTCGGTCTCCGGATTTGGGGCCGCAATATTACGGATCTTTCCGTTCGCTCCACCAACCCGCTCATTCCCCGGGCTCCAGCAGGCCCGGACGGCGTTGCCGGGTCCGCTCCATGGCCTGTTGGTGACGCCAGGCATCAATGTGGCCCTGGTGGCCGCTCAGCAGCACGTCGGGCACTGTCCAGCCTTGGTAATCGGCCGGGCGGGTGTAGGCCGGCGGGGCCACCAAGCCGTCCTGGAAACTGTCGCTCAAGGCCGACATCTCGTCGCCGATCACGCCCGGCACAATGCGGATGATGGCATCGCACAGCACTGCCGCGGCCAGCTCGCCGCCCGTAAGCACATAGTCGCCAATGCTCACTTCGCGGTCCACCAGGTGCTCGCGCACCCGCTCGTCCACCCCTTTGTAGTGCCCGCAGAGGATGATCAGGTTGCCCTTCAGGCTCAGTTGGTTGGCCAGGGGCTGGTCCAGCAACTGACCATCGGGGCTCATGTAGATCACTTCGGCATAGTCGCGCTGCGCCCGCAGTTCGCTGATGGCCCGGTGGATGGGTTCCACGGTCATCACCAGGCCGCCACCACCGCCAAAGGGGTAGTCGTCCAGCTTCCGGTGCTTGTCGGTGCTCCATTGGCGCAGGTCGTGCACCACCACTTCGACCAGGCCTTTGCCTTGGGCGCGTTGCAGGATGCTCTCGCCGAACCAACTGTCCAGCAGGCGGGGCACGGCGGATAGGATGTCGATGCGCATGGGTTCGTTGGGTCGCCGGCGTGAAGGCCTCGTCGCAGGCGATGTCCGGTGGGCAAAGTTCCACCTTCGGCAGCGCTCCGCAAGGGGGCGAACAGGCCCACTTTCGGGAAGGTCCGTATTTTCGGCATGCCGGTTGCCATCCCTCCGGCACATTCCTTCCCTGATGAAACAGCTGTTGACCCTTGCCTTCGTGGCTGCGCTCCAACTGGGTGCCATGGCCCAAAAGCACGTGTACGAGGACCTGCTCGTGATGTACGTGGACGAGAAGTATGAGAAGTGCATCGCCAAGGCCGAATCGTACATCAATGCCGATGATACCAAGCGTGATGCGCTGCCATTCCTCTACGTGAGCATGTGCTACTACGAGATGTCGCGCAACACCAAGTACGAGGTGGACTATCCCAAGGCGGCCGTGGAGGCACTGAAGTGGGCCGTGAAGTACCGCAAGAAGGACAAGGAGAAGGAGTTCTTCAACAATTACGAGGACTATTGGAGCTCATTGAACACCATGGCGCTGGAAATGGGCGAGGGGTTGCTCGACGATCCCAAGACCCTGAGCAAGGCCAAGCAGATCTGGGTGGCAGCTACGGGTTATTACCCCGAGAACCCTGGTGCCTGGCTGATGCTGGCCATGTGCCAGTACAAGTCGAACCTGGCCAAGGAGGGAGACCTCAGCATCCAGGAGTACAACAAGGCCATCGCCGCCGCTGGCGATGTGAGCACCCTGCCTGTCGATCAGAAGAAGATGTTGAAGAACGGCGTGATCCGCTACTGCGATTACCTCGTTTCGAAAGGCATGCGTGACCAGGCCCGCAAGGTGGCCACGGTGGTGAAGGATGCCTTCATGGCCGAGGACGATTTCAAGGGCATGTGGAACGCGCTTTGAGCCGCAGACATCCATGATCCTGGCGAGGCGGTCCCGAGGGGCCGCCTCGTTCGTTCCGGGGCCCACGGCTCCCTGTTCAGGTGAAGCGGGAAGGACCGGGCGAAGTCCTTTTTCGGTGCGGACCGCCGGTGTTCAGGAAGCGTTGGACCGCCGCGGCAGCAGGGCGATGACCAGGGCCGGCAGCAGCAGCAGTTCCGCCACGAAGGCGAAGGCCAGCGTCAACGTCACCAGCATGCCCATGTACTG
>JBEICT010000149.1:0-8459 GCA_040383865.1 Flavobacteriales bacterium | reverse complement strand
CAGGGTGGCGAACACGGGCTCGGTGCTCGGTGTCAGCACGTTCCGTTGAGTGGTGTTGAGCGTGATGTCGATCGCTGCATTGCCGAGGACCAGAAGGGCTGGCAGTACCCAGGCCCCGCGTGCTCCGGGAGGACCGCTCGCCCAAGAGGAGAGAAGGACACCAACGAGCGCAAGTACGATCCCCATCCAGCCCATCACACCGGGTCTTTCGCCATGCAACGCCACGGCGGCGAGCACGGTAAGTACGAGGCTCATCTTGCTGGCCACGGAGGTGGCGGCCACACCAGCGCGTTGGGTGCTTACCCCGGTAAGATAGAAAAGGGTAATGAACAGGATGCCGAGCACGCTCACCGGAAGCGCGAGCGGGGAAAGGTCTCCCGCATTCCATGGAGCGGCCACCAGAACACCACACGTGAACGCCACGAAGTAGTTCACCACGATCGCAGGCAGCAGTGCTATCCCGCGCTTATCAAAGATCTTGAACAGCAGGAACAGCGCTGCCATGCAAAGCGCGGCGAGGATCACCAGGGCCATGCGATGGATGGTATTGGGCTGTCTTTCGGTAGGACCCCTTTGCGGATATATAGTGCGATCCGGTCCCTGGCATGGTCGGTCATCGCAAGAAGCGTCGTTGGTGGCTGCGGAGCGATCGTCCCGGCCCCGAACTGGACCGGTCCTTCGATCACTCGTGCTTCATCCCAGGTTCCCTGGGTAAGGAACGCGTTCAAGATGGTGGCGCCACCTTCCACGAGAAGTGACCGGACCTGCCGTTGATGGAGTTCCGCGAGCACGATCTGCACTACATCCTGCCCCTTGTCGATCAGCACTTGTTCGCAGGCGACATCGACACGCTGTGCGGAAGTGAACAGCAACGTAGGTGCGCTGGCATCATATACCCGCGATGTGGCCGGGGTCGTTCCCGTTCTATCGATGACCACACGCAATGGCTGCCTACCCGTCACATGTCGAACGGTCAGTTGCGGATCGTCGTTGATCACGGTGCGACTTCCCACCAGAATGGCTTGTTCTTCGGCTCGCCACTGATGAACGAGCACGTCCGTGGGAGGTGAACTGATGCGCTGCACTTCCCGCGCAACACGCGGATGGCGATCGATGAACCCGTCCGCAGAACGCGCCCACTTTAGTATGATATACGGACGTCCTCGTTCCACAGAGGTCAGGAACCGCCGGTTAAGCCACCGGCAATCCGGCTCCAATACACCCACGGTCACATCGGTCCCGGAGGCGCGCATGCGTTCGATGCCTCTGCCGGCCACGGCCGGGAAGGGGTCCTGCATGCCGACCACCACACGACGCACTCCACGTTCCACGATCAGGTCCGCGCATGGAGGTGTTCGGCCATGGTGGGCGCACGGCTCCAGGTTCACGTACAAGGTGGCGTTCTCGGGCACCGCACCGCTCCAGGCGTTCAGGCAGTGTACTTCGGCATGCGGTCCACCATGTGCGCGATGCCAACCTTCGGCAAGGATGCGGTCGCCTTGCACAAGCACAGCCCCCACCATGGGGTTCGGTGCCACTTCACCCGCGCCCAGGGTGGCCAGTTCAAGACATCGGTGCATCCAGCGCGTGTGCATGGCGGGCCGCAAAGTTGCACCAACGGGCGCCTTCTCCCGCAGGCCCCGGGCCACGGGCTATTTTTGCACCGTGCGTACCGCCGATAATCGCGTTTCCTCCGTGCTTGGCCAGTACCGGCTCCAGTTGGCAGACCGCTATGAGGAGGGTGAGGTGCGCGCCATCGTTCGCTCGGTGTTCGCGGATCGATTGGGCTGGGACCCTGGACAGTTCGATCTGCGCAGGGGCGAGTCGCTCAGTGAATCGGAACTGCTCAAGGTGTACTTGCCATTGAAGCGCCTGCGCACCGGTGAGCCGCTGCAATATGTGTTGGGTACAGTGGAGTTCCATGGGCTGCGACTGCAGGTGCGGCCCGGTGTCCTCATTCCCCGGCCGGAGACCGAGGAACTGGTGGACCGCATTATCCGGTCGGGCAAGGTTCCAGGTATCATTGTGGACATCGGTACTGGAAGCGGATGCATCGCATTGGCCCTCAAAAAGGCATTCCCGGCCGCTCGCGTGATGGGTGTGGATGTGTCGGACGCGGCGCTCGTGCAGGCCCGCGAGAACGCACGCATCAACCGCTTGGAGGTGGAATGGGTGCGTGCGGATATCCTGAACGATGACCTGCGGTCCCTCACCACAATAGACCTCGTCGTGAGCAATCCCCCTTACGTTCCAAGGTGCGACGCGAGCGGGATGAGCGAGCATGTTCTTGGCCATGAGCCGCATGTGGCGCTTTTCGTGCCGGATGATGACCCGATGGTCTTCTATCGGGCCATCGGGTCATTGGCTTCCCAGCGACTGCCCGAAAGCGGTGATATTTGGTTCGAGGGTCATCATCGTTATTCACCCGCTGTGGGCGATATGCTGCGAAGCATGGCTTTTTCCGAAGTGGAGGTGATGCCCGACCTCGCTGGCCATCACCGCTTCATACACGCTGTGCGATGAGGGCTGCGCTGATCTTTCTTCTTCTCTCTTTGCCGTGGCCGGTGATGTCCCAAATGGCAGATCAGCCGTCGCTGCTAACGGAGACCGATGGCGTGCGGATCACCGAGCGGAAGGCAGGTTTTCGCGTCATATTCAACTTCGATTTCCGTCGCACCTTCGTCAATGGTGAGTCCGTTCGGTTCTATGGGTTCCGCCTCGGTGCCCAGCGGAACAAGGATATCATCGCCGTGGGGATATACGGCCTTGGGGACCCCTATGTGCAGGAGAATTCCACACTGGGTCCGCACACCAGCGTGGATGTGGTGACCGACTTCGATTTCGCTGGTATTTCCTACGAGCGGTTGCTGATCGACACCAAGCGTTGGCAGATCGGTGTGCCCGTGGGGATCGCTCTGGGTAACCTGCGCCGCGGGTATCGCGATGCCAATAACGATCTGGTGCCCTACTCCGTGAACGAACTGGTGCCGATCGAGGTGTCACTTCACACGGACTACAACATCTTCTATTGGTTGTTCGCCGGTGTGGGTGGAGGATACAGGTATGTGCTGGCCGCCGATCGCGACGCGACCATCACCCTCAGCGATTGGAACTACTATTTCAAGGTCGGCCTCCGGGTGGGCGAACTGATCAAGCGGGCACGCAAGGAAATGCACAAGGAAAATGGAGCATGAAGAGGCCGCACGGCGGATCAAGGAACTGAGCCGTGAGCTCGAGTTCCATAACCATCGGTATTACGTGCTGGCCGCACCGGTGATCAGCGACAGGGCGTTCGATGACATGCTGAAGGAACTGGAGGGGCTGGAGGCGCGCTTCCCCGATCTCGCCGACCCCAACAGTCCCACGCAACGGGTGGGAGGTGACATCACCAAGGCGTTCCCGACCGTGTCGCACAGGTACCCCATGTTGTCGCTGTCGAATTCATACAGCCGCGATGATGTGGCCGATTTCGTCGCGCGGGTGGAGAAGGAGGTGGGCCATGCCACCTATGTCATGGAGCTGAAGTACGATGGTGTGGCCATCAGCCTTACATACGAGAACGGCCGGTTGGTGCGCGGAGTGACCCGGGGTGATGGGGAGAAGGGGGAGGAGGTCACCAACAACATCCGCACGGTACGTGCCATACCGCTCGTGCTGCAAGGCGCTGACTGGCCCGCCAGCTTCGAGGTGCGTGGTGAGGTCGTGTTCTCACGCGAACAGTTCGACAAGCTGAACCAGCAGCGCACCGAGGCCGGGGAGGACCCCTACATGAACCCGCGCAACACCGCAGCAGGTACGCTGAAACTGCAGGATCCGAAGGAGGTGGCGCGGCGTGGTCTGGATAATTTCATCTACGGTTTGCAGGGGGAGGAGCTCCCCGCTCGCAGCCACTACGGCAACATGCGCAAGGCGTCGGAGTGGGGCTTCAAGACCCCCGACCCGAAGCGCCGGTTCATCGAGCAGGCAACGGACCTGGAAGGGATCATGGCCTTCATCGATCATTGGGATGTTCATCGTCGCGGATTGGAGGTGGATATTGATGGCGTGGTGATCAAGGTGGATGATCTGGACGTGCAGGCCGAATTGGGTCTTACCGCTAAAAGTCCCCGCTGGGCCATTGCCTACAAATTCCAGGCGGAGCAGGCCGTCACCCGCCTGAACGAGGTGAGCTACCAGGTCGGTCGCACCGGTGCCGTAACACCCGTGGCGGAACTGGAGCCCGTCCTGCTGGCCGGTACCATCGTGAAGCGCGCATCGCTCTTCAATGCCGACCAGCTCGCCCGGCTCGACCTGCATGTCGGCGACATGGTCCGCGTGGAGAAGGCCGGCGAGATCATTCCACAGGTGGTGGCGGTGGAGAAGGAGCAGCGTGGTGCTCATACCCGCGCGGTGCATTTCCCGGAGCACTGTCCGGAGTGCCACACCCCACTGATCAGGCTGGAAGGCGAGGCACAGCACTACTGCCCGAACGAACACCACTGCCCGCCACAGATCACCCGGCGCATCGAGCATTTCGTGGCCCGCAAGGCCATGAACATCGATGGCCTTGGTGGCGAGACCGTGGAGGAACTTTACCGCGCGGGGCTCATATGTAACGTGGCGGACCTCTACGATCTGAAGGCGGACCAACTGCTGGGCCTTGGAAAGGGATGGGGAGAAAAGAGCGCCCGCCAGGTGATCGATGGCATCTCAGTGAGCCGCCAGGTCCCGTTCGAACAGGTGCTTTTCGCGCTCGGCATTCGACACGTGGGCGAGACCGTGGCCCGCAAGATCGCAAGGGCCGTGGGTAGCATCGATCGTCTGGCATCGCTGTCGCAAGAGGAACTGACGGCCATTGACGAGGTGGGCCCGGTCATTGCCGAGAGCATTGCCGATTTCTTCGCCGTTCAGGGCAATCGCGACATCATTGAGCGCCTGCGGGCACATGGCGTCCGGCTCGAACTCGACCCCTCCGAGGTGGTGGCGGTCGGGGATAAGCTGAAAGGCCTGACCTTCGTGGTGTCCGGTGTTTTCCAGAACTTCAGCCGCGACGGCATCAAGGAGGCCATTGAACGCAATGGGGGCAAGGTGTCCGGTTCCATCTCCAGCAAGACCAGCTATGTGGTCGCTGGGGCCGATATGGGGCCGGCCAAACGCACCAAGGCGGAACAGCTCGGGGTGCCTGTGATCGGAGAGGAGGAATTCACGCGGATGATCGAAGGATGAAACTGTTCGACCGGCTAAAGGAATGGATGGGTATTCGCCGGCTCCTGCGCGATCTGTCGCAGGACCGCAAGCCCATTGCCCGCAACATCGCCCTGGCGCGTAAAGTGGCCATCGTTTATGTGGTGGAGGATGAGACCGCCCACAACCATGTCCGCAACTACGTGAAACGCCTCAAGGAGGAACTGGGGATCAGCACCATCATGGCCCTCGGCTATAGCGACGAGAAGGCCCTGCCTCACTACCTGCACGCCAAGCTCAACTTTGACGCCATTTGCCAAAAGGACCTCAATTGGTACCGGATCCCGCAAGGCAACACCGTGCAGAACTTCATGGCCGAGGAGTACGAGATCATCATCGATCTCACGCTGTCCGACCGCCTGCCCATCCAGTACATCATGGCCAAGAGCCGTGCCCGGTTCAAGGTGGGCCGCTGGAGCGAGAGCAACAAGAAGATGCTGGACATGATGATCGATATGGCGGGCTCCCAAAGTCTGCCCCAGTTGATCCAACAGGTGCACCATTACCTCATGATGGTGAACGCGAAACCCGAACCTTCACTTAACTGAACCGCCACCATCGGCGGGATATTTCCATGGATGATCGTTTCCGCGGCCTCGGCGTCGCACTGGTTACTCCCTTCCGTTCCAATGGCCAGATCGATTACGCTGGTCTGGAAAAGCTCATCGACCACCAGATCGCCGGTGGCGTGGATTACGTGGTCTCCATGGGGACCACCGGTGAGAGCGTGACGCTGAACAAGGCCGAGAAGCACGAACTGTTGGCCCAGACCATTGGCTTCGTGCGTAACCGCGTACCGGTGGTGCTCGGTTGTGGTGGCAACAGCACGGCCGAGGTCATCGAGAGCCTGAACAGTTTCGAGATGGACGGCGTGGATGCCATCCTCAGTGTGAGCCCCTATTACAACAAGCCCACGCAGGAGGGCATCTACCAGCACTACAAGGCCTTGGCCCAAGTGGCGCTTCGGCCCATCATCCTGTACAACGTGCCCGGCCGCACCGGCAGCAACATGACGGCCGAGACCACACTGCGGCTCGCCAAGGACTTCAAGAACATCATCGCCATCAAAGAGGCCAGCGCCAACCTGGACCAGATGGGCCGCATCCTGAAACACAAGCCCAGGGACTTCATGCTCATCAGCGGTGATGATGCGCTCACCCTGCCCATCCTCGCCATGGGCGGTGTGGGCGTGATCAGTGTGGTGGGCAACGCGTTGCCCCACGAGTTCAGCGCTCTGGTGAACTCCGCGTTGAAAGGGGATCTGGAAACCGCGCGTCGCGAACACCTTCGCCTCATCGAAGTCGTCGAACTGCTATTCGCAGAAGGCAATCCCGGCGGGATCAAGAACGTGCTGAGGGTGCTCGGCATCTGCGGCGATCACATGCGCCTGCCCTTGGTGAACATCAGCGAAGGCACGGCCAAGAAGCTCTACCAGGCGCTTGCGGATGCGGAGGTGGTGAAGCTGTGAATCATGAGTGAATGGGGGGAATACTTGGAGCGCGTAATTGCTCGCGCAGAGGAGATGGATCCCGATATTGTGCAAGGTGCGGAACTGCTCTCTTCGAACATATTGAGTTATAGTGAAGAGTCAGTGGGAATGGTACTTGGATTGCTTATCAATAGGAGGTTGCAAGAGGTGCGTGAGCTTGAATACTCTCGACCTGTATCAAGAGGTTTGAGGGAGGATCTGATCGTCTTTGAAGTAAGAGGGCAAAATGGTAATGCCCGTTGGATTCTTGTATACGACAGTGATGAGCTGTGGCAGGATCCTTGGGTTTTCGCAATACTATGATCAAGTTTTATAGCTGGAAATTCGCCACGCCATGGCGAATTTCCAGCCACCTACCATTCCCACAAGGCGCTCAATGGCACAGCGTGGATGTCCTTGTCGAAGGGCGTGATGCCAAGCCCCGGGTGAAGCAGCAGCCCCCGTAACCACTTGTCGCCGGCCACTTCCCGCAGGTGTTTCAATCCGGTCACATCGTTGCTGCCGACGGCCATGGCCGCCTTCACCTCAATGCCCACGATCCGACCTTTGCTGTCCTCCAGCACGATGTCCACCTCCCGACCGGCCTCGGTGCGGAAGTGGTAGGCCTTCACCCGCACCTTGCTCCATCCGGCGAGCTTCCGCAGTTCGTTCAGTACAAAGGTCTCCAGCAGCGGGCCGAAGGCCGAACCGGCCAGGATGTCCGTTGGTGTATCGATGCCTGCCAGATGGGCCGCGAAGCCGCTGTCGGTGAGGTGTAGCTTGGGGGCTTTCACCAGCCGTTTTCCCCGGTGAGCATGCCAGGCCTCAATGGGTGTGCTCAGGAAGGTGGCCTCCAACAGGGCCATGTACCGCCGTAAGGTGCTGTGGGGAATGTCCAGCGTTCGGGACAGATCGGCCAGGTTCAACAAGCCGCTGCTCCTGATGGCAAGGGCCTGAAGCAAACGAGGCAGGTCCGTGAGCCCGGTGATGTTGCTGATGTCCCGCACATCGCGCTGCAGGATGCTGGTGATGTAGGCCCCGTACCAGGCATCCCGGCGGGCAGGGTCCTTGCGGGTCATTACTTCAGGGTAACCTCCTGCGATCACCCGCGCCGCGATCTGTTTCCGCTCCAAGGGTGTTGGGTCGGTCATCCTTGGCCTTGCCGCGAACACCTGGTCGATGAAGCCGCTTTTCCTACCGGCCAGTTCGTCTTGCGCGAAGGGGTACAGGGGGATGATCTCCATCCGCCCGGCCAGTGAATCACCGAGCTTGGGCAACACAAGCACGTTGGCACTTCCCGTAAGCAGGAACCGTCCGGGCTTCCTGTTCCGGTCCACCGATGCCTTGATGGCCCTGAAGATGTTGGGTGCGTTCTGTACTTCATCGATCACGGCCAAGGTGCCCAGGCCTTGGATGAACGCGGGTGGATCGGCCAGGGCGGCTTCCAGTGTCGGGTGGTCGTCCAGGGTAGCGTACCGCGCACCACGTTCCCTCGCAATGGCCTTTACCAACGTGGTCTTGCCCGTTTGGCGCGCACCATGAAGCAGTACCACGGGCGTATCCTTGAGGGCAATGTCCACCGCATGCCTGAGGTTCCGGTTCTTCTCCATGGCACTAAAGTAGCCCCGAATGGTGGATATATCGCCATAAGGTGGCCGGAAATTAGCCACGGCGTGGCGAATTTACGGCCACCGGTCCTTACCATCGCTCAATTTGAAATCTCTCGTTTGTAGTCCGGCCCAACCAGGGGCACCAAACGAATGGACAT
>JBEICT010000148.1:0-8556 GCA_040383865.1 Flavobacteriales bacterium | reverse complement strand
TGGTAGTAGCGTGCCTGGTAGGTCTGCACTTGACAAAGCACGGTCAATAGCACCGCCAGCGTCATCACCACTTTGCGCACCCTGGCGCTGGACGAGGTGAGCAACAGGCCGAACAGCAGCGCGAACAGCCCGAGGAATTCCACCAGCACCCGGCTGCCGAAGCTGCCGCCGTACCACCAGTTCCACCACGAGGAGAGCACGTACACGAGCAGTGCGAAGAACCCGGCCCAGGCCAGTGCCGCCCGGCGATGCGCCCGGTACAAGGGGACCAGTCCGAGCATGCTCAGCAACAGCAGTGGCGTGTATACGAATGCGCCCTTCTTGTAGCTGAACAGGAAGTCGAACAGTGCAGGTGCCGTCCATTGGAATCCCTCCTCGCCGTAGGAGTACACGAGCCATTCGCCCGTGGCCCACTTGTAATATCCCAGTTGCATAAGCGGGATGCCCAAGGCCAGTACCGCAGCAACTGCAATTGCAGCGGGGTTAAGGATCAGTGAACGGAACAGCGGACCAACACGATGCCCCTGTGGCACCAGAGCCGCCAAGGCCAGCACCACGATGCCGTTCACTGGACGTACGAGCACGATCAGGCCCCAAAGCGCTGCCAGCTTCCACAGGTCCCTGGTGCGCGCACCGAGCAGTACCGAACGGCCTTTCCAGAGAAAGAGGCTGATGAGCCCGAAGCTGTACGCATGGCTCATACCTGGTGCCACCACGGCGTAGTAGAACAGGTTGGTGCCGAACGTGAACGCCAACAGGGTGAACGCAATGTGCGGGTCGCGTACACCGTAGCTGGCCAGGAGCTGGACCAAGGCCCAGCAACCCAGCAGCACCCACGCAATGGCCGCCAGGTTGGTGGCCACCACGTAGGGTTTGGAGTAGCAATCGTTCAAACCGCCAGTTACGGTCGTTGTCAAGTGGGCCACCAGAAAGAAGGGGGCCTGAACCACGGCGGTGCCCATGAAGTACTTCGGGATATGGCGGCCGTTATGCGCGGAGCGATAGTCGTAGAAGAGGTCGGGGTTGTAGTAGGTCTCCCGCTCGATCCGGTCGAAGAAGCCGATGTTGGGGTCGTGGTGGATGAAGATCGCCGGGAGGTAGGCGTAGTACCCCTTCGCGTCGGCCTGCATCACTGTGCGCCAGTGTTCCCTGCCCCAATTGATGTTGGAACTGCTGATCAGCAGTAGCATCCCGATGAGGGCCAGGGCCGAAGTGCTCCAGGGGGATCTCATGCCCTCACCTCCCAGCTCTTGATCATGCGGTCGTCCGAGGCCGTGAGCAATGCGACCGGGGTCCAGAGTACGGCGTTCACGCTGTGGGTGTGACCATGCACTGAACGGTCCAAACGTTGAATGGGCTCAAGCGTATTCGCGTCCCATAGCTTCACGGTCTTGTCGCGGCTCACGGTGCAAAAACACTGTCCGTCAGGGTTGAACGCCAGGCGGTAAATGGATCCCTTGTGTGCCGGTATGCCGAGCAACGGCCTGAACCCTTCCGTTGCGTGCCAGGTGCGCAGGTACCCGTCCTTGCCTCCGCTGATGAGCACGGGCTTGTGCGGATGGAAGGCAACGCTGGTGGCGCCTCCAGGCTGTTCGAACAGGGCGGGATGTGCTGCGATGGTCGCCTTTTCGTTGAAATAGGTGGTATCCAGGATGCGAACCTGGCCATCGCCACAGGCCACTGCCAACAGTTCATCCTGGGTGTCCACGGCCAGGTCGCGCAGTTTCTCTTCGCACAGGGGGAAATGACGCACCAGTTCCAATGTCGCGCCGTTTTCCGTGTTCGTTCGCCAGATGCTCAGTGTACCATCGCCACCGGCACAGGCGATCCTGTTATCGCTCAACGCCACCATGCGGAAGATCCCCTTCCGGTGCACAGTGAAGCGGTGGAGCTCGCGCCCGTGCCCGGCATCGATCACGAACAGGTCGCCGCCTTCGGTGCCGATCAACAGGAGCGTGCCGCTGCGCAGCAGGCTGAAGACCGCCTGTCCCACGTTCACCAGCACATGTCCAGCCTCTGGTGTACGATACTGCCATCTTACCACCAGTCCATCCCCGGAACCCGAAAGGAACGTGTCGCCATCGACCTCGGAGGCCAACGCATAAACGGGCCCACGATGACCGGTGAACGTGGCTCCCACCAACTGGTCCGTTGACCGCTCCATGGGCAATAGGTCAGTCCGTACCGAGTTCCTTTTCCAGGCGCCGCATCAGTTCCAAGCGCTTCTCCCGCGTGTGCTCTCTGAGGCGGTAGGTATGCCCCTCGCTTTGGGGCTGAACGGTCGGCCGCAGGTCACCCTGAACGAAGTGTTCGATGACCCACGGATAGTGCTCCACGACCATCAGGTTGTTGAGCGCACGCAAGTGGAAGGGGTCCGCTGGCCAGCCCGTTTCCGCAGGTTTCTGGAACAGGATCTGTCCCGTATCCACGCCGGTGTCCACCAGGTGTATGGTGATCCCCGCACTGGTGGGGTCGTTGTTGAGGCATTGCCAGAACTCGGAACGCGTGCCGCGGTACGCGGGCAGCAGGGAGGTGTGGGCGTTCAGGGTCCCTTTGGTGGGGTACGGCCAGCAGGGGCGCCTTCAGGATCTTCGTGCCGAACACCACGAGCACATCGGGCCGCGCGTTGCGAATGCGCTGTATGGTCTCAGGCGCGTTCAGATCAGTGGTCTCCACACGCTCCACTTCGGGCCATTCGGCGCGCAGTCCTTGCTTGTATACACTGTCCATGAAATAACGATCGGCCTTGTTGGCCAGCCGTTCCTCAAAGGCAAGCAAGCGCCGCATCTCGGGCGTCAGGCGTACACGTTGCATCAGCCGGTCCACCATGCGGTCACCGACCACGGAACGCACACGGTTCGACCATTTGCTGTAGGGTCTGGTACCGGTATCCACCTGTTGCACGATCAGGGAAAGGCCCGTGGTGTTGGCCAGCCGGTCGGCCAGCACCCGTGCTACGGGCTGGTCGCTGGTCAGCAATACGATCCGCAGGCTCATGCTTCAGGGAATTGAAGAGTGAACGCGCGATCCCCGTGACGAATGACTGAATGAGGTACCGGACCGTTGGTGCCGAACACGACGATGCCTTGTGGCACCTCCCCTTTGATCGTGAAGCAATGCCCCGCCAGTTCGTTCGGTCCTACGGTATCGAAGGCCAGGCGATCTGCCGTGAAGGTGAAGGCAGCGCCTTGGATGGTCAGGTGGTCACGAAGCACCAGGTAGTCCAGCAGGCGACCAAGCGAGGAAAGCATGAGCTTGCCGTCGCGGTGCAGGCCGGCCACATGTTCAAGCGACTTTCGAGTTGATGCGGGAACATGCTCCGTGTCGTTCTCGTGCCCGGCCTTGCGTTTGCCGAGGTGCGTATAGGCCATGCAGATCCCGCCTTGCGCCACCAGCCGGTCCATCTTCTCGGGGGCCAGCAGTACCCCAAGGCCTTGGATGTCGGCCAGTTCCCATCGGCCATAGCGTGGGAACACATAGCCCAGGCTGCCATCAAGGAACCGGTGTATGCGATAGGCCTGGTTGCCCTGGAACTGGTCCCGGAACGCCTTGCCGAGCCCGAAGGTGTCGCCCACCTTGTGCTTCATCCAGTCCAAGGTGCCGCGCCTGCCCGACCCGGTGCGCTCCAGATGGTATTGCCGCAGCGAGAGTTCACGGTCCTGGCCCAGTACCGAGGTGATGGTGCCGTCCCAGAAGTAGCGAACGCCAGCCTTACGGATCAGGTCCAGGGTGTAGTACTGGTTGGCATAGGTGTAGCCCGATGCATCCTTGAACTCGGGTATGCCACCGAATTTGTGGTTGTGCAGCAGGTTGCCGATGAACATGCTGTGGTCCACCCAAACACGGGGACGGAAGTTCAGATGCTCCAAAGTGTTCAGATGCGCCTCGGCATCGCTCCGGTCGAACCCACGCGTGCCGGCGAACATGAAGTCGCCCCACGTGTGCATCGTATCGTGCAGGTGGCTGCCCAGGACCTCGGGATGCCCATGCAGGTCCACCTGGTCGGGCAACTGGATGTTGTACGAGCGGATGAAGACCGAATCGGAAAAGGGGAGTCCCAGTTCTTTCCAGATCAACCGGTCCAGTTCCTTCCAATCCGGGTGTCGGGTGTTGTCCGGGTCGCTGCTCAGGGTCAACCACGCGGACCATGGGTGCGGAAGTGCCTGAACACGGCCATCCCGCACGCGCTGCTTCACTGGAGTGTTCCCTGCGATCATCGATCCTCCGCCACGGGCCCTCTTCGCACCGTCGGACGGGCAAGATAACATTGCACTTTGAAGCGGTATAGCACAACGGTCAGCCTTGGGCGGCTATTCCCCGGGCCAGCGGCGGCGGTCGGACCAATGGAAGGTCCATTCCGGGGTGTACAGGCGGTCGTCGGCTCCCACAATGAACCAAGCCCCGGCCTCGGGATGGCGAAGGTTCTTGAGCACATGCAGTTGCTGGGCGGGCATGTAGCTCTGTGCAAGGAGAATGGCCGTGCTGCCATCCGGCCTTTTCGCCACATCCATCACCAGCACTGCGTGGCCCGGACTTCCGCCTTGTATGTAAACGTCGCCAGGCCGCACCGCATCAGTCGCTGACGCCAGTTCGCGCGCCAACGAAAGCGTTCCGGCGTAGGTGAACACCATGTTCAAATAGCGCAGCAGCTGCGCGTGCGATCGGTCCGGTGCCGCACCGGCATACCAATTACAAGTGTTCCCGCTCACCCGGATGCGTTCGCCCCTGGCCCATCGGTCCCACCGTGCCTCGAACCCATTGGTGAACCGGAACGTGATCTCGCGTTCCCTGTCGCTGGCATACAGGTACTCGGCCCGCAGGCGCATCACCGCATCGGCGCATTGTTGCAGGTCCCTGTCGCCCACGCTGAGGTCGAGCACGGCCGCGTGAACGTCCTGCCGGCCTTTGGCGCTGCCGTTGTACAGCGAAACGCCGGTGCCGATGGGCAGTAGATGAAGGTTGCGTAGAAAATCCCCGAACGACGTTGGGGATACTGGCGCCCTTGCGAACCCGCTCGGCACCGCGAACCGATCGATGATCCGGTCCTTCGTGGGGGCAGCGGTCAGGCTCTCCAGAAGCGGCAGGACCAAGGCAGTGGCGCGCATGCCCTTGGTAATGCACGCCATCGCCCGAGGTAACGGATCAGGCCTGGGCCGAGGCCTTTTCCGGCGCAAAGCCGAACAGCCGGTTGTCCTTGATCATGTTGTCCACGTAGGGGGGCACCAGGTCCTCCCAGCCCGCTTTGCCACTGCGGATCATGTCCAGCACCTGTTTGCTGAAGATGTGCAGCACATTGGGGTCGAAGTTGGTGATGTCCACCAAGCGCTTGTTGAACAGCAGGTAGTCGTACAAGGGCTTCAACCGCGGGTGCACCGGCATGTTCACGGTGGTCATGATCTGCTCGCTGGCGCTGGCGCGGCTTGGGTACACGTAGATCTTCAGGTCGCGGTGGAAGAGGATGCCGAAGGCCTCCAGCACGCCCCCGTTCAGCTCGCGGTAGTAGCGCTCGTCGAACACTTCCACCAGGTTGTTCACGCCCATGATCAGGCCCATACGCGCCTTGGTGTACCGGCTGAAGTACTCCACCAGTTTGTAGTATTCCTGGTAGTTGCTGATCAGTACGGTCTGGCCCAGGGAGCACAGGATGTCGGCCCGGTCAATGAAGTCCTTCTCATCCACATCGCCCGTGTCGCTCTTCAGGTTGTTCAGGGTGATCTCGAAGAGCACCTGCAGGTTCTGACGGTCCACACGCTGTTCCTTGATGAACATGTTGTAGCCGTTCATGATCATGTCGATGTTCACCTTGGTCACCGGACGGAAACTGCCGCGGATGGCGAGGATGTTCTTCTTGTAGAGCATCTCGCTGGCCTGCAGGTTCTGGCCATCGGGACCGAAGAGCACGGCGTCGGTGTATCCGCGCTTCACCAATTGCAGGCTCAGCAGGCGGTTGTCCACCTGGGCGAACGCCGGACCGTTCATCTGGATCATGTCGATCTCCACCACGTGCCGGCTCACGTTGTCGTATAGCGCGGTCATGATCTCCTGCGGATCGGCATGGTTGAACATGCAGCCGTGCATCAGGTTCACGCCCAGCACGCCGATGCTCTCCTGTTGCAGGCTCATGTCGGGGTCGTGCAACCTGAAGTGCAGGATCACATCGCTGGTGGGCTGGTCCGGTGCGGTCTGGAAACGCACACCCACCCATCCGTGGCCGCTGTGCGGACGCTCGAATGTGCTTGTGCCTACCGTGTTGGCGTAGGTGAAGAAGCGTTTGGTGGGATGGTCCTTGCGCGAAAGGCGGTCCGTGATCAGCCCATACTCATGGCGGAGCATGTTCTTCAGGCGGCTCTCACACACGAAACGGTTGCCGGGCTCGGGCCCGTAAATGGCGTTGCTGAAGTCCTTGTCATAGGCGCTCATGGCCTTCGCAATGGTCTGCGAAGCGCCACCCGCGCGGAAGAAGTGCCGCACCGTTTCCTGTCCGGCCCCGATCTCGGCGAAGGTGCCGTAGAGGTCCGCGTTCATGTTGATGCGACGGGCCTTCTGGGCCGGGCTCAGCGGAACGCGATGGGGGTCCTGCACGATCATGATGGTCCTTGTCTGCGTTAAAGGGTGCAAAGGTAGCCCCTTCGCTCAGGCAGTACATGAAGAACGTCAGGCCAGGCCAGCATGTTCTTCACCATCGGATGTCACTTATCGCTGAAGCCTGAACGCCGGTGACTGCCGTCGCAGTAAGGCTTCTTGGCCGAAGCTCCGCACCGGCACAGGGCCACCTTGCCCTGGTGCGTGTCCTCGCTTCCATCAGGGTGTTTCACAATGCACGGCCCCTGCAGCACCAACGGCCCGTTCGGGGTGGCCTCTATGACGTGGTCGGGGGGTGCGCTCGCCGGCGTGGTGCCGGAACCATTGTTCATCCGGTAGCTCAGCGCCCCGCTCGGACACTGCTTCACCTGCTCGATGATCGGTTCTGTACCGATGCCTTCGGGCGTTATCCAGGGCCGTTTGCCGGGCTGGAACACCGCCGGCAGGCCCTTCCAGCAGCGGGTGCTGTGGATGCAGCGGTCGGGCTGCCAGATTATGCTGACCTCGCCGTTCGTATAGCTGTGCTCCTTGCTCATGCCTTGAGTCCCGCGCTCAAATGGATCGGGTTCTCCAAGGTACGGTGCACCGGGCATGAACGTGCGATCTGCATCATGCGGTCCTTCTGTTCCTGCGTCAGGTGCTGGGGCAGGTCGATCTCCATATGGATCTTCGTGTCGATGGAGGCGCCGGACTGCGTGCGTTCCATGGTCACGGTGACCCCGATGGGCGCCACGTTCCATTGTTTGCGGTCGGCATACATGCGTAGGGTGATCACGGTGCATGAGGCCAGGGCGCTCAGCATCAGTTCATGGGGCCTGAAGCCGAGGTCCTGGCCGCCGTGGTCCACCGGTTCATCGGCCACGAGGTCGAGCCCTCGGGTGGTGAGCCTGGTGGTGTAGGGGGCGCCTTCCAGAACGGCCGTTACACTGCGGTGGCTGGTGTGTTGCATGGCACAAAGGTGTGCGCTCTTCGCCTGAGGCCGTTGCGCCCGGTGTCACCAACCCGTTACCAGGAGGCGTCGTGCACCATTGATGCCGCACTTCTGGTAGGTGTTGTAGGCCTGAGCGGCGCGTTCCTGCACGGCCGCTGGGGCCTCCCTTCGCACCCAGCCTTCCAACGCGGCCTTCAGCGTGTAGGCCTCGGGGGCCATCAGTCCGGTGGTCCACAGCAGGGGCTGGGCGCCGGTGGTGCGCAGGTGAGGGGCGTAGTAGCGCTTGCTGATGCAGGCCAGGATGATGGTCTCGCGCAGCCGTTGATCCTTTGCGGGAAAGCCCTGGTCCAGCGAGAAGTCCATGAGTCCATCGTGGCCCACGTAGGCGATCAGGTCGGCGCCTCCGCCTATGTTGATGGTGCGGTCGGCCACTTTCAGCGCGGTACTTCCCGTGCCGCTGGCGTAGCGGAGCAGGTCTTCCGTGGCCTCGCGGATGTTGCGGCCGTCGTAGGCATCGGCCACCAGGTACACCGCGCTGTCACGATGTTTCCAGGCCACGCGCTCCAGGATGTGCGGAACGCCCGGGGAGGGCACCTGCACACGCACCCATTCGGCCGCCCTGTCGAAATGTGTACGCACGCCGTATCCCGCGCCCCAGTAGAGGTTGGTGCCTGGTTTCTGGCCGTTGCCAATGCCTGCGGGCACTTTCACAATGCCTTGGTGCTCGTTGTCGCACAAGGCCACCAGGACATGCACCACGCGAGTGCCTGCCAGGGCGCTCGTGTGCGCAAGCCCGATCAGGAAGGGTAGAAGGATACGCAGCATGGTCCTTGGAATGCGGATGTTCCACACTGGTAACGGCGTGTAACACCTAAACCTTGCCCGGACGGGGGAACAAGGCCGGTACTTCGCGCCGGTAGCGCACATAATCCTCCCCGAAGGCGGCGATCAACTTCCGCTCTTCCAAGGCAATGCCGATAGGCAGGTACACGAAGGTGATGCCCACCACCAGCAGTGTTGTTCCGTGCCCGTCCAGCAACAGC
>JBEICT010000147.1:0-8610 GCA_040383865.1 Flavobacteriales bacterium | reverse complement strand
TCGTCGCTGGGCTTGTGGTAATCAGCGTGGGTGCCGGTGAAGAAGTGGATGGCCGGAACGCCCTGCAGGTAGAAGCTCGTGTGGTCGCTGGGGCCGATGCCGCTGGTGGTGGTCTTCACCTTCAGCTCGCCCACAAGGATGCGTGGCACTTCGGCCCAGGCGGGCGAGGTTCCCACACCATTTATACCGATCGCGCCGGCACTGTCCAGGCGGCCCACCATGTCCAGATTGATCATGTAGTTGAGCTCCGCGATGGGCACCGTGGGGTTCTTGGTCCAGTAGTTCGATCCGTACAGGCCTTTCTCCTCGCCGCTGAATGCAATGAAGAGGTAGTCGTTGGCGCGGGTGTGGTCCATTTCGGCCAGGTCGCGCGCCAGTTGAAGTAGCACGGCCACTCCGCTGGCATTGTCGTCGGCACCATTGTGGATGGCCTTCTCGCCGCGATGTAGCGATCCCTCATCCCCCCAGCCCAGGTGGTCCAGGTGCGCGCCGATCACCACCACGTTGGCCGAACCATTGTCCAGAAGGCCCACCACGTTATGTCCGGTGCGTTGTTCGCGCACGATGTCCACCCCGATCACGCAGGGGTTGTTGTCCACCACGAGCGCTTCGTACTGATCGCCGGTAAGGAACACCACGGGGATGCCGATGGGTTTCACTTTGGGCGAGAGCTTGGCCTCGGGTGCGGTAGCCGTGGGGTCGTCGTTGTAGAAGAGCACCGCTGCGGCACCCATGTCTGCGGCCTTCTGGGCACGGGCCTGCAGATCATGGTAGGCCAGGTACTTGCTGTGCGGATGGATCCCATCGGGCGAGCTGATGGAGAAGGCCACGATGCGGTCCTTCAAGTCGGTGACGTCCGCGTAGTCGTCCAACTTCAGGTCGGGCGCACTGATGCCATAGCCGAGCTTCATCACCTTGCCCCGCGCCTGACCGCTGCCCGAGAAGGCCATGGGGAACCATTGCTCATCCAGCTTCAGTTTCTTGCGGCCCAGTTGCATGGTGTTCGCAGCACCGCGCACGGGCTCGGCATTGAAGGTGAATGCCTGCACGTAGCCGGCGTTGTCGCCGTAAGGCATCAGGCCCACGTTGCCGAACTTGGCAGCGATGTACTCCACGGCCAGGCGCTCACCGGCCGTACCCGCTTCGCGGCCTTCGAGCAGGTCGCTCGCGAGGTACTTCACGTCGTACTTCATCTGGTCGCGCGAATCGGCGTCGGACTGCAATTGGGCCGACAACAACAGCGGGGCACCGAGGAACAGGGCGGAAAGCAAGTGGGACGTAGGTTTCATGGCGGCGCGAAGATACCCGGTACGCGCGGCCTGCAAGGGCGCAAGGACTCGGGAATGACGTTGGCATGACCCCGGGGCGGAAGGCGCGTTAGTCGCGATCTTCGTGCACCATGGTAAGGTCCATCATTTTACTTACGGGTCTATCGCTGATCGGCTGTGAGTCCGCGAAGGACGCTGCGCCACCACCGCCCGATCGCTGGGCCGACGAACGGTTGTGGCCCGTACTTGAAGCACAGGAACACCGCGATACCGAGGCCTTGTGCGCCCTGCTGAAGGACACTGCGGCCACCGTTCGCGGTGCTGCTGCCCTGGCGTTCGCGAGTTTGCAGGATACGCTGGGCATTCCCTGCCTGATCGCCGCCTTGGCGGATACGGACACCGACGTCAGGCGCCATGCCGTGTTCGCGTTGGCCCTTGTGGCGGATAGTGCCACGGTGCCGCTTATGGTCGAACGGTCGCTGGTGGAGAAGGACAGTGCCGTGCAGGCGGCGTACTTCAGTGCGTCCTTCCTGGCGCTGCAACGCAACGGCCTGCTGAAGGACCTGCCCACCGTGGTCCACTACATGGAGCGCAGTGCAGGCCAAGACCGCGTGCGTGCGGCGGATGCGGCACACAGGCTGCGTTGGGACGCACTGGTTGCGGACAGCACCTTGCTGTTCACGGCGTTGGACCGGGAGCGGGACCCGGAGGTGCGCGCGATGTTGCTGCGGGCCTTGGTCAAGGTGAAGGGTGCGACCGCTGAACGGATGTTGCGCAATGCGGTGCGCCCGGGTGGCACGTCCGTGGAGCGCATCGCCGCCCTGCGATCGCTGGGGCATACCTCGCTGGGGCTGCCCAACGATACGCTGCTGGCATGGAGCAACGACCCCGATCCGGCGTTCAAGGCAGCAGTGCATGGGTTGTTGGCCGAACGGACCCCCACCTCGCCGCAGGAAGCGTTGCGCTGGCTCGAGGTACTTGCCGGACAAGTGCTTGCGCCCTCGGTACGTTCGGGAGACCGAAAGGCCGTGAAAGCGGTGGTGGACTCCTTGTGCAAGGTGCGCTACACTGATCCATATCGGGAGGCCGTGCGCATTCGAGGCCTTTCCGGTTTGAAGGAGGGACTGAGCGAAGCGGAGCTGGAGGGCATGCTGTTCAGCGAGCGACCCGCAGTGGAGCGCCAGGCGGCCTTCAGTGTGCTCGCACAGCACACGTCCATGCGCATGATGATGCCCCGGGCCATTGGGTTCGACATGCAAATGCGCGAGGCCGCACCGTTCTGGCACCGTGTGTTCGCGTGCAACGATGCGGGGCTCATCTGTGCGGCCGCGGAGCAGTTGGCCTTCTCCCCGCCCGATCAGCTCGCGGTCCTGTTCCCCCCCGAAGTACAGCAACTGGCCGCGGCTTCCCTGCATCCCGTTCGTGACCTCGAGGCGGTCCAGCTCATCGAGGGTCTGGCTGCGAAACGCGATGGACGTGCCACACCCATGCCCAGTTCACCTCCCTTCAACCACCCCATCGATCCCACCAAGCTGCGGGCCCTGAAGCAGGGCCAGCGCTACCGCATCACCACGGACAAGGGAGCCATCACCCTCGCCACCGATGTCAACGATTGCCCCGGCAGCAGCCTTGCCTTCGATTCACTCGTCAGCGCAGGCTACTACAACGGCAAGGCCTTCCACCGCATGGTGCCCAACTTCGTGGTGCAGGGCGGGTGTCCGCGCGGTGATGGTTACGGAGGCATGCCTTGGACGCTGCGCACGGAGATCGGAAGCAAGCTCTTCACGGCGGGATCGGTGGGCCTGGCTTCCGCTGGAAGGGACACCGAGAGCTGCCAGTTCTTCATCACACATGTGGCCACACCACACCTCGATGGTCGCTACACCCGCTTCGGTGAAGTAGTGGAAGGCATGGACGTGGTCATGCGGCTGGAGGTGGGTGATGTGATGCGGAAGGTGGAGCGGTTGGAGTGATCTTCGCGCATGGTCGAGCGCATCCCCTCCATGCACGGTGTCACCACCGGACGTCTCCTGTTCCGTGCGGTCTCGATGGACGACCGCCACTGGTGGATGGAGTACATCAACAGCGCCGATGCCATCCGCTTCATGTTCCTCACGGTGGGGAGCGAGGACAGTTGCCGCGAGTTCATCCAGCGGGCCTTGGACCGGCAGCGGACGGACGGCTCAGGACTGAACGCCATCATCGAACAAGCCAGCGGCAAGCCAGTAGGCATGGTCGGCCTGTTGACGCAGGTGGTGGATGAGGTGGATGAACTGGAGATCGGTTACCACCTGATACCCTCCGCCTGGGGCCATGGCTTTGCCACGGAAGCGGCCATCGCGTGCCGGGAGTTCGCGCGAGAACACAAGCTCGTTCCTTCAGTGGTCTCGTTGATCGACCATGAGAATTTCGCGAGCCAGAATGTGGCCAAGCGCAATGGCATGAGCTTCGAGAAGGACACGGTGCACCGCGGTATTCCTGCGATGGTGTGGCGGGTCGGGCTGGATCAGCCTTTGCGGGCTGCTTTGAGGTAGCTGTTCAGCAGGTCGGCGAGTTCCTGGTGCTTGTAGCCGTAGTTGTCGGGCAACGCACCGTGGTAGCCCACCAGCGCTTCGGAAAGGAGTGATGCCCGGCGCCATCGCTTCCGCACCTGGGAACCGGCCTTGAAACGGATGCCGACCAGGCGCTGCCGCTGGCGGAACGGGCCGTGCCAATGGGTCCGCTCGAACACGCCGAAGCGCTCGATATCGGCCCAGTCGAAGAAGTGCCGCCGGTACAGCGCTGTCTGATAAAGCCCCTTGGACGTGACCACCACACGTGAGCTCCCTGGGATCAACTGGATAATGGCCGTAGCGGCCGACAGACCGAAGAGCACCAGGCAGAACCATCCCATCCCTTTCCGGGCATCGTTGTCGGGGTCGGTGATCATCAGCCATCCACCGAAGCCGAGCAGGAGCGAGACCATCAGCACCCCAAGCCACTTCCACGGACGTGGGTTCAGGACCAACAGCGGGTGTTCGATGGTGGACATGACCGTATCCCGATCGTTCATGTAGGTCGCCCCGGTGGGTCGACGCTATTGGTGCAATTCCATAGGTCAGTGCGACCCGGTGACATTCTACCTCTTACTCGAACTTTTCCGGGCGCATCTGGGGGAACAGCAGCACCTCCTGGATGGCCGGGTTGTCCGTGAGCAGCATCACCAGGCGGTCCATGCCGATGCCGATGCCGCTGGTGGGCGGCATGCCGAACTCCAGTGCCCGCAGGAAGTCCTGGTCGATGTACATGGCCTCGTCGTCGCCGCGCTCCTGCAGCTTCAGTTGGTCCTCGAAGCGCTCGCGCTGGTCGATGGGGTCGTTGAGCTCGCTGTAGGCGTTGGCCACCTCGAAGCCGGCCACAAAGAGCTCAAAGCGTTCCGTGAGGCGCGGGTCCTCGCGGTGCTTCTTGCACAGCGGGCTCATCTCCACCGGGAAATCGGTGACGAAGGTGGGCTGGATCAGTTCGGGCTGCACCAGCGCGCTGAACAGCTCGTCGATCAGCTTCCCCTTGCCCATGCTGGGCGCCACATCAATGCCGTGCTTCAGGCAAAGGGCGCGGATGTCGTCCTCCTCCATGTCCAACACGTTGAGGCCGATCTTTTCCTCGATGCTGCCACACATGGTGATGCGCTTGAAGGGACCGTGGAAATTGATCTCCTTGCCTTGGAAGGTGGCGGTGGGTGCACCATTGGCGGCCGTGGCCACCTTCTTGAACACCTCTTCCATGAAGCCCATCATCCAACGGTAGTCCTTGTAGGCCACGTACAGCTCCATCACCGTGAACTCCGGGTTGTGTGTGCGGTCCATGCCCTCGTTGCGGAAGTTGCGGCTGAACTCGAACACGCCATCGAAGCCGCCCACGATGAGGCGCTTCAGGTAGAGCTCGTTGGCGATGCGCAGGTAGAAAGGCACGTCCAGCGCGTTGTGGTGGGTGGCGAAGGGTCGCGCCGCTGCACCGCCGGGAATGGCCTGCAGCACGGGCGTGTCCACCTCGATGTACCCGACCTCCTGGAACGCGGAGCGCATGGCATCGAACACGCGGGCACGCTTCAGGAAGGTCTCCTTCACGCCCGGGTTCACGATCAGGTCCACGTAGCGCATGCGGTAGCGCTGCTCGGGATCGGTGAAGGCATCATGCACATTGCCTTGGTCGTCGGTCTTCACCACCGGCAATGGACGCAGGGCCTTGCCCAGCACGGTCAGTTCCTTTACGTGCAGGGTCAGTTCACCGGTCTGGGTGCGGAACATGAAGCCCTTCACGCCGATGAAGTCGCCCATATGGAGCAGCTTCTTGAACACCTCGTTGTACAGCGTCTTATCCTCGCCGGGGGCGATCTCGTCGCGGTTCACGTAGATCTGCTGGTCGCCCGTGGCATCGCGGAGCACGGCGAAGCTGGCCTTGCCCATTACGCGTACGCTCATGATGCGGCCGGCCAGCACCACGTTCGCCTCGGGTTGTTGGCCTTCCACGGCGTGGCCCACATCCTGGAACTCGCCGCGCAGTTGCGCAGCGTGGTGGGTCACCTTGAACTCTGCCGCAGGGAAGGGGTCAATACCAAGGGAACGGAGCTTCTGGAGCGCTTCGCGGCGTACCAGCTCCTGGTCGGAAAGGGTGTGCGACATGAGGACTTCTGCAAATGGACCTGCCTACCGGCAGGCAGGCCGCGAAGATACCCGCAACCCCTTTAGCGCTTTGAGCGTAACAGCGGTCTATTTTCGCACCGTCAGCAACCGAACCCCATGTACAACCTCATCGACGCCTTTCCGAAACAACTGAAGGAAGCCCTGGAGATCGGCCGCAAGGCCTCCCTGAAAGCCCCCGGCGGGCCCTATGGCAATGTGGTGGTCACGGGACTCGGTGGCAGCGGGATCGGCGGACGGATCGCGGCCCAGTTGGTGCACAAGGAGGCCAAGTGCCCGATCGAGGTGTACAACAACTACTACCTGCCGGGTTATGTGAACCACAAGAGCCTGGTGATCGCCTGCAGCTACAGCGGCAATACGGAGGAGACCCTCGCCGCCATGGAGCAGGCCCTGAACAAGGGTGCGCGCGTGGTGGTGATAACCAGCGGTGGCACCATGCTGGAGATGGCCAAGGCGAGGGGCTTGGACCACATCGTGATCCCGGGAGGCAACCCGCCCCGCACCATGCTGGCCTACTCGCTGGTGCAGCAGTTCTTCGCACTGCACCACTTCGGCATCATCGGCGATGGCTTCGAGGGAGCCATAAAGACCGCCGCCAACATGCTGGAGCATGACAAGGAGGATATCAAGAAAGCCGCCATGGAGCTCACGGAAAAGCTCGTGGGCAAGCGCCTGGTGGTCTACAGCGAGGCCAGCACCGAGGCCGTGAGCATCCGCTTCCGCCAGCAGGTGAACGAGAACAGCAAGGAGCTGTGCTGGCACCACGCCATCCCCGAGATGAACCACAACGAACTGGTTGGCTGGGCCGGCGGCAAGGACGACATCGCCGTGGTGATCTTCCGGCACAAGGAGGACCATGAGCGCAGCCAGATCCGAATGGAGATCAACAAGGAGGTCTTCAGGAAGTACACCCCCCACGTGCACGATGTTTGGAGCCAGGGCGATACGGCCTACGCACGCCAGTTGTTCCTGATCAACCTCGGTGACTGGGTGAGCTACTATTGGGCCGGGAAGAAAGGCGTGGATCCCACGGAGATCGCGGTGATCAATATGCTGAAGGGGAAGTTGGCGGAGGTGAAGTAGAATGCCGCAACGCAGAGGGCGGAGGCGCAGAGGACGCAGAGGTAATGGCGCAACGCAGAGGGCAGAGGCGCTAAGGACGCAAAGAGTAGAAGGCCTTCGGCTAAGAGACGCAGTGAAAATGCCGCCACCCAAAGGTCAGAGACGCGAGGGGCGCAGAGGAAGGCTTATAGGAGCTGGCAAATATGACCTACAAAGAGCTCAGCGCGAAGATCATCGGGGCGGCGATCGAAGTGCATCGTGAGCTTGGTCCTGGGCTGCTGGAGGGCGTCTACGAGCGATGTCTGGTGATGGTGCTACAAGAGAAGGGCCTACGCGTCGAGCAGCAAGTCGCGGTTCCGATCCATTTTCGCGGCAAGGACCTTGGGGCTAACCTGCGCTTGGACCTGATAGTTGATGGCCGCATCGTTGTTGAAGTGAAAGCCGTCGAATGCATCCACGACAGTCACAAGGCCCAGACACTGACCTACCTGAAGATGACCGGATGTAAGCTCGGGTTGGTCATCAACTTCGGACAACGGCTCTTGAAGGAAGGCGTGGAGCGTGTAGTGAATGGGCTGAATGAAGACTAACTGTGAATACCTCAACGCAGAGGTTGGAGGCGCAGAGATCCGATATGCATCGGACGCAGAGGGGGGCTTCCACTCCGGCGCTTAGCGCCTCTCGGCTTCCAATTCTTAGGATGCTCTGCGTCCTTCGCGTCTCTGCCCTCTGCGTTGAACTTCCCCGACCTTTGCCCCGTGAGAAAAGTCAACTACCGCGACCTCGGCCTGATCGACTACGCCACCGCCTGGGACCTGCAGACGCGCCTCTTCAAGGAGACCATCGATCGGAAGATCGCCAACCGCAACCTGCCGGAGAGTGAACAGATACCCACAGAGGACCATCTGCTCTTTTGCGAGCACCCGCACGTGTACACCCTGGGCAAGAGCGGCAAGCAGAGCCACCTGCTGCTGAACGAAGCCGAGATGCGCGAGAAGGGCGTGCAGTTCTTTCCCATCGACCGTGGTGGCGACATCACCTACCACGGACCTGGGCAGATCGTGGGCTACCCGATCTTCGATCTGGACCACCACTTCACGGACATCCACCGGTTCCTGCGCACGCTGGAGGAAGCGGTGATCGGCACGTTGGAGGCCTATCAGATCAAGGCCGGGCGCATCGATGGGCTCACCGGTGTGTGGCTGGACTGGAACGAACCGCTGAAGGCCCGGAAGATCTGCGCCTTCGGCATCCGCGCGAGCCGTTGGGTGACCATGCACGGCTTCGCCTTCAACGTGAACACCGACCTGAGCTATTTCGAGAACATCGTGCCCTGCGGCATTACGGACAAGGGCGTTACCTGCATGGCCAAGGAGCTGGGCGGGTTGGTGGATATCGAGGAGGTGAAGAACAGGTTGAAGCTGGAGCTGGCGGACCTGTTCGACGTGGAGCTCGCAGGCGGCCAATAAGTGGACGCAGATCCGAGGGACCCGTACTTTGGCGCGAGCCTTGAGGCGTTGATGACAATGGGCCGCACTCTTCTGTACCTCCTGCTGGGAACGTTGGCGTTCGGGCTCTCCCTGTGGGTGGATCAGCCG